>NZ_NPFZ01000033.1:0-367653 GCF_002259425.1 Rhodococcus sp. 14-2470-1a
ACAACACCGAAAGGACCGCCCCTGACCAACCGGAAACATCAACACGGGGTGGGGACTTTTACTTGGCCACCAGCGGGGACTTCATCTTGGCCATTGACATCGCGTGTCGTTGTGGTCAGCACCCATTCGATGGCGGTGGTCACTGCATCGCGTGATTCCGGCGAATCGTCGAACATGTCGAATCCGTGAGTGCCCTCGGGTACGTCGATGATGTCGAGTTCCGCTTCGGCTTCCGCTGCGGCCGTGATGAAAGCGTCGACGCCGGCGATGAATTCCGGTCGCTCTCGCCCCACCTTGGTGAGCAAGATCGGGAGCCGGCCGACGCTTCGGATCGCACCGACAGGGTCGACGTGCGGATCGACGCCCCATTCCGGGACGGTGTCCAGCACCGGGTAGGTGAGCGCGATGCACGTCAGCCACGATGGCGGGTCCCTCAGCCAATCGGTAGTGAGCAGTCCGCCTCCGGAGAAAAACCAGAGGGCGACCCGGTCGCGGTCCACTCCGGGTAGCGTCCGGGCGAGTTCGACGCCAGCCGCGACTTCCTCCGCAGCTGATCTGCAGTGCGCCAGGGTGTCCATCTGATGTTGAACGGTGACGCCGATGGCACCTCGCTCGGCGACGATCGATCCGTAGCCCACATACATGGGGTGGTCCCGTGGCCGCCAGTCGTGAACGCCGGGAGGGCGTGGCCCGCCGTGTACGAAGACAACAATCGGTTGTTTCACACGCGCTGGTTCGGGTGACTCAGCCGACCGATAGACGTCGATGGTGTCGTGACGTTTCTCTATGCGCCTTGGGTGTGGGAAGTATGAACGGGTGTTGGCTCATTCAGTACCTTTCGTCGATTGCGGTTCGATTGCAACCGCAAGCTTCGAGATTGCAGCACTGTGGACGGATGTGGACGTGAGTCGTACGTGAACGGTGGCGGCAGTCGGAAGATTGATCCGATGCAACATGCAGCACTTGAATTGACATAATGTAGATTATCGGCAAAACCGCGACCAGCGTGTACGCCCGGATGAGCACCCAGTGATCGACCGATCCGTTGCGCGTACATGTGCCCGCCTTCGAACCGGATCGACGATCGTCCTAACTGCGCCGTGTGCTGGCTGATGCCTTCCAGCGTCCGCGTGCACCCTTGGGTCGATCCGTGCGCCATGATTCGGCTCGCAGGCCGGAACCGTCTCCTCGTGGTAGCGCGACCTCCGACTCGGAACCTTGGCCGCTTCCCTGTAATCGTGCCACTCTCTGTTATTTCGTCACAGTGACGAAACTTACGGGTTGTCGCGGTCGCCGTCACGCGTCGCGTCATGTCTTCCGGTATGCGCGAGGCAGAACGAACCAGAATCCGATCATGATCACCGCGACCACGACGGCCGCCGGTAAAGCCGCACTCAGGCCGAGGACTATCTCGAATGTCAAGGCAACAGCTCCGATCAACGTGATACCCAGCATCACGATGCCGCTGATCGCGAGCGTGTTGCCCACTCGCACCAATACACCGATTGCACGCTGACGAAACAGCAATCGATGCATGCCCACCGGCGCAACCAGCAGTATCGTCGCGAGAATCGACGCCGATACGGTCACGAGATATACGACGTGACCCGCTGAAGAGAGATCGTCGAAGCGGCTCTGGAACGGCAAGGTGAGCAGAAATCCCGTCAGCAGCTGGACGCCGGTCTGGACGACCCGCAGCTCCTGCAACAGTGCGAGCCAGTTTCTGTCGAGCTGCTGAGTGGGAGTTTCGTTGCGCGCCTTACCGTTCCATTCGAGGTGATCCGGATCCTCGTCAGTGCTCATTGCATCAGACTAGCTGCGGAGACTAGTCAAAGTTCGAATTCGCTTGGGTCGATTCCTACGGCGAAGCACGCGTTCTTGACAGCGGCTTTCTCGTGATCGTCGAAGTGTCCATCGGCACCGCCGATGATGATGCCGATCTGGATCACCGCACGAGCTTGATCCGGTTTGCCCTTCAACTTGCCGATCGTGGCAGTTGCCTCCACCTTGCCGAAGTCGAAATCTCCGGCAAGCTTGTCGCAGTACCAGTCGAACTTCTGGCGAAGCTCCTCGGCGGGAAAAACTTTGAGCGCTTCGTTGCCGGAGATCAGTGCCGCTGTCTTCTGCCGCTCGGCCGGATCGATGGTGCCATCGGCCGCAGCGATCAGGGCACACATGGCCATGCTCCCGTTCGCGAACTCCTTGTTCTTGAACTGGACGGTCTTGGTCTGCAACTGCCCGTTCAGTTCGGTGGCCTTCGCCTTCAACTGGTCCCAGAAAGCCATGACATTCCTTCGCTCGCGTTGCCCGGACCGCACTCTCCGTGCGGTCGCCACCATTGTGCCCGTCGGTCGACCGGTTTGCCGGAATCAGTCACGACGATCTCGGGCGAGCACTCAGTGAACTCTGGCGGCGACTTCGGCCCCCAGGCTGGTCGTCGGCAGTAGGATCGGCGCGTGAACCTCGAGGAGTACGTGTCCAAGGACGCAACCGAACTCGCATCTTTGGTGGCGGGCGGCGAGGTCACCGCACCGCAATTGCTGGAACTCGCTCGCCGACGCGCCTACGACGTCGACGGCAAGCTCAACTCGATCGTGGCTCGAACCGATTCCGCAGCAGACGACGCGGCGCAGACGTTCGGCCGCGGACCGTTCGCGGGTGTTCCGTTTCTACTGAAGGACCTGGCACAGGAATACAAGGGATACCCGACGTCCTACGGGTCGCGTTCACTTGCCGACGACATCGCGACCGAGAACTCGTTGATCACTCAGCGATTCCTCGACGCAGGTCTTGTCGTCTTCGGTAAGACCAACACACCGGAACTCGGCGCCAAGGGCGTCACGGAATCGGACTACTGGGGTCCGGCTCGCAATCCGTGGAACCTGCACCGAACACCCGGCGGTTCGTCGGGTGGTTCGGGTGCCGCCGTAGCCGCCGGGATCGTTCCAGCGGCCGGCGCGAACGACGGCGGCGGTTCCATACGAATACCGGCCGCATGCAACGGTCTCGTCGGACTGAAGTTGAGTCGGGGGTTGTCGCCGTACGGACCACAGACCGGCGAAATCATGTTCGGGATGGTCAGTCAGGGCGTCGTCAGCCGGACGGTCCGCGACAGTGCGGCCCTCTACGACGCCATCGTCGGGCCGGACCCGAGCGCCGGCTACCTCGCGCAGTTTCCTACGGAGCGATTCGTCGACGCGATAAGAACCCGCCCGACCGGACTTCGAATCGGATGGTCCACGTCGTCGACCGTGAATCCGTCGCCGCATCCGGAGGCTGTGGCGGCCGTGGAACACGCGGCCGCGCTGCTGGAAGAACTCGGCCACCATGTCGAAGAGGTTCCTCAGCCGTACGACGACTGGGCACTGTCACGTGACTTTCTGACGATCTGGTTCGCGCAGGTGTACGCGCAGGTAGCCGAGATCAAGGCCAGGACCGGTGCCAAGAATTCCGATTTCGAGGCGGACACGCTCGCCGTGGCCGAGTACGGTCGCCACACCGGATTCGTGGCCCCGGTAGCAGCGCTCGAGAACACGAAGGTCTACACGCAGTCGCTCGCAGCGTTCCATCGAAAGTTCGATTTTCTTCTCACCCCGACCTTGGCTACTCCCCCGCTTCGCATCGGTGCTGCCTCGACTCCGCCGATGATGCAGCGCGCGGCGCGAGCGGCAGGTGTTCTTCGCGCTGGACGGATCATGGATCTGACAGGGATTCTCGACGATGTCGTCCAGAACAACCTCGGGTGGGTGCCGTACACCCAGCTCGCGAACGTCACCGGCCGACCGGCAATCAGTGTCCCGGTCCACTGGACCTCGGACGGTTTACCACTCGGCGTTCAATTCGTCGGACACCTCGGCTCCGACGGCGCTCTTCTTCGGCTTGCCGCGCAAATCGAAGAGGCTGCTCCGTGGATTCACCGCTTTCCTGCAACTGCCACCCCTGTCTGAGGAACGCGCCCGTTTGACGGCTGCGGGCAGCGGTTATCTCGTGTCGGACAGCGATGCACGCTGCCGGACACGAGACGAGGAGAAGACATGGCGGCCGACAAGTCCAGTAGCTCTCAGCCTCAGCTGAAGGACGAGGACCTCTACGAGGAGCTGCGCGAGGAGGGCAATTCCAAGGAGAAGGCAGCGCGGATCTCCAATGCCGCCGCCAACGAGGGTCGTTCCACGATCGGCGCGAAGGGTGGCGAATCGGGCTCGTACGAGGACTGGACCGTCGACGAGCTGAAGTCACGCGCCAAGGAACTGGGTATCGAGGGTTACTCCGACCTGAGGAAAGCAGAGCTGATCGACACGCTCAGGGAACACTGACCCCCGGACATCGGCCCGGCGGACCGGCCTCAATTCCGGAGATACGCCAGGATGTCCGGGGTAACCGCATCGGTGATGTCCTGGTACGCGTCGTGCTTGGTCAAGAACTTGGCCACCAGCGGGCACACCGGAACGATGCGACGTCCGCGCGCACGGACGTCGTCGAGGGCAGCAGTCACCAGAACCGAACTCAGACCATGGCCGGCGTAGGCGTCGTCGATTTCGGTGTGAAAGAAAATCCGTTGCTCGCCGCGGTCACGAAACTCGGTGAATCCGATGACGTGTCCGTCGAGTACGAGCGTGTAACGCCGCCCGTCCGTGTCCTCCGAGACGACTACACGATCGCGGATGTCGTGCTGCTCGTTGCTCATCATTTCCCTTTCGGCGACGTCGTGTCGGAGTGCGGACGAACCTGATGCCGACTCACGATGGAGATTCGATTGAACGCATTCATGGCTATCGCGACCCAGCTGACGGCAGCCATCTCGACCTCGGTCAGGACACTGCTCGCTGCAGCGTAATCGCGGTCCTGGTCGACGGAACCAGGAAGCCGAGTCACGGACTCGACCAAGGTGAGCGCTGCGCGCTCCTTGTCGCTGAACAGTGATGTCTCGCTCCACGCCGGTAGAACCGCGAGCCGCTGAGCACTTTCGCCTGCCTCCAGCGCGGCGGTCGAATGAACGTCGAGACAGTAGGCGCACCCGTTGATCTGAGACACGCGAACGTTCAGCAACTCGACGAACCGTCGATCCATCCCCGCGGTGCCGGTCGCGGTGCGAACAGCTTTGGCCACTGCCAGCTGAGCTTTGAACACGTCTGGATTCGCTTTGTCCAGCAAGACCCGGCGCGGAGTGACTTCGGACAACGGAGGCCTTTCGACGATGCGGTGGACGTTCGCGAACAACGATAACCCATGTAGTTGACGTCGCAACTATATGGTCACGAACCGTCGGGTGCCGTCGGTCAGCGCAGCCGTTCGGCATCCCTAGCGAGGGCAACGAGATCTCCGCACAACCGCGCGAGCTCGTCCGCACCCGCACCCTCGGCCACAGCCGTCGCAACATCCTCCGCTGCGCACCGGACCTCGAAGTTGCGGTCGATCAGTGCGGATGCCTCGTCCGCACTCAGCACCACGGCGTCCTCGGGAATCGACGTGCCCTTGACCGCCGACCTGTGTTCGTAAGCACGCTGCCGACACGACTGCCTGCAGTACCGCCTGCGCCGTCCCATGCCACCGTCGGCGACGTCCCGGCCACACCAAGCGCAAGCGTGCACGCGACGCGACTTCACCGACATGCCGACGAGCCTACGACGGTCTGGCGGTAGAATGGCGCAAACGTGTCTGCGGGTCGGCTCGTGTCGTGCGAACGTCGAGCCCGTGGCCGGGAACGATTCGCCGCGCCGGCGCGTTGTACATCCGTGAGTCGAATGCAGTGCGCGCTGCGGACGAGCACGCACTATCGAGGGAGAGGACGCCACAATGGCAGATCGAGTACTACGAGGTAGCCGACTCGGCGCCGTGAGCTACGAGACCGACCGCGACCACGACCTTGCGCCACGCCGCGTTGCGCGTTACCGCTGCGACAACGGTGAGGAGTTCGATGTCCCGTTCGCGGACGACGCCGAAATCCCCGGAACGTGGCAGTGCCGTAACGGTTTGGAAGGCTCACTCATCGAGGGCACCGCTCCCGAGGCCAAGAAGGTCAAGCCGCCCCGTACCCACTGGGACATGCTTCTCGAGCGTCGGTCGGTCGAAGAACTGGAAGAGTTGCTGAAGGAGCGCATGGACCTGTTGAAGGTCAAGCGGCGCGGCGCCTGATCCACGCACACGGTCCCGACAAACCGCACCTGCCGAATGCAAAACATTCGGCAGGTGCGGTTTTTTGCTTTTGTTCGGAACGAAAGTCTGTTTATATCCCCCGGGGTCTGCAATAGAGCAACATTCGTCACCTCGGAAGTGAATTCAGGCAGACAAGATGCCATTATTGTTGACACGATTCGTTCGGTCTTTCGCAGGTAACGGACCCGCGGGACGATGCGATCAACAATCGAGCGAATACACGAAACAGTCGCAGTTCCGGACTGCTGAACGAGGGGGCAACTACACGTGACCGACGAGCCCGGCAGTCAACTCGAATCGCTACGCGGTGAGCTCGATGCTCTCGACGCTCGTATTCTCGAGTCCATTCGGCACCGCATCGAAATCTGCTCGCGGGTTGCGTTGGTCAAGCGTGAGTTCGACATTCCGATGATGCAGCCCGGTCGTGTCGGGGTAGTGCAGGACCGCGCACGCGCATTCGCCCGAGAGCACGGGTTGTCGGAAGATTTCCTGACCTCCGTCTACGATCTCCTGATCGGCGAAGCGTGCCGGG
Organism: Rhodococcus sp. 14-2470-1a; assembly: GCF_002259425.1. Lineage (NCBI taxonomy): Bacteria > Bacillati > Actinomycetota > Actinomycetes > Mycobacteriales > Nocardiaceae > Rhodococcus > Rhodococcus sp. 14-2470-1a. The sequence continues at coordinate 6,686 of NZ_NPFZ01000033.1, forward strand.
TGGAGGATCTCATCATCGACGACCGCGAGAGCATCGATGCGGATGTGTCCGTCGGCGAACGTGGCCGGTGATGACACCATGCCCGTGCGAACCCTCCTGATCGACAATTACGATTCGTTCACCTACAACCTCTACAGCTTGCTGTGTGAGGTCAACGGGATCGAACCTGTCGTCGTACGCAACGACGTCGACTGGAATTCCCTGCCGCTCGGCGATTTCGACAACGTCGTCGTCTCCCCCGGACCCGGCCGTCCGAGTACACCCCACGACCTCGGCATCAGCGCGCGAGCGATCACCGAACTCGATCTACCTATTCTGGGTGTGTGTCTCGGTCACCAGGCGTTGTGTCATCTTCTCGGCGGCGAGGTCGACCTGGCGCCGACACCCATGCACGGCAGGCTCTCCGACATCACCCACGACGGAAGCGGTCTGTTCGCCGGTATCCCGTCGCCGTACTCGGTCGTGCGTTATCACTCCTTGACGGCCACCTCCCTGCCCGACGAGCTCGAGGCGTGCGCGTGGACCGACGACGGCCTGGTCATGGCCGTCCGTCACACGTCCCGTCCCATGTGGGGCGTGCAGTTCCATCCGGAGTCGATCAGCACCGAGTACGGACGCGAACTACTGTCCAACTTCCGCGACCTCACTCGCGAGACCATGCACGCTCCCGCTGCTCCCCCACGGTCTCGATACTCGATCGAAAGCCGCTGCATCGAAGGAGCTTTCGACACACGGCGTGTCTTCGAGCTTCTGTACGCGACCGGCCCCAACGCGTTCTGGCTGGACGGAAGTTCTGCAGTCGAGCCGGATTCTCGGTTCACCATCATGGGTGACTGCTCGGGCCCCCTCGCGGAATACCTCACGTACCGCGTGGCCGAGCGTCGGGTGGACGTACACCGGCCCGATGGGTCGACGGAGTCGTTCGAGTCGACCTTCTTCGACTACCTGAACGGCCAGTTGAAACAGCGTGCCGTACCTGCTCTCCACGACCTGCCCTTCGCGTTCGGTCTGGGGTACATCGGCTATCTCGGGTACGAGTTGAAAGCCGACGTCGGCGGTCAACTGGTACACACCTCCGCAACACCGGATGCATCGATGGTCTTCGCAGATCGCGCGCTGGTGTTCGACCACGAGGCCGGCAACTGTCACGCACTGGCACTCGTGACCGAGTACGGCGACGCGACGACGTCTGCCTGGTTCCAGACCGTCGCCGACGCCTTGGATTCGCTCGGTGAGGAGATCGAGAGCGCCGAACCCGAGCCTGTTCCGTTGCTTGCACCGGAATTCGAGACGGCACTTCACCTTCGGCACGACAGGGAGAAGTACCTCGGGCTCATCGAGCAGTGTCTTGCGGACATCACGTCCGGTGAGACCTACGAGGTGTGCCTGACGAACGTCGCGACTCTTCCTGGTCCCATCGATGCCCTGGAAACGTACACGTATCTGCGAGAGATCAATCCGACTCCGTACAGCGCGTTCCTCGGTTTCGACGATCTGTCGGTCGCGAGTGCCTCTCCCGAGCGGTTCCTGCGAATCGACGCCGACCGCGTGGTCGAGTCCAAGCCCATCAAGGGAACCCGCCCGCGAGGCAGCACTCCCGAACAGGACGAGCTTCTCCGGACCGACCTGGTCGGCAACGAGAAGGACAAGGCCGAGAACCTGATGATCGTCGACCTGGTTCGTAACGACCTGGCGCAGGTCTGCGTGCCGGGTTCGGTCCACGTGCCCAAGCTGTTCGACGTCGAGACCTACGCCCCGGTACATCAACTGGTCTCGACCGTGCGTGGACGGCTACGCGACGACGCATCCGCGGTGGACTGCATCAGCGCTGCTTTCCCGGGTGGCTCGATGACGGGTGCACCGAAGATTCGGACCATGGCGATCATCGACAAGCTCGAAGACGGGCCACGCGGAGTTTATTCCGGTGCGATCGGCTATTTCTCGTTGACCGGTTCGGCCGACTTCTCGATTGTCATCAGGACGATCGTCTCCACCGAACACGAGGTGACGTTCGGTGTCGGCGGCGCAATAGTCGCCCTGTCGGATCCGGAAGAGGAATTCCAGGAGACGATGGTCAAGGCGGTGTCGATGCGTCGCGCGCTCGCGCACGGCACGAAAAAGGAGGACCGTTCCGGCGAGTGACGCCGGCCCGGTCCTCCCACGGAGATCCGATGCCCGGCCGACCATGTCGGCCCAAGGAAACTACGGTGTCGTGAAGTACTCGAACACCGCGGGCTGCACATTCGGGTTTGCGTTGACGGTGCCGATGATGGTTCCGGCAACGACGCCGATGGCGGTACCGATGATGCACCCGGCAATGAAGTTCGGGAAGATCGACACGCAACCGATTGCAAAGCCGAGGCCGGCGCCGACTGCGGTTCCGACTGCTCCGCCGCCGGTGTATCCGATCACGATCTGATTGATCATGTTGTCGAACGCGGCTTGCTTGCTGACCGGTCCTGCTGCGTCGTTGATCAACGACGCCGGCTGCGGGGTCAGGAGCAATTGCCTGTCCCCCACCACTGCTGGGGCGATCGAATAGGTCGCGCCGTTCACGGAGTACGTCAGCGGCAGACTCGCGAGAACCGTCCCGGAGTTACCCACGACGTCCACCGAATTGTCACTGCTGTCGATACGGAAAGCGCCTGCGTCGAGGATTGTGCTGACGGATCCATCCGTCGTGACGGACGTTTCGTAGCCCACGGATTCGGTGGGGTCCGCATTCGCGGTGCCACCGCCGACAGCGATTGCCACCGACGCAACCGCGAGAACGGTCGCCGCCGTCGTCGCAACTGATTTCCTTCGTTTCACAGGTATCCCCAGACCGTAGTCGAACCACTGTTACCGGACGCCCAATAGTATTCCTCGGTCGTCCATTTCAGAAGAGAAAAGCACTCTATTTCGCCAGATAATTCTCCAGAACATTGCCGACTTCGGAAAGAACTTCGGGTTCGATCATTTGATTGTGAGCACAATCGATCGTCCTGATTTCAAGTTCTCCTTCGATGAATGCATTCCATACCGCTGGATCGCGGTCGACCCCGTCACCCGACCCGCGACCTGCCGCGAAGAACAAGACATTCCCGTCGAAGACGTCGGGCACGAAACGACTCATGATCGACGTCGAATTGGCAAAACCGTCGTTGATGCGCTCGAGGTGCTCCGGGGTCAGACCGATGTCCTGTCCGAACGACGCCGACAACAATTCGACAGCGCCCTCGTAGGTCAGCGGCCCATCCGACGCGACGGTCGGCAGGTCGAGTCCGAGCCCCTCGAGTAGTTCCTCGACGCTGAGCTTCCCCTGAGGAGTGTCGTAACCGGACTCGACGTAGCTGTCCATGATGGTCAACGAATCGACATCCGCTCCGCCCCGCCGGAGCTCGACCGCCACCGCATGGGCGACAGCACCGCCGAGAGACCAACCGAGCAGGTTGTACGGACCGGCGGGACGGACCCGACGGATCTCCTGCGCGTACCGAGCTGCCAGCGCCTGGATCGAATCGAACGACCCTCCCTCGGTGATACTCGGCAGCTGCAGGCCGTACACCGGTCGATCGTCGGCGAGGTGCCGGACGATTCCCGAATACCCCCACGACAACCCGATTCCGGGATGGATGCAGAACAGCGGGTCTCCGCTGCCTTCTGCGCGGAGAGGTACGACCACACCGAATGCGCTGTTCAAGCCCGCCCCAGCCGTGTCCTCGCTGCTGTCCACCCGCGCCGCAAGTCCGGCCGGCGTCGGATCGAGGAACAGTGCCTGCAGCGGAACCCTCACACCGGTCGCAGATTCCAACGCCGGTACCACTCGGGTTGCGACGAGTGACGTACCGCCGAGGTCGAAGAAGTTGTCGTCGACTCCGACGCGCTCGACACCGAGGACGTCGGCGAACACATCCACGACCGCCTGTTCGGTTGCGGTCGACGGCGCGCGGTACGGCACGGTGGACGCCGTCAGCTCCGGCACCGGCAACGCACGGCGGTCGAGCTTGCCGACGGGCGTCAGCGGAATCTCGTCGAGGAAGACGATTGCCGTCGGAACCATGTGTCGGGGAAGAACCGTCGCCACGTGTTCGGTGACCTCGACGGACCCGACCTCGACCCCGGAGATCGTTCGAACGTACGACACGAGCACCGTGTCGCCCGACGGCGTGGTGTGCCCGATCGTCGCAGCGAAGTTCAGCGCAGGGTGGTCGGTGAGCACCGAGTCGATCTCACCCAGTTCGATCCTGAAGCCACGGACCTTGACCTGGAAGTCACTGCGACCGACGAACTCGATCTTCAGTTCACCCGATTCGTCTCCGTGCGCCGAGCTCACCCACCGCACGACATCGCCGGTCCGGTACATGCGTTCGCCCGCTTCGCCGTACGGGTCGGCAACGAACCGTTCCGCCGTCAAGGCGAACCTCTCCACGTAACCGCGGGCCGTTCCCGGTCCGGCGATGTACAACTCACCCGCGACGCCCGCCGGCACCGGCCGAAGTCTGGCGTCGAGCACGAGGAAGCGGAACCCGATCGCCGGGCTGCCCACGTCGATCGTCCGTCCCGGTACGAGCGGGCCGCCGACGCTGGCCTGGATCGTCGTTTCCGTCGGTCCGTAGCCGTTGAACATCATTCGGCCCGGTGCCCACCGTGCCACCAGTTCCGGAGTGCACGCTTCGCCACCGACCGCCAGGACGCCGACGTCGCCGAGGCGCGTGGGGTCGATCGACGCGAGCGCAGCCGGCGTGAGGAAGGCGTGCGTCACCCGCGAGCGCTCCAGCAGATCGGCCAGGTCGTCGCCGCCGAAGACACCGGGAGGAACGATCACCATGGTGGCGCCCACGCCGAACGCCATCGTCAACTCGTAGATCGATGCGTCGAAACTCGGGGACGCGATGTGCGAGATCCTGGAGTGCTGCGTCGGGTGGAAACGCAACGTGACCTCGTCCTCGAGGTTCGCCAGGCCTCGGTGCCGCACCGCGACGCCCTTCGGTCGACCGGTCGATCCCGACGTGTAGATCAGGTATGCAGGGTTGTCGAGGTGAAGCGGAGTGACCCTGTCCGCGTCGGTCACCGGCGAGGTCGGGTACCGCTTGATGTCGGCGGCGAAATCCTCGTCGTCTACCACGAGCCAGGTGATGCTGTCCGGCAGGGAATCTCGGTGGTCTCCTACGGTCAGTCCGATCGGCGCACGGGAATCGTCGAGCATGTGCGCGATGCGATCCGACGGGTAGTTCGGGTCGACGGGAAGGAACGCGGCACCCGTCTTCGCGACGGACCAGATGGACAGAATGGACTCGATCGACCTCGGCAGAGCCAGCGCAACGAACGTCTCCGGCCCGACACCGAAATCGATGAGCATCCGCGCGATACGGGTCGACCACTCGTCCAACTGGCGGTAGGACAATTCGACGTCGCCGTACTCGACGGCGATACCGTCCGGGTTCGCGGCGGCAGCGTCGGCGAGAATCATCGGCCACGTCCGGAACGGACCGCCCGCCTCGCCCCTGGCCGGCGCGAGGGCCGGATGCTCGTGTTCGCCGAGCACGTCGGCATCCCCGATCGGTGCGGACGGTGCCGACACGGCAGCGCGCAGAATACGAACGAATCTGTCCGCGAACGTCTGAACTGTCGCAGCGTCGAACAGCGACGTCGCGAAGTCGAATGCACCGTCGATACCGGCGGGTTCGCCGGCGTCGACGAACGTCTCCGCCAGCAGCAACTGAAGGTCCTGCTTGGCAACCGGCACATCGAAATCGACGCCTTCGACGGTCAGCTCCGGTAGGTCCAACCGTGCAGCTGTGTTGTTCTGGAACGACAGCGCAACCTGCGACAGCGGAGCGTACGACGTGGACCGAGTCGGGTTGAGGACTTCCACGACACGCTCGAACGGAATCTCCGTGTGGCCGAACGCTTCGAGGTCCGACTCGACGACACGGCCGAGCAACGACTCGAAGGACTCCGCACCGTCGACGACCGTGCGCAGGACCAGAGTGTTCACGAACATGCCGACGAGGTCGTCCAGCGCCGCCTCACCGCGACCGGCGACCGGTGTGGTGATCGCGATGTCGTCGATTCCGCTGAGCCTGGCCAGTGTCGCCGCGAACGCACTGTGCACGACCATGAACATCGTCGCACCGCGGTCACGGGAGAACTCCACCACCCGACGATGCAGATCTGCATCGATGTCGAACTTGACGCGCCCACCGCGGAAGTCCTGGTTGGTCGGACGTGGACGGTCGGTGGGCAAGGGCAGCAGATCAGGTGTACCGCGCAGGGCGGTTCGCCAGAATCCGAGTTGCTGTGCGGCGACGCTGTTCTCGTCGTCCTCGGAGCCGAGCAGTTCTCGCTGCCACAGCGTGTAGTCGGCGTACTGCACTTCGAGGGGACTCCACGCCGGTGCCGAACCCGCCGTCCTCGACGAGTACGCGACCATGACGTCGCGTGCGAGCGGTGCCATCGAAGCTCCGTCCGCCGCGATGTGGTGCACGACCACGGCGAGCACATGGGAGTCCTCGCCGGTTCGATAGAGCGCCAGACGAATCGGGATTTCCGTCGTGACGTCGAACCCGCGGCCCGCGAAGCGACCGAGCGCGTCGACCAGTTCGTTGTCACGCACCGATTCGACCGTCACCTCGGGGATGACCTCCGCGGCGGAGTGAATCACCTGTGCGGGCGACCGCCCGACGTTCGGGAACGTCGTACGCAGCGACTCGTGCCGCTCGAGTACGTCCGCGACAGCTGCTCCTAGCGCGGACTCGTCCAACGACCCGGTGAGTTTCACGACCAGAGGAACGTTGTATGCGGGCGAGGCCGGATCGAACCGGTTGATGAACCACATGCGCTGCTGGGCCAGCGACAGCGGTACCGCCTCAGGCCGCTCGACGGACCGCAAGACCGGACGTCCGCCGGAATCTCCCGCCGATCCGGCAACGAGGCCGGCGAGTCCCGCCACGGTCGGAGCCTCGAAAATGCTGCGCACGCCGATCCGAGTCCCGAATTCGGCATTGACACGGGCAATCACCCGAGTCGCAGACAGCGAGTCACCACCGCGATCGAAGAAGTTGTCCAGCGCACCCACGCGGTCTGCTCCGAGGATCTCGGCGAACACCTCGGCCACCGATGCCTCGGCGTCCGTCCGAGGTGCGACGAAATCCACACCGTCGGAATCGAACTCGGGCGCCGGCAGCGCGCGCCGATCCAGCTTGCCGACCGGAGTCAGCGGGATGTCGTCGAGCTGAACGAACGCAGACGGCACCATGTGGCCCGGTAGCCGCTCGGACGCGTGCGCCGTCAGCTCACCGTGATCGAGCGTCGAACCCGACGTCGACGCACGGACGTACGCAACCAGAACGGTGGCACCGGAGGGTGATTCGGCGCCGATCGTCGCAACGAAATCGACAGCCGGATGCGTGGCGAGCACCGCGTCGATCTCACCGAGCTCGATGCGGAAGCCGCGCACCTTGACCTGGAAGTCACTCCGCCCGACATACTCGATCGTGTAACTCCCGCCGGCTGCACTCGAGTCCATGGTCGTTCCGCGGGCTCCACTCCTCCAGCGGACGAGGTCGCCCGTGCGGTACATCCGCTCACCGGGAGCGCCGAACGGATCGGCCACGAAACGCACCGCACTCAGAGCCGGACGGTCGTGGTATCCCCGGGCGAGACCGACGCCGGCCAGATACAGCTCACCTGTCACGCCCACGGGTACCGGTTGCAGCCTGCTGTCGAGCACGACCTCGTGGACGCCTCGGATCGGACCACCGATCGTCAGAGCAGCCGACGCGTCCAGTGGATCACTGATGTTGGACATGATGGTGGCTTCGGTCGGGCCGTACCCGTTGTAGAGCTTGCGTCCCGGGGCCCACTTGGACACCAGTTCTGCCGGTACGGCCTCACCGCCGACGACCACGTGAGCGAACGTCTCCAGGCCACCGGGATCGACCGACGCCAGCGCCGACGGAGTGATGAACGCGTGCGTCACGGCTTCGTCGGACAGGATTCGGTGCAGTTCCTCGCCGCCGTAGACCGTCGGCGGCACGATGACCATCGTTGCTCCGGCACCGAAGGCCAGCAGATATTCGAGCACCGACGCGTCGAAGCTCGGCGACGACACGTGCAGAGTTCTCGACTTGGGCGTGACCGAGTATCGCTCGGCCTGTTCGTGCGCGAAGTTCTCCAGACCGGAGTGCGTCACCACGACGCCCTTGGGCAGACCCGTCGAGCCCGAGGTGTAGATGGCGTAGGCGGTGCTGTCGACCCCGAGGCCGGCGACACGTTCGTGTTCCGCCAGCGGTTCGGCAGGCATGGCCTGCAGCTCGGCGTCGGTCGCTGGATCGTCGAGCACGATCCAGGGCATGCCGTCGGCGACAGTTTTCGGGAGGTCCCCGAGCCTGTCGGCGATCGTCAGTCCGAACTGGGCGCCCGAGTCGGTCACCATGTGTTCGATGCGATCCCGCGGATATCCCGGGTCGACCGGAACGAACGCTGCACCTGTCTTGGCGACGGCCCAAACAGCGACGACCGATTCGATCGAGCGTGGAAGACCGAGCGCGACGAACGACTCGGCGGATACGCCGCGCTGCAGCAGCAGCCGAGCGAGGCGAGTGGAACTCCTGTCCAGTTCGTCGTAGCCGAGCGATTCGGCACCGAACCGCAACGCGACCCGGCCGGTGGACTTCTTCGCTGCGTTCTCGAAGATGTGACCGAGGAGGACGGTGGAACGTCCCCGAGGTCCGTGGACCGGTGCGAGGGCAGCGCGCTCGGACTCGGCCAGCAGGTCGATACGGGCCAGCGGCGTTCTGTCGTTCTCGACGACGGCGTGCAGAACCCGAGAAATACGCGCGATGATCCGCTCGACGTCGTCGGCAGTGAAGAGCTCGGGCAGGTACTTGACCTTCAGGTGCAACCTGTCGTCCACGGACGCGACGAGTGTCAACGGGTAGTGCGCTGCATCCGTACCGAGAACGTCGGCAACCTTCAGCCCGGCGATGTCGGTGTCCTCTGACAGCCCGGCTTTGTCCACCGGGTACGACTCGAAGACCGTCAGGGTGTCGAACGAGACACCGTTTCCGGCGGCCCTCTGAATATCGGTCAAGCCGAGGTAGTGGTGATCGAGCAGGCTCGCTTGTTCCACCTGTACCCGGTCGACGAGATCTCCGACGGCTTCGGCCGGATCGAGCGAGATGCGCACCGGCAGTGTGTTGATGAACAAACCGATCATCGATTCGATACCGGGGATCTCCGGTGGTCGACCCGAGACAGTCGCCCCGAAGACGACATCGTCACGACCGGTCAGTGCCGCCAGTACGACGCCCCATGCGCTCTGCACGATGGTGTTGAGCGTCGCGCCGCGGTGCGCTGCCAGATCCCGCAGGGCAGCGGTGGTCTCCTTCGACAGCGATTGCGTCGATTCGACGGACACGGCCTCGAGCTTCCGCCCGCGATCCGCGTCGGCCAGCAAGGTCGGTTCCTCGACACCGGACAATGCCCGAACCCACTCCGCCTTGGATGCGGCTGCATCCCGGCGCCGCATCCAGCTCAGGTAATCGCGGTACGCGGGAACGCGGGGCAACATCGAATCGTCGCCGGCCGTCGCGTACAACGTCAGCAGTTCCTTGATCAGCAGCGGCGTGGACCAGCCGTCGAGCAGGATGTGGTGATTGGTGAGCAGCAAGCGCCACTCCCCCGTGCCGTCCGCACCGACGGATTTCGTGATCAGCGTGAACCGAAGCAGCGGAGCGTGATCCAGCGCGAACCTGCGTGCGCGGTCCTGCCGGAGCACCGAGTCGAGCGCTGCGTCGGGATCCGGCGTACCCGACAGGTCCACGTGCGACCACGGCACGTCGATCCCCGTCTGTACGACCTGCACCGAATCACCGTTCGAGTTGTGCACGAACGCTGTTCGCAGGTTCGCATGCCGGTCGAGCAACGTCTGTGCCGCGGCTTTCATACGATCCGCATCCACGACGCCGCGAAGCTCGAGTCCGAGCTGCACCATGTAGGCGTCGACGCCCGTATCGACCTCCAGTGCGACATCCGCGGCGACCTCACCTGCGAGTCTCGCGTGGAACAGGAGCCCGGACTGCAGCGGAGACATCGACCAGACATCATCGAGATCCGGGAATCGATTTTCCAGAGCGCTGATCGTCGGCTGATCGATGTCGACGAGCTCGAGGTCGGACGGTGTGTACCCGCCGGCTTCGGGCGCGTCGGCGTGAGTGGTCAGTGCTGTCAGTGCCTCCACCCACAGTTCCACCAGGCGATCGACCTCGGGTGCGGTGAGGACGCCGGACGGGAACGCGAACGTCGCGTCCAGTACCGGACCTTGGTCGGTGGTGTTGGTGACCGCGTTGATGTCCAGCAGCGCCGGCACCGGCATGTCGGGATTCTGTGCATCGCCGAGCGTGGTGTCGGACACCGGGATCCAGCCGACGTCGTCCATTCCCTCGGAACTGCCCGTGGCGAATCGACCCAGGTAGTTGAAGCTGACCTGAGGCTTCGGGAATCCGGCCAGCGCGGCCCGACCTTCGTCGGTGAGGTACCGCGCCATACCGAACCCGATGCCGTGGTCCGGGATGGCCAGCAACTGTTCCTTGACGGCCTTGATCGCGTCGCCCGCAGCCGACCCTCCGGCAAAGGCGTCGGCGACGTCGATTCCGTTCAGGTCGAGGCGGACCGGGAAGATGGTCGTGAACCATCCCATCGTGCGGCCGAGATCGGCACCGGGTACGACGCCGTCCTCGCGTCCGTGCCCTTCCAGGCTCAACAACGCATCGCTCAGCGGCGTGTCGCCATCGGCGCCGCGTTCGTTGCGCCAGGCGATCAACGCCAGTGCGAGGCCCGCGAGCAGACCGTCGCCGACGCTTCCGTGGAACTTCTCCGGGACTGTGGTGAGCAAGCGCTCGGTGACGGTGACCGGCAACGACGCCCTGATGCGTTCGACCGTAGCGTCGACGTCCACTGTGGGGTCGAGCGCACGAGCTCCGATCAGCGGATCGGGTCCGTCGAGGATCGACGTCCACAACGCGAGTTCGTCGGTGCGCTCGGCGGCGACGTCGACCAGTCCGGTTGCCCAGCGACGCATCGACGTGCCGGTGGGAGCAAGTGCCGGCTGGTCCCCCGCTACTACCTGAGACCACGCCGACGCGAGATCCGGAACCAGAATTCTCCACGAGACACCGTCGATCACCAGGTGGTGTGCGACGACGAGCAAGCGGCCCGCACCGCTGGGAGATTCGAACCAGACCATCTGGATCATGCGGCCGGTCGACGGATCGAGTCGGTCCGCTGCCTGATCCAGTTCCGCAGCAGCCTGTGCCGAGAAGGCGTCGCCGGACACGTCGTCGACCGTCACATGGTGGAGCACCGAGGTGGCCGAGACCGAGCCCACGGCCGCGACCGTCTCGGTCCACACGCCGTTGTCGTCGCGATACAGCTGTGCCCTGAGCATGTCGTGGGTATCGAGAATCGCCTGGACCGTGCTCTCGAGAGTCGACCGGTCGATGGACTTCGGCAGCTGCAGAAGTGCAGTCTGGGTGTATCGACCGAACTCCTCGCTCCGCTCGAGCATCCACTGCACGATCGGAGTCAGAGGTAGATCTCCGACGCCTCCTCCTGGCAGTTCCTCCAGCACGACGACGTCGGCGTCGCCGACGAGTGCCACCACCTCGGCGAGACCGGCAACGGTCTTGCGCTCGAACACGTCGCGGGGGGCGATGACGAGACCTGCTGCCTTGGCGCGAGACACGAGCTGAATCGACATGATGCTGTCTCCACCGAGAGCGAAGAACGAGTCGTCGACGCCGACGGTGTCCAGCCCGAGCACCTCGGCGAACAGCGCGGCCAGGCTGTGTTCGATCTCGGACGCGGGTGCCCGGCTCTGAGTGACCCGAGACGAGAAGTCCGGCGCGGGTAGCGCTTTGCGGTCGAGCTTTCCGTTCGCGGTCAGCGGGAGTTCCGCCAGCACGACGAGTGCCGCAGGCACCATGTACGACGTCAACGACGAGGCGACGTCGTCGAGAACACCTGCGACGTCGAGCGTGCGCCCGGCCTCGGGAACGACGTATCCGACCAGTCGATCACCGGCCCCGTCGTCGCGCACCGAGACGACGGACTGCGCAACTCCGTCGACTCCGAGCAGAGCCGATTCGATCTCGCCGAGCTCGATACGGAACCCGTGCAGTTGGACCTGCATGTCACTACGACCGAGGTATTCGAGCCGACCTTCGCGGTTCCATCGAGCGGTGTCGCCCGTTCGATACATCCGTGCGCCGTCGGTGTCGTCCGGATCGGCGACGAAACGCGTTGCCGACAGTCCGGCGCGTCCGAGGTATCCCCGGGACAGCTGGCCACCCGAGACGTACATCTCGCCGGTCACTCCAGGCGGAACGAGCCGCAACCTGTTGTCGCGGACCGACACCGAGAGCCCGGGGATCGCCTGGCCGATGACGCTCGCCGACGCCGAGGCAGCGAACTGCTCGGTCAGCGCAAGGTGGCTCACGTGCACGGTGGTCTCGGTGATTCCGTACATGTTCACCAACGTCGGAGCGTTCTCCGGGTGGCGTGCGTACCACCGGCCGAGCTGACCGAGGTCGAGCGCTTCACCGCCGAAGACGATGTACCGCAACGCAAGTCCTGCGGAATCTGCAGGCGCGACACGGTCTGCCTCGGCGAACTGGTAGAACGCCGTCGGGGTCTGATTCAGAACCGTGACCTGTTCGGCAACGAGCAACTCTCGGAACAACTCCGGCGAGCGAGCGGTGTAGTAGTCGACGACCACGAGGGTGCCGCCGTAGAGCAGTGGCCCCCACAACTCCCACACCGAGAAGTCGAAGGCGTAGGAGTGGAACATCGTCCACACATCGGTCTCGTCGAACTCGAACAAGTCGACGGTGTTCTCGAACAGCGTGGCCACCGTGGAGTGCGCAACCTGCACGCCCTTGGGGCGGCCCGTACTGCCCGAGGTGTAGATGACGTAGGCGATCGACTCCGCGTCGACGAGTCCACCGACTTCGTCCGGCGTCAGCGGACCCGAGTCGAGACCGTCGAGCACCTCGACCACGGACGGATCGTCGAGCAGAACGGTCGTCAGTTCGTCGGTCGGCACCGCCGTGACATCGGCGATCGTGGACACCACACAGACCGGCCGAGCGTCCTCGAGCATGAACGCCAACCGGTCGGCCGGATAGGTCACGTCCACCGGCAGGTAACCGCCGCCTGCCTTGAGGACCGCGAGCAGGACGACGACCAGTTCGGCGTTGCGCGGCATCGCCACCGCGACCAGGGTTTCCGGACCGACTCCTCGCGACACGAGGTGACGGGCAAGCTGATTGGACCGCCCGTCCAGCTCGGCGTAGGTGTAGCGGCGACTGCCGAACACCACCGCAGTGTGATCCGGGAACCGTGCAGCCGACGCTTCGAAACGCTGCGCCAGAGTGTCGTTCGACGAAGTCGATCCCTCGTGATTCCAGTCCACCGTGAGCGCGTGAACTTCGTCGTCCGTCAGTATGTCGACATCGCCGATGGCGCGGTCGGGGGCAGCAGTCACGCCGTCGACGAGCATCGAGAACCGTCGGACGAACTCCCGAACCGTCGACTCCTCGAACAGATCGGTGGCGTACGTGAACGCCATGTCGATGCCGGAGGGAACGCCGTCGTCGTCGAAGTTCTCGGACACGGTCAACTGCAGATCGAACTTCGCGATGCCTGCATCGATGTCGACTCCGTCGACGACGAGATCGGGTAGCTCGAGGTGCGCGCGCTCATTGTTCTGGAACTCCAACAACACCTGGAACAACGGAGAATGATCCGTCGACCGCGACGGCGCGAGCTCGTCCACCAACCGCTCGAACGGCACATCGGTGTTGTCGAACGCAGCCAGATCCGCCGCCCGCGTCGCCGCCAACAACTCCACGAACGACAGGTGCGCCGACACCTCCGTCCGCAACACCAACGTCCCCACGAACATACCGACCAACGCATCCAACCCGGCCTCACCACGACCCGCGATCGGCGTACCCACCACGATGTCCTCGGTACCACTCAACCTGGCCAACAGAGCGGACCAGACTGCGTGGACGGTCATGAACATCGTTGCCCCACTGCGCCGGCTGATCTCGGTCAGCGCGGCGTGGGTGTCGGACGAGAGATGGAACGGTACCGAGGCACCGCGAAGCGACTGCTGGTTCGGCCGTGGCCTGTCGATCGGCAGCGGCAGAACCTCGGGTACGTCCGCCAGCGTGCGCGCCCAGAAGGCCAGTTGGCGTGCGGCCAGTGACGCCGAGTCGGACTCGTCACCCAGAAGAGCCTGTTGCCACAGTGCGTAATCGGCGTACTGCACCGCGAGAGGTTCGCGGACAGGGGCAGAACCTGCCACCCGCGCCGAGTACGCGATCATCACATCCGAGGCGAGCGGCGCCATGGAGGCACCGTCGGCCGCGATGTGATGCACGACGATGGCCAACACATGCTGGTCTTCACGACCGTCGAGCCGGTACAGCGAGGCACGGAACGGCATGTCGGTCGTGACGTCGAACCCGTGGGATGCATCCGCCATGATCCGTGCCGTCAGATCGCCCGCGTCCACGTCGACGACATCGAGGACATCGAGGACGAAACGGTCGTCGGGGACCGAGTGGATGTGCTGCCTCGGCCGCTCACCCGCCATCGGGAACGTCGTACGCAGACTCTCGTGCCGCGCAACCACATCCGAGACCGCTGCCCCGAGCGCTTCGACATCGAGATGTCCGGTCAAGCGCACCGCGAGTGGGATGTTGTAGGCAGCCGACTTCGTGTCGAACTGGTTGATGAACCACATCCGCTGCTGTGCTTGCGACAACGGCACGATCTCCGGGCGCACCGCAGGCACCAACGGGGGTCGATCCGCGGCGGATTCGTCGGACTGCGCTCGCAGCGACAACGTTGCGACGGTGGGTGATTCGAAGAGCGCACGCACAGTCACCGAACTGCCCAGGGCAGAGTTCACCCGCGAAGTGACCCTGGTGGCACTGAGCGAGTCACCACCGAGATCGAAGAAGTTGTCGTCGACACCGACGGAGTCCAGCCCGAGAACCTCGGCGAACACGTCCGCTATCGCTCGCTCGGTATCCGTCGTCGGATCGCGATGCTCTGCCCCACGCGACAGGTCGGGGACGGGTAGTGCGCGTCGGTCCAACTTGCCCGCCGGAGTCAACGGAATCGACTCCAACACAACGAACGCCGACGGAACCATATGCGACGGCAACACACCCGCCACGAACTCCCGCAAACCCTCCACATCCACAACCGCACCCACCACCGGCAACACATACGACACCAACACCGTCGCACCCGACGGACCATCCACACCCACCGTCGTCACGAAATCCACATCACCATGACCCACCACCACCGAATCGATCTCACCCAACTCGATCCGGAAACCACGCACCTTCACCTGAAAATCACTACGACCCACATACTCCAACACACCCGAACCGGACCACCGCACGACATCACCCGTGCGATACATCCGCACACCACCACCGAACGGCGCCGCAACGAACCGCTCCGCCGTCAACGAAAAACGATCATGATAACCACGAGCCACACCAGGACCCGACAAATACAACTCACCCACCACACCCACCGGAACAGGCCGCAGCATGGAGTCGAGAACGACAACCGAGAATCCGCGCACCGGTGAGCCGATATCGATGGGTGCACCTGGACGCATGGGTGTACCGAGCGACGCGAACACGGTCGCTTCCGTCGGTCCGTAGGCATTGAACAGATCGCGGCCCGGGGCCCACCGTTCCACCAACTCGGAACCGGCGGCGTCGCCGCCCGTCACCACGACCTGCAGATCGTCCAGACCCGATGGATCAACCGACGCCAACGCAGCAGGAGTCACGAACGCATGGGTCACCGATTTCTCGGCCAGCACCGCTGCGAGCTCGACGCCGCCGTAGACGTCGGTCGGCGCGATGACCATGGTTGCGCCGCCACAGAACGCCAACACCATCTCGAGCACCGACGCATCGAAGCTCGTCGACGCGAAGGCGAGCACACGCGAGTCGGTGGTGACCCGGAAGCGGGTCCGCTCCTCCTCGGCGAGATCGGCGATACCGCGGTGCGTGACCACCACGCCCTTCGGCACACCTGTCGATCCCGAGGTGTAGATCAGATACGCCGCATCGTCCAGCGACGGAACTGCCCGGCTGTCCGGCCGTCGACCGTCGACTGCCACAGAAGTCGACTCGGATGCAGACCAGTCGATCTCGTCGAGGACGATCCAGTCGACCTCCCGCCCCGCTTCGGTCAGCACGTCGGTGTACCGAGCCACCGAGATACCCACCGGTGCCGAGGAGTCGGTCAACATGTGTTCGATGCGATCCTGCGGATACGACGGATCGACGGGGAGAAACGCTCCGCCGGCCTTCGCCACAGCCCATACCGAGACGACGTACTCGATGGAACGCTGCAGTCCCACCGCCACATAGGTGCCCGGGCGGACACCGCGCGAGCGCAGCACGTCGGCAACTCGCGAGGATCGCGCGTCCAGTTCCTGATATGTCACGGATTCGTTGCCCGCGACCACGGCGATCGCGTCGACACCGCCGGTGACGACGGCTGTGTTCACGGCGTCGGCGAAGACGTCGGACAACAGTCGTCCGGCAACGGATTGCGCGCCGTGTACCGGGATCAAAAGGTCACGCTCGGACTCGGACAACAGTTGCAGCTGCCCGACAGGTAGTTCCGGCTGGGTCGCGAACGCGTCCAGGACGGCCACGATCCTGCCGAGAATGGTCTCCACGGCATCCTGCTCGAACACCTCGGGCAGGTACTTCGCTTCGACGTGCAGTCGATCGTCGGCCATCGCGACCAACGTGAGCGGATACTGCGCGGTGTCGCTGCCGTCGACGATTCCCGACACACGCAGCCCTGCGATGTCGGTCTCGTCGGACAGTCCACCGCGGTCGACGGGGTACGACTCGAACACCGTCAGTGTGTCGAAGGCGACCACTGGACCGACGGCCCGCTGGATCTCGGTGAGACCGAGGTAGTGGTGGTCGAGCAGACCTGCCTGCTCGTTCTGCAGGCGGATGACGAACTCGCTCAACGACTCCCGCGGATCGAGCGACACTCGAACCGGGAGAGTGTTGATGAACAGGCCGATCATCGATTCGATGTCGTTGATCTCCGGCGGCCGCCCGGACACGGTCGCGCCGAACAGGACGTCGGTGCGTCCGGTCAGCGTCGCGAGCACTGTGCCCCACGCTGCCTGTACCAGGGTGTTGATCGTGACACCACGGTCCCGAGCGAACACGCGGAGCGCAGTGGTGTCCGCCGCGTCGAACGACGTCAGCGCACGACCGGCTCGGGTCGATTCCTGTCGCCGGCTCTCGACCGGGGTCAGGAGAGTCGGCTCGGACAGTCCCTCGAGCGCCGAGATCCAGGCCTGACGACCGGCTTCGCCGTCGCGCCTGTTCATCCACGCCAGATAATCGCGGTAAGCGGGCACCCGAGGGAGCACCGCGTCGTCGCCGTCCGTCGCGTACAGAGTCAGCAGCTCGCGGATGACGAGCGGCGTCGACCAACCGTCGATCAGGATGTGGTGGTTGGTCAGCACGAGTCGCCACTGTCCTTCGGCGACCTGGACGAACGTGAACCGCAGCAGCGGTGCGTCGGCCATGTTGAATCGGGTTGCGCGGTCGGCGGCGAGGATGCGATCGAGCTCGGCGTCCTTGCCCTCTGCCGGCACGTCCCGCAGGTCGATGTCCGACCACGGAACGTCGACGCTTCGCTGAACGACCTGCAGGGCGTTGCCGTCGAGGTCGTGAACGAAGGCCGACCTGAGGTTGGCATGGCGATCGAGCAGAACCTGAGCGGACCGATGCAACCGGTCCGCATCGACCGAGCCGCCGAGTTCGATGACGAGTTGGACGATGTAGGCGTCGACCGTCTGATCGGACAGCTCGGCATGGAAGAGCATGCCCGATTGCAACGGAGACATCGACCAGATGTCGGTCAACGTCGAATACCGCTTCTCGATGTCGACGATCGAACTCTGCGGCAGCGCAACGAGATCGAGGTCCGACGGGGTGAACCCACCAGCGCCTGCACTGCGCGCGTGCCGGGCGATGCTCGTCAGAGCGTTCACCCACAGGGTCGTCAACTGTTCGACGTCGTCTCGTTCGAGCACTCCCGACGGGTACGCGAACGTGGCGCGGAGGGCGTCACCGCGCTCTCCGCTGGTGGTGACTGCGTTGATGTCCAAGGCGGCCGAGACCGGTAGATCCTGGTTCTGGACATCGCCGATTCTGTCGTCCTCGACCGGGAGCCAGCCCACGCCGCGAAGATTCTCGGGAATTCCCGCGCCGTACCGTCCGAGATAGTTGAAGCTGATCTGCGGCGACGTCAAGGGTGCCAGTACGTTTCGCGACTCGTCGTCCAGGTAGCGGAGCATACCGAAGCCGATGCCGTGGTCCGGAATTCCGAGAAGTCGTTCCTTCACGGATTTGATCAGCGCGCCGGCCGACGAACCGCCGCTCATCGCGTCGTCGACATCGATGCCGCGCAGATCGATTCGAACCGGATAGATGGTGGTGAACCATCCGACGGTACGAGACAGGTCCGCGCCGGGGACGATGTGGTCCTCGCGTCCGTGGGCCTCGAGCGAGACGAGCGAATCCTGGGTCTCGATACCTCGTGCACGTCGCCACGCGCCGACGGCCAGCGCGAGACCGGCCATCAAACCATCGTTGACGCTGCCGTGGAACACTTCCGGAACGGATGTCAGCAATGCCTCGGTCACGTCGGCCGACAGCTCGACCTCGACGTGATCGACCGTGGCGTACACGTCGATTTCCGGGTCGAGCGCTCGCGAACCGACCAGCGGATCGTCCCCGGACAGTGTGTCCTTCCACAACGCCAGCTCGCCCCGGCGGGACTCCGCCGCGTCGGCGAGACCGTGAGCCCAACGCCGCATCGACGTACCGACGGGAAGCAGGCTTATCGCCTCACCGGCCTCGAGCTGTGCCCATGCCGTGGCGAGGTCGGGAACCAATACACGCCACGACACGCCGTCGACGACGAGGTGATGCGCGACGATCAACAGTCGTCCGGACTTGTCGGCGGCTTCGAACCAGACGAACTGGATCATGGAGCCGCTCGCCGGGGCCAGACGTGCTGCTGCGCGTTCGAGCTCGGCCGACGCGACCGAGGAGAACTCGTCACCGGTGCTCGAGCCGACCGAGACATGGTGCACCACCGCGGCAGCCGCGACGGAGCCGATGGGCTGCACGTCCATGCTCCAGTGCTCGTCCTCGTGACGAAGGCGCGCACGCAGCATGTCGTGATGATCGAGCACCGACTGTACGGTCGCTTCCAGTGCGGATCGACCGATGTCGTCCGGCAAGGTCAGCAGCGCTGTCTGTGTGTGGCGGTCGAACACGTGCGTCCGGTCGATCATCCACTGGGTGATGGGCGTGAGCGGCACGTCACCCACGCCGCCGCCCGGAAGTTCTTCCAGCACCGTGACCGAGTCGCCGTCCGCGGACGACGCGACCTCGGCGAGTGCGGCAACCGTTTTGCGTTCGAACACATCCCGCGGCGACAGGACGAGGCCTGCTGCCTTGGCCCGCGACACCAACTGGATGGACATGATGCTGTCTCCGCCGAGAGCGAAGAACGAATCGTCGACACCGACCTGCTCGAGGCCGAGAACTTCGGCGAAGAGTCCAGCCAGCAGCTTCTCGATCGCGGTGTCCGCCGCTCGGCCGATGTCGGCCGGACCGTCGAACGTGGGCTCGGGAAGCGCACGGCGGTCGAGTTTGCCCGCAGGGGTCAGCGGAATCGACTCCAGCCGAACGAACGCGGTGGGGACCATGTGGGCGGGCAACACCGCGGCGACGTGCTCGCGCAGGATCGCCGCATCGACAGTCGGCGACGCGGACTCCGCGGCGACGAACCAGGTCACCAGGATGGTGTTGCCGGCCGGTCCCTTGACGCCGGCTGTCGTCGCGAAGTCGACACCGTCGTGCGCACCGACTGCCGCGTCGATCTCGCCGAGTTCGATGCGGAAACCGCGCACCTTGACCTGCGAGTCACTGCGACCGACGAACTCCAGTGCACCGGCCCGGTTCCAGCGAACGACGTCGCCGGTCCGATACATCCGGCTCCCCGGTTCACCGTAGGGATCCGCCACGAAGCGCTCGGCCGTCAGCGGAAGTCGACCGTGGTAACCGCGGGCGAGAGCCGGACCGGCAAGATACAGCTCACCCGGTACACCGACGGGCACCGGCCGCAAACGAGAATCGAGTACGACCTCGGCGAAACCGATTGTCGGAGAACCGATGTCCACGACGCCGCCGGGGGCGAGCTCGTTGCTGATCGACGAGAAGATGGTGGCCTCGGTCGGTCCGTACGCGTTGAACATCTTCCGGCCGGGCGCCCACCTGGACACCAACTCCGGCGGGCATGCGTCGCCGCCGGTTGCGATGACGCGCAGTTCCGGCAACTCCGTGTGGTCGACCGTTGCCAGCGCCGCAGGAGTGACGAAGGCATGGGTCACGTGCTTGTCGCGCATCAAGTTCGACAGGTCCGGGCCGCCGTACATCCCGGACGGTGCGATCACCATTGTCGCGCCGGCACCGAACGCAAGTACGAACTCCAGGACGGACGCATCGAAACTGGGTGAGGCGAACGCCAACGTACGCGATCCCGGCTCCACCTCGAACCGTGAACGTTCTTCCGCGGCGAGGTTGGCCAGACCGCGGTGGGTCACCACCACGCCCTTGGGCACACCTGTCGACCCTGAGGTGTAGATCAGATACGCAGCGTCGTCGATTCGCAGCGGCTCCACACGCTCGGCGTCGGTGATCGCTGAGGTCGAGAACGTGGACGTCACGTGCTGGAAGCGCGGGTCGTCGAGAACCACCCAGACGACACGGTCGGACAACGCCGCCAGTGCGGAGTTGTCGGCGAGCGTCGTCAGTCCCAGCGCAGCACCCGAATCGGTGATCATGTGCGTGATTCGGTCTGCTGGGTACGTCGGGTCGACAGGCAGGAACGCCGCTCCGGCCTTCGCCGTGGCCCAGATGGCGACGATGGAGTCGACGCCACGCGGAAGTGCGAGCGCAACCACGTCACCGGGGCCGACACCGTGGTCGACGATCAGACGAGCCAGTCGGGAGGACCGAGCGTCCAACTCCCCGTACGTCATGACCCCGTTGTCGACATCGAGCGCATGGGCCGACTCGCCTGCGGACGCGACGGAGTCCGCCAGCAGTTCGGGCAACAGCCGAGGTGGCATCGGCGTGGCGCCGCGAACGGGCGTCAGCGCGTCGAGTTCGTCCGCGGACAGTATGTCGATGTCGCCGACGGCAACGCCGGAGTCCGAGGTGACCGCGTCCACGATTCGAACGAATCGGTGCGCGAACGTGTCGACGGTGGCAGCGTCGAACAGGTCGGTGGCGTACCGGAAGGAGGCCTCGATACCGGCAGCCTGTCCGGACGCGTCGAAGCGCTCGGACACGGTCAGTTGCAGATCGAAATTGGCGATGTCGTTCGCCAGATCCATTGCCTCGACGTTCAACCCGGGCAAAGTGATGTTCGGGCGATCCGTGTGCTGGAATTCCAGCATCACCTGGAACAGCGGGGTATGCGAGGTGGACCGGACGGGATCGAGCGCATCGACGACGCGCTCGAACGGAATGTCCGAGTGAGTGAACGCCGCGAGGTCGGTGGCCCTGACATCGGCCAGCAGGTCGCGGAAGGACCGCGCGGCGTCGATCTCGGTCCGCAGAACGAGTGTGTTGACGAACATTCCGACGAGATCGTCGAGTGCGGCGTCACCGCGACCGGCGATCGGTGTACCGACCGAGATGTCCGACGACGCGGACAGGCCGGACAGAAGCACCGCGAGCGACGCGTGAACGATCATGAACACGCTGGAATCGCGCAGCGTGGCCAACTCCGTCATCCGTGCGTGGACCTGGGAGTCGATCGAGAACTCCACTGCCGCACCGCGGAAGGACGATTCGGCCGGACGCGGACGGTCCGACGGGAGGTGGAGAACATCCGGGGCTCCGGACAAGGTGTCCACCCAGAAGCCGAGTTGCTTGTTCATCACGGAATCGGTGTCCGATTCCTCACCCAGGAAGGCGCGCTGCCACAGCGAGTAATCCGCGTACTGCACAGGCAGAGCCGACGTCGTCGGCGCCTCGCCCTGGGTACGCGCGCTGTAGGCGACGATCAGATCCCGAGCGAGCGGACCGGTCGAGAATCCGTCGGAGGAGATGTGGTGCACGACGAACGCGAGCACGTGATCCTCCGGTCCGACCTCGATCAGTCGAGCTCGGACGGGGACACTTCTGGCAACGTCGAATCCTTCGGATGCGACCTCGGTGACGAGGCGAAGGACATCGTCCTCGGACTCGGCCGGGATCGGAGTCAGATCGGGCAGCGCCTGGTGCGATTCCAGAATCGACTGGACGGGACCGTCGTCGGTCAGAGGGAAGACGGTCCGCAAGGCCTCGTGGCGGTCGACGACGTCACCCAGTGCACTGCGCAGTGCGGTGGTATCGAGCCGGCCGGTCAGCCTCATCGCGAAGGCCACGTTGTACGCAGCGGACGATGTGTCGTACTGGTTGATGAACCACATACGCTGCTGTGCAAGAGAAACCGGGATGGACGCCGGTCGCTCCACTGGAACCAGTGCCGGCTTCGGGTCGGTCCGGTAGCCCTGCGATTCGACGGCCGCGGCCAGCGAACGCACGGTCGGCGAGTCGAACAGATCGCGAACGGTCAGGCTCGATCCGAGAGCCGAGTTGATGCGCGCCACGGCTCGCATCGCGACGAGAGAGTTGCCACCGACGGCGAAGAAGTTCTGGGTGACGCCGATGGGTTCTCCGCCCAGAAGCGCGACGAACTCTCCGACGATGATCTCCTCGACCGGATTCGACGGTGCGACGATCTCGTCGTCGGTCAGCGTGAACACCGGGTCCGGCAAGGCTTTCCGGTCGAGCTTTCCGCTGGAGTTCAGCGGGAACTCGGCCAGTTCGACCACGAGCGACGGCACCATGTACGCCGGAAGGGACTCGCCGACGGCGCGTGCCAACTCGGCTACGTCGACGGTTGCTCCCCGCACGGGCACGACGTAGGCCACCAGAGCCTCGCCCGTGGAGACGGTGCGGTGCACGACGGCCACGGCGCGCGCGACGGATGGGTGGCGAAGCAGCGCCGATTCTACTTCCGGCAACTCGATTCGCAGTCCGCGGAGTTTCACCTGGAAGTCGGTTCGGCCGATGTACTCGAGGTTGCCGTCGGCGCGCCAGCGCACGAGATCGCCTGTGCGGTAAAGACGTTCGCCCGGTTCACCGTACGGATCGGCGACGAAGCGATCGGCTGTCAGATCACCGCGACCGACGTAACCACGTGCGAGTTGGACACCTGCCAGGTAGAGCTCACCCGGTGCACCGATCGGCGCAGGCTTCAACGACGCGTCGAGGACGTAGGTGCGCGTGTTCCACACCGGAGCACCGATCGGAATCGACACCGGATCCGACGAGACGCACTGGTACGACGTCACGTCGACCGCTGCTTCGGTGGGACCGTACAGGTTGTGCAACTGCGCATCCGAGAAGGCAGCGAATGCCTCCACCGTCGCAGGTGGCAAAGCCTCGCCGCTGCAGAACACCAAGCGCAGCGACTCGCAGTCCTCGGCGTGCGCACCGTCGACGAAAACGGCGAGCATGGACGGCACGAAGTGAAGGGTGGTGATCCTCTCACGCAGAATCACCCGCGACAGATACTCCGGATCACGGTGACCGTCGGGAGCTGCGATGACCAGTTTGGCGCCTACCTGCAAGGGCCAGAAGAACTCCCACACCGAGACGTCGAAGCTCGCCGGAGTCTTCTGCAGGACGTTGTCCGACGGCTCGAGCCGGTACCGGTCCTGCATCCACAGCAGCCGGTTGACGATGGCCTCGTGCGAGACGGCCACGCCCTTCGGCCGCCCCGTCGAACCGGAGGTGTAGATGACGTAGGCGGTGTTCGCGCCAGTGATGTCGCCGAGACGCTCCGACGAGCCCAGCGGAGTCGTCGCCCTGTCCGAGACATCGATCAGGTCGACGGCGAGGACCGGAGTGGCCACCGACACGTCGATCCAGTCCCTGCTCGTCGTCAGGATGCAGACGGGCTGCGCGCTGTCGATGACGTACGCGGATCGGTCCACGGGATGGTCCGGGTCGATCGGTACGTAGGCGCCGCCGGCTTTCATGATGGCGTACATGCCGACCAGCAGATCGGTGGACCGTCGAATCGCCAGTCCTACATGCGATTCCGGTCCGACTCCCAGCGACACCAGGTGACGTGCGAGCTGGTTGGCACGCTCGTCCAGCTCGCGGTACGTCACGTGCTCGTCGTCGAACACCAGCGCGATCGAGTACGGGCTTCGCGCGACCTGCAGGTCGAACAAGCTGCCGAGCGTCGGGTCCGATCCGACCTGGGGAGGGAGCCGGTGCTCGGTGGAGTTCCATACGGCGAGCACGGTGTCACGCTCGGACACCGACAGGATGTCGAGATCCCGAAGCGGCGCCTGCGGCGCACGGGTGATCGACTCGAGCAACCGGAGAAAACGATCGACGAAACGCTCGATGGTGTCTGGGTCGAACAGGGCGGTGGAGTACGTGAACGCCGCACTCGACGTGCCGCTCTCCCCCGCTGCTTCGTCGATCCGAAGCTGGAGATCGAACTTGGTGGTGTCGGTGTCGATTTCCTCGATGTTCACCGTCAGATCGGGTAGCTCGAGGTGCGCCCGCTGATTGTTCTGGAACTCCAACAACACCTGGAACAACGGAGAATGATCCGTCGACCGCGACGGCGCGAACTCGTCCACCAACCGCTCGAACGGCACATCGGTGTTGTCGAACGCAGCCAGATCCGCCGCCCGCGTCGCCGCCAACAACTCCACGAACGACAGGTGCGCCGACACCTCCGTCCGCAACACCAACGTCCCCACGAACATACCGACCAACGCATCCAACCCGGCCTCACCACGACCCGCGATCGGCGTACCCACCACGATGTCCTCGGTACCACTCAACCTGGCCAACAGGAGCGCCAGTGCGGAATGGAACACCATGAACGGTGTCGCGTCGTGTGCGGCGCCCAGCCGCACGAGCTCGGACCGCAGTCCCGCGGGAATCTCGAATCTCGTCGTTGCGCCCGCCACGGATTGAGTGCTGGGGCGCGGTCGATCGAGAGGCAACGGCAGAACGTCTGGCGCATCCACCAGTACTCGGGACCAATACGCCAACTGGCGGGACATCAGGGATTCCGAGTCGGACTCCGACCCCAGCAGTCCGCGCTGCCACAGCGAGTAATCCGCGTACTGAACTGCCAACGGTTCCCAGGCCGGAACTTCACCGGCCACCCGGGACGAGTACGCGATCATCACATCGGAGGCGAGCGGCGCCATGGAGGCACCGTCGGCCGCGATGTGATGCACCACGATGGCCAGCACATGCCGATCCTCACGACCGTCGAGCCGGTAGAGCGTAGCTCTGATCGGCATGTCGGTCGTGACGTCGAAGCCGCGTGCAGCCTCGGACGACACGTGCCCGGCCAGTGCGCTCTCGTCGATGGACACCATGTCCAGCGACAGATCGACGTCGGCCACGTCGAGCACTACCTGCCGAGGCAGCTCGCCCACCGTCGGGAACACGGTTCGAAGACTCTCGTGGCGTTCGACCACGTCCGTCACCGCTGCGCTGAGCGCCGCGACGTCCACGGCACCGGACAACCGCACTGCCAGTGGGATGTTGTAGGCAGCCGACTGCGTGTCGAACTGGTTGATGAACCACATCCGTTGCTGGGCGAGCGACAACGGAACCACGTCCGGCCGCTCCGCACGAACCAGCGCGGGACGATTCGACGAGCCGGCGGTGTCCTCGGCACGAGCGGTCAACCCGACGACCGTCGGCGCCTCGAACAGATCGAGAACCCGCAGAGACGAACCGAGATCGGCGTTCACCCGAGCGATCAATCGTGTTGCGACCAAGGAGTTTCCGCCGAGATCGAAGAAACTGTCGTCGATGCCGACCTTCGGCGAGTCCAGCAGGTCCGCGAAGACCGCGGCCACTCGTCGTTCGTTGTCCGTCCGTGGGGCACGGAACACCGAGTGCGACGCCAGCGTCGGAGACGGTAGTGCGCGTCGGTCCAACTTGCCCGCCGGAGTCAACGGAATCGACTCCAACACAACGAACGCCGACGGAACCATATGCGACGGCAACACACCCGCCACGAACTCCCGCAAACCCTCCACATCCACAACCGCACCCACCACCGGCAACACATACGACACCAACACCGTCGCACCCGACGGACCATCCACACCCACCGTCGTCACGAAATCCACATCACCATGACCCACCACCACCGAATCGATCTCACCCAACTCGATCCGGAAACCACGCACCTTCACCTGAAAATCACTACGACCCACATACTCCAACACACCCGAACCGGACCACCGCACGACATCACCCGTGCGATACATCCGCACACCACCACCGAACGGCGCCGCAACGAACCGCTCCGCCGTCAACGAAAAACGATCATGATAACCACGAGCCACACCAGGACCCGACAAATACAACTCACCCACCACACCCACCGGAACTGGCTGCAGGCGCGAGTCCAGGACGAGCTGTTCCGAACCCGAGATGGGAGCGCCGATGTCGACACCACGATCGACCGTCAGTGGCTCGCTGACCGATGAGAACACCGTGGCCTCGGTCGGACCGTACGCGTTGAACAGCGACCGCCCTGCACCCCACCGCTCGACCAGCTCCGCACTCGCTGCATCACCACCGGTCACCACGACCTTCAGATCATCCAGACCCGACGGATCCACCGACGCCAACGCAGCAGGCGTCACGAACGCATGGGTCACCGACTCGCCCGACAACACTGCAGCCAACTCGGAACCGCCGTACACATCCGTCGGCGCGATCACCAGTGTGCCGGCGCCGCCGAAGGCCAGCAGCACTTCGAGCACCGACGCATCGAAGCTCGTCGACGCGAACGCGAGCACACGCGAGTCGGTGGTGACCCGGAAGCGAGCCCGCTCCTCCTCCACGAAGTCGCCGAGTCCGCGGTGCGTGACCACCACGCCCTTCGGCACACCTGTCGATCCCGAGGTGTAGATCAGATACGCCGCATCGTCCAGCGCCGGCACCGGACTCGGTGTTTCAGGCCTCGGTGTTTCAGGCCTCGGTGTTTCAGGCCTCGGTGTTTCAGGACTCGACACAGTCTCGGCAGCGACGAGGTTCGATTCGTCGAGCGAGACCCAATCCACCGAGGGCCCGGACTCGGCCAGTCCGTCGATGTACTCCGACGTCGACACCCCTACCGCGACACCGGAATCCGACAGCATGTGCGCAAGGCGATCCGCCGGGTACGACGGGTCGACCGGTACGAATGCACCGCCGGCCTTGGCCACTGCCCACACGGCAATCACGTACTCCACCGAGCGACGCAATCCGACTGCCACGAACGAACCGACACCGACGCCGCGTGCGACCAACAGCTCGCCCAATGCAGTCGACCGAGAATCCAGCTCTCCGTAGGTCACCGGTGCACCCGAACCCGCAACCACCAATGCCTCGGCACTCGCCCCCGCGGCCTTCACCGCGGAGGCGAAGATCTCCGGCAACAACTGCCCGCCCACCGACGACGCACCGCGAACCGGGACCAGCGCAGCCCGCTCGGCGGACGTCAGAACATCGACGTCGCCGACCGGACGGGCCGGATCGGTGGCCGCGCTGCGCAGCAACGTCACGAGCCTGTCGAGATGCGCCTGCGCTCGGCCGTCGTCCGCTTCCGAGTCATGGACGAACCGAATCGACATACCGGCGGGAACGCCGAGCGCATCGAACGTCTCGTGCACGGTGACCACGACGTCGACCACATCGAGATCGTCGCCCAGGTCCTCGACTCCGAACGACAGAAGCACGCGGATCAAGTCCGCTGTCGTGGACCCCGCCGAGTTGACCGTCGCACCGACCGACTCCAGCGATGCGCCCGCGTGAGCCAGTGCAGCCGAATCGATGTCACGCAGCCGAGCACCGAGATCGGAGAACGACTCCGCTGCGTCGACCGACGACCGGAGGACGACGACGTTGCCGTCGGTCGATCGCGTACGCACGCCGATCGAGATGTCGGTTTCGTCGGCCAGTCGTGACAGCAGCACGGCCAATGCCGAGTGGACGGACACCAGCACGCTGGCGTTCTGGTGGTTGGCCGCCGACAACAGTCCGCGGTGGGTGGCGGCGTCGATCGACGCGGAGGCTGTCCTCGGAGTCGGAGCGCCCGTCCGTTCCCCAGTGGATGCTGCGCTGTCGAACCCGGCGAAACCGACGGGGCTGGGCGCGTCGGAGAGCACCGACGTCCAGTAGTCGAGTTCGGAACGCTCGGCGCGCCGAATCCTTCCCACGTCCGCACTCGGGCGATGAACGGTATCGACCGCGTCGTGCGGGCTCGCTTCGACGAACGCGTCGACGACCTCGACGAACGTGCGGTGGTGACGGACGAGGTCCTCGTCGACGTAGCGATTCGGGTTTCCGCGGAAGTCCACGAACGTTCGTGCAGGGCTACCACTCTGGTAGATGTTGACCAGCAGGTCCTCGACCGGACCGGAAGTGACGATGTTGAATTCGCCTGCAATGGAACCGAGTTGGATCTGCTGGTGGAACAGCATCACGTTGACCATCGGACCCGTGAGGTCGGCGTCCCGGCCGCGCGTCGCGAGTTCGCGCCGAATGTCTTCGAGGCTGAACCTCTGGTGACGCAACGCACCCATGAGTTCCAGCTGCACCTGCTGTACGAGGTCGCCCACGGTGCCGTCGGGATCCACACGGATCGACAGCGGAGCGACGTTGACGAGCATGCCACCCGAACGACGGAGCAACGCGGTGGTTCTTGCCGACACGGGAATGTTGATCAGCACCTCGTCGCGCCCGGTGACCCTGGCGAGGTAGCACGCGAACGCGGCGATGACGACGGCCGCGGACGTCGCGCCCTTGGTCGCGTCCGATGCTTCGAGCGCATCGACGATCTCGGTGCGCAACGCTTCGCTCGACAGTGTGCTTGCCGCGACGGTCGCGCCGGGTGTGTTCGCGAGGGAAGCACCACCACGCGCGTGGCCGACGTGTTCGACCCAGTAGTCGCGGTCCGATTCGAATCGACCGGAGGAGCGGTACTCCTGGTCCAGCTGGTACAGCTTCTGCAGTTCGGCGGCTTTGGCCGGTGGCGGCTGTGTGCCTTCCTGCTCCGCGGTGTAGAGCTCCGCCGTCCGATTCACCATCGTCATGGCTCCGTAGCCGTCGAGCGCAACGTGGTGGATCTTGCTGTACCAGAGGTACCGGTCGTCCTCGACGTGAAGAATCCAGACGTCCACCAGGCGATCGGTGGTCACGTCGACCGGAGCGGTGTAGTTGCGATCGATCCACGTCTTCGCCGCGGCCATGGGGTCGTCCTCGGACCGCAGATCGAGGTAGTCGACCGAGTCGTCGATGCTGTGATCGATCACCTGCATCGGTTCGCCGTCGACCTCGAACAGACGGATGAAGGCGGACTGGAACTCATGGCCGGCTTGACGCGTCGACTTCCTCAACAACTCCAGGTCGAGGTCGCCCCGCAAGTCCACGTACTGCGCGATGCAGACAGGAACCGACGGCGCCAACTGCTGAGCGAACCACATTCCACGCTGAGCCGACGACAACGGGAACGGCTCCGATGCACCTCCCTCCGGAGGAAGTGATCCATGGGACTCGCCTGAGACCGCGGCGCGCATTCAGACACCTTTCCGAGTCGACGTCGAAAGAGACGACGAACGCAGCGAAGAATTGTCAGGGACAGTTGCCGAGGTACGTGCAGTCAACAGTCATTTCCGTTCCGAGCGTGGTTCAGCAACTGGGCCCTGGTCGAGTACAGGTCTATCGGTACGGCTATCCGCCTACCCGACCGTTCACAGTTGGTTCGTTGCGCGCTGCGGTCGGGATTGGGTTCGAAAAGAATGCCGAAAAAGGCTCGATGCCGGTTTTCGATACATTCGATGGACTTGGGGATTCATTCGGAGAAATTGGTTGAATTCGATAACCGAGCAGCGCACACATCATCGACGACCCCTCCCGTACGTACACGTCACCGACCGCGCAATTGCGGGAAATTGCGCGCCAACGATCAGTTGCGATCCAGGGACCACAGCAGTCTACAAACATACAATAAGAACCCGCCGGTTTTGTAGCGGATCACTATTGAAGAATCGAGCCTACGTCACGATTCGTTACACGAATCGCGCTCTCGAACAGGCCGACCAGGAATCCTCCGTCCGAATGACAGCTCGACATTCCCGAGAACCGCTCACGCTCGAATATCGGATTCGAAACCCTTTTCCTGCGCTTTTTCGGACTTCAAGTTTGTTCTTCTGCCGATCACTGCGGTGCCGATCACGAACGCCCCGGCCAGCACACACAGCAGATACTCCGGCCACGGACCCACTGCGGTGGCAATCGTCGTATCGGTCCGAAGAGCGACACGTTGAACGAGAACCTCCGGCACGAACAGATCGCTCGCCTGCTCGACATCGCCCCGCGGCGACACCGTCGCGCTGATTCCGCTCGTTGCGGCGACAACGACGTCGCGGCCGTGCTCGACCGCGCGAACACGGGACATGGCCAACTGCTGGTACGTCATCTCGGTGTCCCCGAAGGTCGCGTTGTTCGTGGGGATCGCGATGAACTGGGCACCCGATCGAACGGACTCGGTCAACGCTCGGTCGAACGCCACCTCGTAACAGGTTGCGATTCCGACTGCCACGCCCGCGGCGTGGACGACACCGTTACCCGTGCCTGGCATGAAATACCCGGCACGATCGGCATACTCGGAGAACAACCGGAAAAAACTTCGGTAGGGCAAGTACTCACCGAAGGGTTGAATGATCTTCTTGTCGTGTCGTTCACCCGGACCGTCGGCACCGTTCCAGGCGATCACCGAATTGGTGGTGGTCCTGTCGTCGTTGACCAGAACGGAACCGACCAGAATCGGAGCACCGACGGCCTCCGACGCCTCGGTGATCAGTGCCGCCGCGTCCGCGTTTCGCAACGGGTCTATGTCCGACGCATTTTCCGGCCACACGACGATGTCCGGTTCGGCCACTCGGCCCGCCGCCACGTCGTCGGCCAGGCGCAGCGTCTCGCGGACGTGGTTGTCCAACACCGCACGTCGTTGCGCGTTGAAGTCGAGGCCCAACCGAGGAACACTCCCCTGCACGGCCGCCACGGTGATGGATGGTTCGTCCCCGGACGCCTGCGCGGGCGCGAGGGTCGGCAACAGTGCGAGCGCGGCAACGGACGCGACCACGGTGGTAGCGGTGGCTGTTGCCCATCGGCCACGCGAACGTGGCCCGAGGATGCACGCCACGAGCGCTGCGATTCCGCATCCTGTCAACGCCACACCGAAACTCAGCAGCGGCGCTCCTCCGACACTCGCCAACGGCAGTAGAAACCCGTCCGGCTGGCCGAATGCGAGTCTGCCCCACGGAAAGCCCCCGAACGGAAACGACGACCGCGCCCACTCGACGAGACTCCATGCCAGGGCAATCGACAGTGGCCACCACCGAGACCTCCCGAGGACGGCTGCAAGGACGCCGAAGACACCGATGAACACGGACTCGGCGGCCGCCAGGGCCAACCAGGGCAACGGCCCGACGTACACGCCGATCCAGGGAAGCAGCGGGACGAAGAAGCCGAGGCCCGCCACGAATCCGTACCCGAAGCCTGCTTTCTTCGACGGGCGGTTCGAAGACCCGATACCCGACACGACCCCGACGAGGATCGCGACACCGACCGGGGCGAGGAACCACAGGTGCCGAGGCGGGAAGCTCGCGAACAGCAAGAGACCGGCGACAGCAGCGAGGACGGTGGAACCACCGACGCGCAGGAACGCGCGCGGATCACGCTTCATGGATCACTCGTCCGCGGTGCACCGTGCGCAGGCAACGAGGGCTCGGAGACTGCGGATCGAGGGCGGGCAGCGGGGGTACTCCGGCCCTCGGATCGGTAGACCACCGTGCAACCGAATCGGCGGGTGCGCGCACGACCAGCTCGTCGGCATCCCAGACTGCGTAGCTCGCGGGGGCACCGGGAAGCAACGTACCTGCCAGACCGTCGCGCACACCGCCCGCTCGCCACGCACCTCTGGTGGCAGCCGAGAACGCCGCCCGAGGTGACACCGCGCTTCCTGGAGTGCGGTGTCCGACTGCGTATCGCAGAACGCCCCATGGATCGACCGTCGTCACCGGGGCGTCCGATCCGAATGCAAGGGACACACCTCTCGATGCGAGCGAGGCGAACGGGTTCAGCTCCCGCGCCCGCTCCACGCCGAGTCTGGATGCGTAGAGGGCGTCGTCACCACCCCACAACCCGTCGAAGGCCGGTTGCATGCTGGCGATCACCCCGAGAGACGCAAGAACGTCCGCCTGCGCGTCCGACACCATCTCCAGGTGCTCTATCCGGTGCCCGAGCGCAGCTACCGCCGGACCGCCGAACACCTCGGCGGTCCGGAGCAGCGCCGCGGTGACAGCGCCGACGGCACCGTCCCCGATTGCATGAAATCCCGCCTGGATGCCGGCTTCGGTACACGCGGACAGATGAGCGGCGATGGACTCGACGTCCTGGAAGGCGATGCCGGTGCCGTCATGGTCGGCGTACGGCTCGGTCAGCCACGCCGTGTGGGAGCCGATGGATCCATCGACGAACAGGTCCCCGCCCAGCGCGGCCGCACCCGTCGACGAGAGCAGCTCGCGGGCGTGCTCAGCGCTGGTGGCCAGTTCGCCCCAATAGCCGCGGACCTCGACACCGTGCTGCGTCGCCGACAACTCGGCGAAGTCGGTGGAGCCCGAGATGTCCGGGCCCGCGCACTCGTGAACCGCGCAAATACCCTGGGCTGCAAACAGATCCAGTGCCGCGAGCCGGGCCCGCGTGCGCAGCCGCGGGCCGATCAATGCCCGAGCAGTGGACCGGACCGCGTGATGGGCGTCGGCCGTGACCGGCTCCTGCGGGTCGAACCCCAACTGGGAGCTCGTGATTCCGCTGGCAGTCCGAAGGGGCGTCGAGCAGGCGGCCGAATGTGCGTCGATCCGTGACAGGTACACGTTTCGGCCGGGCGCAATCGCGTCCAGATCGGCAGTGGTCAGCGCCCCGCCATCGCCCCACGTCGAATCGTCCCAACCTTGTCCCCACACCACATCGTCGGATGTCTGCTCGACGTGCCGCCGGATTCGGTCCAGGCAGTCGGCCCGAGTCGCAGCTCCCGTCAGATCCAGTCCGACGACGGACAACCCGAGTGCCGTCGTGTGCACGTGCGAATCGACGAACGCAGGCGCGACGAATGCGCCTGCGAGATCGATTTCCTCGGCGCCCGGATGCAGGGCTCTGCCCGTGCGATCCTCGCCGGTCCATGTCACGACACCGTCGGTGACGGCCATCGCCGTTGCGTCGGGTGCCGTCGGGCTGTAGATCCGTCCACCGAGGAGCAGTTGGGTACTCACGACAGACCAGTCTGCCCTCAGCGAGTGGGCTTCTGGAAATCCTGAGGCTGAGCTTCGATGATCGCCCCGGACAGCCGCGGGCCCGTCGAATCCGGGACGACCTCGCCGTCGATGACCGTCGGCCGCATCCGCGCCGTGGTCGCGGCGACAGTGGGCATCCACCGCGCTGCGGCGAGCAGGACCAACGGACGCAACGCCCACCTCGTGAACGGCAGCAGGAGCATGATGCCGAAGAGCGACGTCACCAAGCCGGGCACGAACATCGCCACCGCGCCTATGGCGAACAGCACACCGTCCGCGACTGCGACACCGGGCGCACGCTCACCACGTCCGGCGGCGCGCAAGCCGTCCATCACCCGGCGTCCCTGAGAGCGGACCAGGATCAAGCCGACAGCCGACCCCGCCAGCAACAGCAGCACGGTCCACAGCACACCGATGGCGCTTCCCACTGCGACCAGGGCAGCTACCTCGACGATCACGTAAAGAAGAAAGAGAGCAAACACCGTCGTTCCTTTCGTTGCCTGTAGCGACAACGAACGAAGTGGTCTGGAATACTCCCGACCCCCGAGAGGTCTTCGTTTTTTATCAGGAACCGAGGCGCCCTACGACCCAGGACGAACGAGTCCGGTCTCGTAGGCGAGCACCACAGCCTGCACTCGGTCACGTAGACCGAGCTTCGTGAACATGCGACCGACGTGGGTTTTGACCGTCGCCTCGGACAAACCGAGCCGTTGCGCGATCTCGGCGTTCGACAATCCCGTCGCCAGCAGCTCGAGGACTTCGCGTTCGCGATCGGTCAAAGCGTCGAGCATCGCTGGATCACGCAACGGGGTGGCCTCGTCCGCGACCATTCTCGTCAGCAATCGCTTGGTGACCTTGGGCGAGACGACGGCATCTCCCCCGGCGATGCTGCGGATCGCGGACACCAGATCGTCCGGTGGAGTGTCCTTGAGGAGGAACCCGCTCGCACCGGCGCGGATCGCGCCAAGCACATGCTCGTCCAGATCGAAGGTCGTCATCACCAGCACCCGCGAGTGCGACGCCGAGGACGTGATCTGCTCGGTCGCCTCCACGCCGTCGATGCCGGGCATCCGTACGTCCATCAGAACGACGTCGGGCTGCAGGTCGGCCACCGCCTCCAACGCCGCTTTGCCGTCGGCGGCCTCACCGACGACGTCGATGTCCTCCTGCGCGTCGAGCACCATCGTCAGTCCCATACGCATGAGTTCCTGGTCGTCGACGATGAGAACGGAGATCGGCACCTGCACAACTTATCTTCACTCGAGCGGTAGCTCTGCTCGTACTCGCCACCGACCGTCCGACATCCTGCCCGCGTCCAACGTTCCCTGCAGAACTGCGACCCGCTCCCGCATACCCAGCAAGCCGTTTCCCGTCCCTTCGACGGCGATGGGCGGGGCACCGACACCGCTGTTGAGAATCTCGACGAGCACGTCCTCGTCGCGACGGATCACCGACACCGACGCTTTCGGGGCGTGTCCACCGTGCCGAAGCACGTTCGTCAGCGATTCCTGGACCAGCCGGTGGACACCCAGGCTGATCGCCGGACTGATGTCGTCGAGATTGCCGGTCTGCTCCAGCTCCACGTTCAATCCGGCCCTCGACATCATGTCCACCACCTTCGCGAGGCCGGCGGTGCCGTACATCGGCATGTCGTCCGCGTGCGGGTTGGTGCGCAGAAGCGCAACCGTGCGCCGTAGTTCGGCGAGAGCCGCGCGTCCCGTTGCGGAAATGTTCGCCACAGCCTGCTCGGCACGTTCGGGATCCTTCCGGATCGCGTAGGACGCACCGTCCGCCTGGACGACCATCACGCTCACTCCGTGGGCGATCACG
Source organism: Rhodococcus sp. 14-2470-1a (assembly GCF_002259425.1). Classification (NCBI taxonomy): domain Bacteria; kingdom Bacillati; phylum Actinomycetota; class Actinomycetes; order Mycobacteriales; family Nocardiaceae; genus Rhodococcus; species Rhodococcus sp. 14-2470-1a. Next base: position 42,111 of record NZ_NPFZ01000033.1, read on the forward strand.
TCGTGCAGCTCTCGTGCGATGCGGGTGCGCTCCATCGCCACCGCATCCTCCGCCCGCCGATCACGGTCGTACTCCGCGACGGCGAGCCGTGCCTCGACCGCCTCGTCGTAGGCACGACGTGCGCCGAGGAACTCCGCCGCCAGCCAGGCCAGCGCGTACATCAGCACCGTGAACAGAATCGACGTGAACAGATCCTGATCGAGGAAGACCAACGACACCATCCCGTCGACGGCCACGGCCACGAGGTAGATCGCACCCTCGCGCCGACCGACGTACGCCACCAGCGTGTACAGCATGATCGGAAGCGCGAGCAGCGACGGATGCAGACTGGTAGTGTCCCCCAGCGCATGTCCGGTGAGAACACTCAGGATGGACACGATCAGTACCGCTCCGGACACTGTTCGCGGGTGTCGCCTGCGCCACGCGACCGGAGCCGACACAGCCACGGCGACCAGTACGAACAACGGCCACAGCACATCCGTGGCCGAGCCGATGAACACTATGGCGTCGGTCAGGAACAACGCGCAGGCCAGGAGAGAATCCGCGACGAAGGGCTTGCCCCTGAGCCACAGGCTGAATCTGCGCATGTGATTGAGTTTGCCGTATGACGGCTGCCGACTGGGGATTGCTCATGGTTGCCGCGTTCAGCGCCGGGTGGGTCGATGCCGTCGTCGGAGGCGGCGGCCTCATCCTGCTTCCGGCACTGCTCGTCGTGGCCCCTGGATTGTCCGCACAAGCCGCTTTGGCGACGAACAAGATGACCGCGGTGTTCGGAACGTGCGCAGCCGTCGTCACCTTCGCTCGCAAGATAAAGATCGAATGGCGAGTGATGGCGCCTGCAGGCCTTGCCGCAGCCGTCACGTCGGCATGCGGTGCGGCCGCAGTCTCTCTCATCGACCGCGACCTGTTCATTCCGATCATCATGGTCGTCCTCGTGGGAGTCGCCATCCTGGTGACGGCGCGGCCGACGATCGGCACTGTGGCAGCCCACAATCCACCGAGTCGACGCAAGTTTCTCGTGGTGGTCTTCCTGGCGGCGGGTGCATTCGGCTTCTACGACGGAATCCTCGGACCGGGCACCGGCACGTTCTTCATCATCGCGTTCGCCACCCTGCTCGGTACCGAGTTCGTCCGCAGTGCGGCGATGGCGAAAGTGCTGAACCTCGGTTCCAACGTAGGCGCTTTGGCCTTCTTCGCGATCACTGGCCACGTGCTGTGGCAATTGGGTGCTGCGATGGCCGTGTGCAATGTGATCGGCGCGCTGCTCGGGTCGAGGACCGCACTGTCGAGGGGATCGGGGTTCGTCCGAATCGTGCTGTTGGTGGTCGTGATCGGCATGGTTGTCCGCCTGGGATGGCAACAGTTCGGCTAATCTCCATCCCTGTGACCCTGCCTCCGCACACGCACACACGCACCGTCGATGCGGATTTTCTCGATCTCCCTCTGAAAGCACTGGCCGGCGCCGCACTGGATGCGGCGAAGCGAGCCGGGGCATCCCACGCGGACTTCCGAGTCCACCGATTGGTCACCCAGTCGCTGAACATGCGCGACAGCGTCGTCCAGTCGGCGGTGGACAGTTCGGAGATCGGTCTCGCGGTCCGTGTCGTCGTCGACGGCACATGGGGGTTCGCGTCCGAATCGGAACTGTCGGAAGCGTCGGCGTCGAAGGCAGCGCAGTCCGCCGTTGCAGTCGCACGGGCACTGCGATCGCTCAACCGCGAATCCGTCGAACTGGCCGACGAACCCGTGTACCGCGACGCGACGTGGGTGTCCCCCTACACCGTCGATCCGTTCTCGGTTCCGACGACGGAGAAGGTCGAGCTCCTCGCCGCGTACTCGGATTCCCTTCACACCGCCGAGGGCATCGACCACGTCACTGCGTCCGTCCTGCAGGTCAAGGAACAGACGTTCTACGCCGACCTCGCCGGCAGCTCGATCACCCAGCAGCGGGTTCGCCTGCACCCACAGTTCGAGGCCACCACCGTCGACCACGAGGCAGGCGCGTTCGAGACGATGCGCACGTTGGCACCTCCCACCAGTCGCGGATGGGAATATCTGGGACCCGGCAGCACCTGGGACTGGTCCGACGAACTGGAGCGGATTCCATACTGGCTGTCGGAGAAAGTGAAGTCTCCGACGGTCACCCCCGGCACTCTGGATCTGGTAGTCGATCCGACCAACCTGTGGCTCACCATCCACGAATCGATCGGCCACGCAACCGAATACGATCGTGCCATCGGGTACGAGGCGGCCTACGCGGGCACGTCGTTCGCCACGCCGGACAAGTTGGGGACGCTGAAATACGGCAGTGCCCACATGCACGTGACTGCGGACCGCACCGAACAGCACGGACTCGCGAGCATCGGATACGACGACGACGGCGTCGCCGCGCAGCAGTGGGACCTGGTCAAGGACGGCGTACTGGTCGGCTACCAGCTCGATCGCGTGTTCGCCCCTCGACTCGGCCTGCCTCGTTCCAACGGCTGCTCGTACGCCGACTCACCCCACCACGTACCGATCCAGCGCATGGCCAACGTGTCGCTTCGACCGGACCCCGACACCGACCGTACCGTCGACGATCTCGTGGCCGAAGTCGAGGACGGCATCTACATCGTCGGCGACAAGTCCTGGTCCATCGACATGCAGCGGTACAACTTCCAGTTCACCGGCCAACGCTTCTTCAGGATCAGGAACGGCCGGCTCGACGGCCAGGTTCGCGACGTCGCGTATCAGGCGACGACAACCGATTTCTGGGGTTCGATGGACCTCGTCGGCGGCAAGTCCACGAGGCGGCTCGGTGGTGCGTTCAACTGCGGCAAGGCACAACCCGGGCAGGTCGCGGCGGTCAGCCACGGATGCCCGGCTGCACTGTTCCGCGGCGTCAACGTGCTCAACACTCGATCGGAGGCAGGCCAGTGATCGCCGGACACGAGGTGATCGAACGTGCACTGTCCGCGGCGACGGTCGACGAGACGATCGTGATCGTCACCGATTCCAGCGAGGCCTCGCTGCGCTGGGCCGGCAACTCGATGACCACCAACGGCATCTCGACGCTTCGACGCTGGACGGTGATGTCGATCGTCCGCACCGACGCAGGGGCACGCGCCGCGACCGTGTCCTCCACGTCGGTGGACCCCGCGGACATCGCGGGCGTCGTCGCCGCAGCGGAACGAGCAGCGCGCGCGGCCGGTGTCGCCGAGGATGCGATGCCGCTTCTGACGGGCACCAGCGTGCCGGACGGCTGGGAGGCACCGTCGCAGCGAACGAACATCGACGTGTTCGGTTCGCTCACCGGTGGCCTGTCGTCGGGGTTCGACGGCACCGACCAGCTCTACGGATTCGCACACCACCAGGTGGAGACGGTGTGGCTGGGAAGTTCGACCGGGATCCGCAAGCGATACACCCAACCGACAGGATCGGTGGAGATCAACGGCAAACGCGGTGACGCCAGCGCGTGGGTCGGCACCGGGACCACGCGGTTCGACGACGTCGCGGTGGACTCACTGCTGGCCGATCTCTCCACGCGCCTGGACTGGGCCGACACACGCGTCGACCTCCCGGCAGGACGGTACGAGACGATACTGCCTCCGTCGGCAGTCGCCGATTTGATGATCTATCTCATGTGGACGATGGAGGGTCGGGGCGCCCAGGAAGGACGCACCGCATTGTCGCGCGCCGGTGGAACTCGCATCGGAGAGAAACTCGGCACTCTCGACCTGACACTGTTCTCCGATCCCGCGGCACCCGGCCTCGAGTACTCGCCGTTTCTGGCGACGGGATCGTCCAACGACTCGGTGTCACTGTTCGACAACGGGCTGCCGACCTCACGCGTCGACTGGATCGCCGACGGCGTGATCAATGCCCTCTCCTATCCCCGCTTCGCAGCCGAGGAGTACGCGACTCCCGTGACCGTGCCTGGGGACAACCTGATCCTCACCGGTGGCGACACGTCCATCGAGGACATGATCGCCGGGACCGAACGTGGTCTGCTTCTGACCACGATGTGGTACATCCGCGAGGTCGATCCCGCGACGCTGCTGCTGACCGGCTTGACACGAGACGGCGTCTACCTGGTCGAGGACGGCGAGGTAGTCGGATCGACGAACAACTTCCGTTTCAACGAAAGCCCGCTCGACCTGCTCCGACGAGCAAGCCAAGCGGGCATCAGTTCGCCGACACTACCTCGGGAATGGAAGGACTGGTTCACGCGAACAGCGATGCCGCCGTTGCGCATTCCGGACTTTCACATGTCTTCGGTCAGCGCGGCCCAGTAGTCGTCGACACCTACTCGGCCGGTCCCGACACCTCGAGTGCGATGTTGTCGGGGTCGCGGAACTCGAGGATCGCGAGGCCGGGGCCTCCGCTCTTGATTCCCTCGTGCGCGATACCCAATCGGTCGAGAGTGTCCACCGCATCCTGCAGCGCCTGCCGACTGTCCACGCCGAAACTCAGGTGATCGAGCCCCGCACGGTCCGCGTCGAAGTTGTCGTCGTCCGGTGCGACCGGACGGAGACCGAACAATCCGCCGGGGAACTGATAGATGACTCCACCGAACAGAAACCACAGGGATTTCTTGGTCTCCTCATCGGCATTCGGGTCGTACTCGAACGCCACATCGAAACCGAACACGTCGTCGTAGAACTTTCGCGACACGTCGATGTCGCTGACCGTGAGCCGGACATGATGGAAATCCGTAGCTGCAATCGGCACGGTGCTTCTCCGCTCTGGTGGTCTCTGCCACCCGTTGTTCGTCCTCTATCCGACACCGCCCTGCCTGTCGTCCGCAGGCCGCCGTTGTACAAGTACCCACTTGCGCATATCGGAATCAGACCGAACGGGATCAGGTGACACCGCGTCACGCGGACCCGTCGTACACCTGAACTCCGCCCAGATAGGTCGCGAGAACGTCCAGGTCCGCGATGGTCTCCGGTGGGACGTCACGGGGGTCGGCGGACAGAACGACGAAGTCCGCGTACTTGCCGACCTCGATCGATCCGATGACGTCGTCGGAGAACAACTGCCAGGCGGCATCGATGGTCTGCGCGCGGATGGCCTGATCGACCGTCAGGCACTCTTCCGGGGCGGACACCGATCCGCTGGGCGTCGTTCTGGTCACCGCCACGGCGATGTTGCGCAGCGGTTCCTCGGGTGTGACCGGCGGGTCGTTGTGCAGCGAAATCCTCATGCCTGCTGCGACGGCAGACCCGGCAGGCATCCAACGGCTACCGTGCTCGGGACCGAACAGTCCGTCCACCAGGACGTCTCCCCAGTAGTGGATCTGATCGACGAACAGACTGCACGTGACACCGAGAGCCACAGCACGCCTCAACTGATCCTGCCGGATCGCGCCGACGTGTTCGAGCCGAAGCCGGTGATCGGAACGAGGATGACGGCGAAGCACACTGTCGTAGACATCGAGAATCGTGTCGATCCCGTTGTCTCCCATCACGTGACACGCGATCGGCCAGCCGCGCGGGAAGTAGGCGTCGACGATCTCGGTCAGTTGTTCGTGGGTGTAGTTGGCGTGTCCGCAGGACCCGGGTTCGACGCCGATGCTGCGGGTCGCGTCGGTGTCCAGGTACGGGAACGACAGATCTATGTTGCCGATCCACGGCGAGCCGTCCACCCAGATCTTGATTCCGGTGTGCCTGATCATGTCGTCCCCAGCCCCGGGATCGGTGCTCGCCGTCATCGCCGGACTCGACATCTCGTAGGTCCGGAGCCGGACGGTCAACGCTCCGGACTCCTCGAACCCGGCCACCAGCGGCCCGAATTTCGGGTCGTACGCCATCTCGGAACACGTCGTCAGGCCGGCACGGTTCAGCCGTGCACATTCAGCGGCAAGCATGGCCGGATAACCCCCTGCGGTCATCGCACCCGCGACGAGCGGAAACACCGCTCCGGTTTCCCGCGCGGTCCCGTCCAGCTCGCCGTCGACGTCTCGGCCGTACGCCGCGCCTTTGGGGTCGGGGGTGTCTCGATCCAGACCCAGGCTCCGTGCTGCTGCCGAATTGAAGAACGCGAGATGCCCGGAATTGTGCAGAACGACCAGGGGTGTTGCCGGCGCGATCGAGTCCAGCCAGTCCAGTGTCGGATCGGGAAGTCCGTTCTGCAACAGTGCATCCCAGCCGCTGAGGAACGCTCCGTCGTCACCGCGTCGGGCGACTTCGCTCCGTATCGCGTCCAGGATTTGCGTCGGATCGGTCATCGTCACCGGGCGGATGTCGACCATCCGATCCGAGAGCACCAACGCTTCCATGAGCGGATGACCGTGGGCCTCGACGAGCCCCGGCAGCACGCATCCGTCGCCGACGTCGATCACCCGGGTGGCGGGACCGACGAGAGGTTCTGTTTCGGCCCGAGAGCCGACGGCCACGATTCGGCCGCCTCTCACACCGACGGCTTCGGCGGTGGGAAAGGATGGATCGACCGTCAGAATGCGGCCGAAAAGTACCAGGTCTGCGTCACCGAAGTCCGACATGAGCGCCAGTATGGCGCCCGGCGCGGGCAATCACCGCCACATTCGAAGCGACTACGCGCCGTGACCGCCGGATCTCACCCGATCATGATGGGACGACGGAAATGCCGACCGTCCCCGATTTGCCACGACGCAGTGAACTGCCCTTCACCGTCAGCCATCCGAGGATGCCGTACTTCGACGCGATCGCCGCACGTGCCTGCTCGGTACCTGCCGCATCGAGGATCTCGGCGACGCCGTCCACCGCCGCGCCTTCGACCTTGCCACGCGCAGTGCACGGCGCAACCGTCACCTTCGCGTTTCGCTTGATCCGCTTGACCTTCCACGAGTCCGTCGTCGTCCACACCAGCAGCCGGTCGCCGTCGCGCGCCCCCCACAGCGGCGTCGCGACGGGCGTGCCGTCCTTCTTGAACGTGGTGAGCGAAACGTACTTGCCGTCGGCGATCTCCTGGAACGTGGCCATGCCGACCAGGATACGGCTATTCGCCCTCGAGGTCGCCTTCCGTTTCCAGGTAGACCTGGCGCAACCCATCGAGGATGTGCTGGTCCGGTTCCGCCCACATCTTGCGTTCGACGGCCTCGAGCAGCCTTTCGGCGATGCCGTGCAGCGCCCACGGGTTGGACTGCTGCATGAACTTCTGATTCTGCTCGTCCAACACGTACGTCTCGGCCAGCTTCTCGTACATCCAGTCCGCGACGACGTCGGTGGTGGCGTCGTACCCGAACAGATAATCGACGGTCGCCGCCATTTCGAATGCGCCCTTGTATCCGTGCCGACGCATCGCCTCCAGCCACCGCGGGTTGACGACGCGTGCACGGAACACGCGTGCGGTCTCCTCCGACAACGTGCGGGTCCGCACCGACTCCGGTCGCGTGCTGTCGCCGATGTATGCCTCGGGCGACTTCCCCGTCAGAGCGCGGACGGTGGCGACCATGCCGCCGTGGTACTGGAAGTAGTCGTCGGAATCGGCGATGTCGTGCTCACGCGTGTCGGTGTTCTTGGCAGCCACGGCAATTCGCTTGTACGCCGTGCGCATGTCGTCCGACGCAGGAACGCCGTCGAGTCCGCGTCCGTACGCGAACCCACCCCAGGTCGTGTAGACCTGGGCCAGATCCTCGTCGCTCCGCCACGTCTTGCTGTCGATCAGCTGAAGCAGACCCGCACCGTAGGTGCCCGGCTTCGAACCGAAAATGCGCGTAGTGGAACGACGTTCGTCACCGTGCTCGGCGAGGTCCGCCTGCGCGTGCGCACGCACGTAGTTCTGCTCCGCCGGCTCGTCCAACGCAGCTACCAGACGAACCGCGTCGTCGAGCAACGCCAGAACGTGTGGGAAGGCGTCACGGAAGAACCCACTGATGCGAACGGTCACGTCGATGCGCGGCCTACCGAGTTCTTCGAGGTCGATGACCGCAAGCGTGGTGACACGCCGCGACGCTTCGTCCCACACCGGCGACACACCGAGGAGCGCGAAGACCTCGGCCACATCGTCTCCCGACGTGCGCATCGCCGACGTGCCCCACACCGACAACCCGACCGATTTCGGCCACTCGCCGTGATCCTTCCGGTACCGAGCCAGCAGCGACTCCGCCATCGCCTGCCCGGTTTCCCAGGCCAGCTTCGACGGCACGGCCTTGGGGTCGACCGAATAGAAGTTGCGCCCGGTGGGGAGCACGTTGATCAAGCCGCGCAACGGCGAACCGCTGGGGCCCGCAGGGATGAATCCACCGTCGAGGGCGTGCAGAACCTGCTCGATCTCGCGCGAGGTACCGCGCAGACGCGGGACCACCTCGGCCGCGGCGAACTTCAGAATCTCGGCAACGGTGGGGCCGTGGTCCCCGGCGACTTCCTCGGCTCGGGACGGATCCCACTGCGTGAGCTGCATCGCCGAAACCAGACCGTGAGCGATCGACTCGACCTCGTCGACTCGGACGCGCTCCTCGTCGCCGTCCTCACTGAGCCCGAGAGCCTCGCGCAAGCCGGGAACCGACTGCTCGCCGCCCCACATCTGACGAGCCCGGAGCATCGCCAGAACGAGCTCGACCTCGGCGTCGCCGACGGGTTCGGAACCGAGCACGTGGAGACCGTCACGGATCTGTACGTCCTTGATCTCGCACAGCCAACCATCGACGTGCAGAAGCATGTCGTCGAACACTTCTTCGTCGGGCCGTTCCTCGAGCCCCAGATCGTGGTGCATCTGAGCAGCCGTCATGAGCGTCCAGATCTGCTGGCGGATAGCAGGCAGCTTCGCTGGATCGAGCGCCGAGATGTTCGCGTGCTCGTCGAGCAGTTGCTCGAGACGTGAGATGTCGCCGTAGCTCTCCGCGCGCGCCATCGGAGGAATCAGATGGTCGACGAGAGTCGCGTGTGCGCGCCGCTTCGCCTGGGTGCCCTCGCCCGGATCGTTGACGAGGAACGGATAGATGAGCGGCAGGTCACCGAGAGCTGCGTCGGTTCCACACGAGGCGGACATGCCGAGAGTCTTGCCCGGCAGCCATTCGAGGTTGCCGTGCTTGCCGAGGTGCACCATCGCGTCGGCTCCGAAACCGCCGTTCTGCGCGGACGCCTGAATCCAGCGATACGCCGCCAGATAGTGGTGGCTCGGAGGCAGATCCGGGTCGTGGTAGATCGCGACCGGCTTCTCGCCGAATCCACGCGGCGGCTGAACCATGATGACGACGTTGCCGAACTGCATTGCGGCGATGACGATCTCGCCTTCGGGATCGACCGACCGGTCCACGTACATATCGCCCGGAGCGGGACCCCAATGTTCCTCGACTGCCGACGTGAGATCCTCGGGTAGTTCCTCGAACCAGTTCCGGTACTGCGCGGCCGAGATACGGATGGGGTTGCCCTCGAGCTGCTCGGAGGTGAGCCAGTCCGGATCCTGACCGCCGCGCGCGATCAGCGCGTGGATCAGAGCGTCACCGTCACGCGCTGCGAGACCCGGAATGGCGTCGGGACCGTCCAGTGGACCCAGATCGTAACCTGCGGTGCGCATCTCGGACATCAAGGCGATCGCACTGGCCGGAGTGTCGAGGCCGACGGCATTGCCGATCCGGGCGTGCTTGGTCGGGTACGCCGAGAACATCAGCGCGATCCGCCGGTCCGCCGCCGGGATGTGCCGAAGCCGTGCGTGACGTACGGCGATACCCGCGACGCGCGCCGCTCGTTCGTGATCGGGAACGTACGTGGTGAGTCCGTCGTCGTCGATCTCCTTGAACGAGAACGGAACCGTGATGAGTCGGCCGTCGAACTCGGGAACGGCCACCTGGGTGGCGACGTCGAGCGGCGAAAGGCCGTCGTCGTTCTCCTCCCACGTCGCGCGACTGCTCGTCAGACACAGTCCTTGCAGAATGGGAACGTCGAGGGCGGCGAGTTCGGCGACGTCCCACGCCTCGTCGTCTCCGCCTGCCGACGCACCTGCGGGTTTGGTGCCGCCGGCCGCCAACACGGTCACGATCATCGCGTCGGCGCACTTGAGAGTGTCGAGCAGCGCGGGTTCGGCGGTGCGCAACGACGCGCAGAAGATGGGAAGCGCGCGGGCACCCTTGGCTTCGACGGCAGCGCTCAGAGCTTCGATGTACGCCGTGTTCCCGGCGAGATGCTGGGCGCGGTAGTACAGAACCGCAACGACAGGAGCGGAGCCTGCGGAGTGACCAGTAGAGACAGGACCTGAATTTGTGTCGTGGGTGGATTGCCGGTCGAGGGTGCCCCAGGTGGGGGTGTGCATCGGCGCCGCGAATCCGTGTCCGGTCAGCAGCACGGTGTCGGAGAGGAATGCGAAGAGCTGGGCGAGGTTGTCAGGCCCGCCTTCGGCGAGGTAGTTGTGGGCCTGCGCGGCGACGTTGCCGGGAACGGTGGACAGTTCCATGAGTTCGGCGTCGGGTGCTTGTTCTCCGCCGAGAACGACGACGGGGAGTCCGGTCGCGAGGACTGCGTCCACGCCTTCTTCCCACGATCTCTTCGATCCGAGGATGCGGAGCACGATCAGTTCGGCGCCGTCGGCCAGGGACGGGACGTCGGCGGCGAGGAGCCGCGAGGGGTTGCCCCACCGATAGTCGGCACCGCTGGCGCGCGCGGACAGCAGATCGGTATCCGAGGTGGACAGCAGCAAGATCACGGGTAACACCCTCCTGGGGTTTTCGCGCCCCTGGTCGTTCTACGTGGCAGCTTCGGAGAGGGTCTGGCTGTGACAGTGGCGCGACCGCACCGGACTTGCACCGGATTTCCTCTCGGCCGAAGCCTTCTGGTGGGGAATGCTACCCAAGTGAATCCGCTGCCGTGTCCACCCGTTCGCTCGTAGCATCGACGGATGGATGCTCGGGACATACGCAGCGCGTACCTGCAGTTCTTCGCCGACCGTGGCCATCGGCCGATCGAACGAGCGTCACTGGTGCCCGTGGGCGATCCGACGACCCTGTTCAACGGCAGCGGTATGCAGCAGCTACTCCCCTATCTACTGGGTGCCCAACACCCCGAGGGGACGCGTCTGACCGACAGTCAGCCGTGCGTTCGCGTGCAGGACATCGAGGAGGTCGGCGACAACCGGCACACGACGTTCTTCGAGATGCTCGGCGACTGGAGTCTGGGCGACTACTTCAAGGATCAGCAGATTCCGTGGTTCTGGGAGTTCCTCACCGGTGTCGTCGGTCTCGATCCCACCCGAATCTTCGTGTCGTGTTTTGCCGGCGACGAGCGGCATTCGATACCGAAGGACACCGAGAGCGCCGATGTGTGGGCGTCGATGTTCGCCGCAGCGGGCATCGACGCGGACCGTGTCGATCTCGGTACCGAGGAACACGGCGGCCGAGTCGGTAGCAACGGGGCCAGGATCGCGTTCTACGGCGCGAAGAACTGGTGGTGCCGCGCGGGCTCGGCCGATGCGATGCCGGTCGGGGAACCCGGCGGTCCGGATTCCGAGGTGTTCTACCTCTATCCCGACGTTCCTCACGACACGGCGTACGGCGAGTTCTGCCACCAGAACTGCGATTGCGGGCGCTACATCGAACTCGGCAACTCGGTGTTCATGCAGTACGTGCGCACCGCAGACGGATTCGACACGCGCCGCGGCGCAACGTCGATTACGGAGGCGGACTCGAACGCATCGCGGCCGCGGCGATCGACAGTCCCGACGTGTTCCGCAGCTCGCTGCTGTGGCCGATAGTCGAACAGTTGGAAGCTCTGACCGGTGCGACGTACGCCTCGCACACCGCGGCCATGCGGGTGGTGGCCGATCACCTGCGCGGTGCGGTGTTTCTCGCGGTGGACGGAGTGCGACCCGGCAACAAGGAGCAGGGGTACGTGATGCGCCGGTTGATTCGGCGCGCCGTTCGATTCGCGTTCGACCTCGGCGTGGAGCAGAACTTCGTGCAGGACGTGGTCCCGACGATCGCCGGGTTGTACCGCAGTGCGTATCCCGAGGTGGACCGGCTGCACGACGAAGTCGTCGCCGTCCTCGTCAAGGAGGAGAAGGTCTTTCGGCAGACTTTGCGTCGGGGGCTGCGAGAGCTGGCCAGAATGGCCGACGGACCCATCACCGGGGACGAACTGTTCGTCCTCTACGACACCTACGGGTTTCCGGTGGAGCTCAGCGTCGAGGAAGCCAGAACCCGTGGGCTCACCGTCAGTGCCCGGTGGCGTACGGAGTTCGACGCGAAGATGCGCGAGCAGCGCGAACGCTCCCGCGCCGCCAACAAGATGCACTTGTAGCCTGAAGAAGTGAGTTCGACCGATTCCCGAGCCGTCCCGGACAAGTGCCCGGGCGCCCTGTCCATGCACCAGGCTGCCGACGGCTCGCTGGCTCGCGTGCGTCTACCGGGCGGAGTGGTCACTCCGGCGCAGATGCTCGTTCTCTCCGGCGCTGCGACCGAGCTGGGCAACGGTTCGATGGAGTTGACGTCGAGAGGCAATGTTCAATTTCGCGCTGTGTCCGACGGAGACGAGCTTGCACGTCGGCTGTCCGACGCAGGTCTGTTGCCGTCACCGACGCATGAACGAGTGCGCAACATCCTCGCATCGCCACTGACCGGTCGAGTCGGGGGAATCGCAGACGTACGCGACTCGATCGGCCGACTCGACGCCGCCCTGTGTGCGCGGCCGGCACTGGCCGAACTTCCGGGCCGCACACTGTTCGCGCTGGACGACGGCCGAGGCGACGTTCTCACGGCGCGCCCGGATTTCGCGGCAGCGGCCGTATCCCCCGAACATCATTTTTCCGGCGATCCAGCGGACGAGAGGGCCCGGTACGCGCTGGTTCTCGCGGGCCGGGACACGGGTGTTCGCATCGCCGAAGGCGATGTCGTCGACGTACTGCTGGCGTCCGCTCAGGCGTTCGTGGACCTGCGAACCTCCGAATGGCGGCTGAGCGAGCTCGACGACGGACCCGAACGAGTGCTTGCGGCTCTCGGCTCGACTCCGACCACGGAGACCCGGCTCGAGGTGGGGACGTCGTCGACTCCCCCCGTCGGCTGGCTACCGCAGAACGACGGCCGGGTAGCTCTCGGCGGAGCGCTCGCCCTCGGTACGTTGGACGGCCGGCTCGCCGAGTTCCTGGCGGCGATCGACAGACCGTTGGTGCTCACCCCGTGGCGCAGCGTGGTGGTGTGCGATCTGGACGAGGACATGGCCGACACCGTGGTGCGTGTTCTCGCACCCATGGGTCTGATCTTCGACGAGAACTCACCCTGGATCGACGCCAGTGCCTGCACCGGCTCCCCCGGGTGCGAGAAGTCGAACGCCGACGTACGCGCAGATCTCACCGACGCGATCGGCGCAGGCACGGTCCTACGCGGACGCCGACAGCACTGGTCCGGATGCGACCGTCGGTGCGGGGCGCCGAAGGGAGATGTACTGAACGTCGTCGCCGGACCGACCGGATACCGGGTGTCCTGACCGCTCACCGGCCTGACCTATCGTGAACGCCATGCACGACTACATCCGCGACGGCGCGGAGATCTACCGACAGTCCTTTGCAACCATCAGGGCCGAGGCGGATCTGTCGGCGTTCTCCGCGGACATCGCGCAGGTCGTCGTGCGGATGATCCACGCGAGCGGCGAGGTCGATCTGACCGAGGTCATCGGCGCCACGCCGAACGTCGTCCACGATGCGCGCGCAGCGTTGAAGTCCGGCGCCCCGATTCTGTGCGATGCCAACATGGTCGCCGCGGGTGTCACCCGTCGGAGGTTGCCCGCGGACAACGAGGTCCTCTGCACGCTGTCCGACCCGCGGGTTCGCGACCTCGCGGACAAGCTGGGGACCACCAGGACCGCAGCGGCACTGGAGTTGTGGGGAGACCGACTCGACGGCGCCGTCGTCGCGATCGGCAACGCCCCGACCGCACTGTTCCATCTGATGGAGATGCTCGCCGCCGGTGCCCCCGCGCCCGCCGCCATCGTCGGAGGCCCGGTCGGTTTCATCGGCGCAGCCGAATCGAAAGAGGACCTCATCGCATCCGGACTGGGTGTGGAGTATCTCGTCGTCCGTGGCCGCCGTGGAGGAAGTGCGATCACCGCTGCAGCGGTCAATGCCATTGCGAGCGAGGAAGAATGAGCGTCGCTGCAGGCAAGCTGTGGGGTGTCGGAATCGGCCCGGGCGACTCGGAACTCGTCACCGTCAAGGCCGCCCGCGTCATCGAGGCGGCCGACGTGATCGCGTTCCACAGCGCGCGTCACGGCCGAAGCATTTCACGAGGCGTCGCGGCACCCTACATGCGTGACGGTCAGATCGAGGAGCACCTGGTGTATCCGGTCACGACGGAGACCACCGATCATCCGGGCGGATATCAGGGTGCGATCGACGAGTTCTACGAGGAGGCCGCGGCTCGATTGGCAGCCCACCTCGCTGCCGGTCGCGACGTCGCGTTGCTCGCCGAAGGCGATCCGCTGTTCTACAGCTCCTACATGCACATGCACAAACGACTCGTCGGCCGTTTCGACGTCGAGGTGATACCCGGCGTGACGTCGGTCAGTGCGGCATCTGCAGCGCTCAAGACTCCCCTCGTCGAACGTGACGAGGTGTTCACGGTTCTACCCGGAACCTTGCCCGTGGACGAATTGACGCGGCGGTTGGCGGCCACCGACGCCGCAGCGATCATGAAGCTCGGCCGCACCTTCCCCACTGTCGTGCAGGCGCTAACGGACGCGGGCAGGTTGGACGAAGCGAGATACGTCGAACGCGCGAGCACGGAGGGCCAACGCGTCTCGAACGCCGCGGACGTCGACCCGTCGGCAGTTCCCTACTTCTCGATGGTCGTCGTGCCGAGCCCGGCCAACAACGCCGTGTTCCCCACACCCGCGGACCGGAAGGTCGAGGTCGGTGCAGTCGGTGAGGTAACCGTGGTCGGACTCGGTCCGGGCGCAGACTGCTGGACGACCGAGGAGGTGCGTCGAGAACTCGCCCGCGCCACCGACCTCGTCGGATACGTCACGTACTTGAACCGAGTAAGGCTCGGACCCGGTCAGATTCGGCACGCGAGTGACAACAAAGTGGAGTCCGAGCGTGCCGCGTTCGCGCTCGATCTCGCCAAGCGAGGCAAGCGCGTGGTGGTCGTCTCGTCCGGTGACCCCGGGGTGTTCGCCATGGCGTCGGCGGTGATCGAAGTAGCGGCCGAACCGCAGTGGGCCGATGTTCCGGTACGGGTGGTCCCCGGCATGACAGCGGCGAATGCAGTCGCGAGCCGGGTGGGCGCGCCGCTCGGACACGACTATGCGGTCATCTCGCTGTCCGACCGCCTCAAACCGTGGGACGTGGTCGCGAACAGGATCACTGCTGCCGCCGCCGCCGACATGGTCATCGCCGTCTACAACCCGGCGTCGAAGTCCAGGACGTGGCAGGTCGAGAAGATGCGAGACCTGCTGTTGGAACACCGCAGCCCGCAGACTCCCGTCGTCATCGGACGTGCGGTAGGCAGCGACGAAGAGTCGGTTCGCGTCGTCGAACTGGGCGACCTCGACCCGAGCGAGGTCGACATGAGATGCCTGCTCATCATCGGCTCCTCGCAGACGCACGTCGTCGAGACCGGCGCGGGCCGGCAGGTGTTCACCTCTCGTCGTTACCCCTGACGTACGTGGTGGCCTCGAAGCCACTCCACGACGGCTCCGACGGAGTCTGCAGTGAAATCCGCCCCCGCTTCCCGAGGTCGGTCGATCATCACGACGGGGACACCCAGGCGACGGGCTGCGGCCAACTTTGCGTCCGTCATCGCTCCACCGCTGTTCTTCGTGACCATCGTGTCGATGCGATGCACCCTCATCAACTCGATTTCGTCGGCCTCCGCGAAGGGTCCGCGCGCGAGCAGCACCTCGTGATGCGGCGGTAGTGCGCCGATGGGCGGATCGATGCTCCGGACGAGGAACCAGGTGCGCTCGATCCACGCGAACGCATCGACGTTCTGTCGTCCGATCGTCAGAAACGACCGACGGGACAAGCGTTCGACTGCCTCGGCAGCCTCCGAGATCGATCCGACACGAATCCACCGGTCGTCCGCCGACGGCGTCCAGGCAGGGCGCACGAGCCGGACGAGCGGTGTACCGGTGGCGCGCGAGGACTCGCGCGCGTTGGACGACATCGACGTCGCGAACGGGTGCGTCGCGTCCACGACGACGTCGACGCATTCGTGTTCGAGCCACTGCGTCAATCCTGCCGGACCTCCGAAACCTCCGACCCGAGCCGAACCGACCGGCAGCTGTGGCTCGTGCACACGTCCCGCCAAGGACGAGACGACGTCGAGGCGCGGATCGCCGTGGACCTCGGCGGCGAGCGAACGAGCCTCCGAAGTTCCGCCCAGCAGAAGGATCTTCACCGTTTGACGGCTGTCCATTGCGTGACGGGCATGTGGGGCCTCCAGCCGGTGAACGATCCCAGCGCCTCGGCCCGGTAGATCTGGAATCTGCGCAGAGAACCGCCGAACTTCGAAACATAGTGAAGAACCAGCGATTCCGACTCGGCGGTGACCGCATTGGCAACCAGTCGCCCGCCCACGCGAAGTCGCTCCCAGCAGACGTCGACCATGGCGTCGCTGGTCAGGCCGCCACCGATGAACACGGCGTCGGGTACGTCGTCGGGTACCTCTTCGAACGCAGCAGGTGCACGTCCGAGTACTCGAAGGCTCGGCACTCCCAACGCCGACGCGTTGGCGTCGATCTGCGCTCGTCTGGCGTCAATGGATTCGAAAGTCGTTGCTCGACAACGCGGGTGCGTCCGCATCCACTCGATGGAGATGGAACCCGAGCCGCCCCCGACGTCCCACAGCAGCTCACCGGGCGCGGGCGCGAGTGCACTCACGGTCAAGGCTCGGACCTCGGCTTTGGTCAGCTGGCCGTCGCCGGAGTAGGCGTCGTCGGGCAGACCCGGAACTCGGGTGAGCCGGCCCGACCGGTCGTCGGCGACGCAGTCGATCGCGACGACATTCAGTGGATCTCCGGCCGGGTGGTTCCACGAACCGGCCTCACCCGCCACCGAGTGCTCGGACGGCCCACCCAGTTGCTCGAGTACGGTCATCGACGACGCAGGATAGCCGGCCTCACAAAGCTTTTCGGCCACGGCTGCCGGCGTGTCCTGATCGCGCGACAGGACGACGATGCGTGCACGGTGCGCCAATGCCGCGACGAGAGTGCTCGGCGCCGTGTTGACGAGATTGACGGTGACCACCTCGTGCACCGCCCAACCGAGCCTGGCGCAGGCGAGCGACACCGAGGACGGAGCGGGAACGACATGCAATCTCGCGGCCCCGAATTCGCGGGCGAGCGTCACCCCGATTCCGTAAAACATCGGGTCGCCGCTCGCGAGCACGCAGATTCTTCGGCCGTGCCACTCCGCGAACGAGGTACGCAGACTCGGGACGAGCGGAGTCGGCCACCGGCGCGCCTTCTCGGGCGGAACCGGAGTCGAGTCGAGCTGGCGCCTCGACCCGAACACGACATCGGCCTCCGCGACGATCACCCGTGCCGACTCGGAGAGTCCGGCCCACCCGTCGGCCCCGATTCCGACGACGGAAATGGGCTGCGCCTGCAGCGAGGTCATCGAGGGGCCTTCCGCCACAACCACTGTGGAACGAATCGGACGGCGAAGTAGATCGGCGCGAGGATGCCGGGAATCCACACCCTCGACTTCCCGGCACCCAGAGCCGCGGCCACCGCGTCGGCGACCTGTGCAGGTGAGCTCGAGAACGGGGCGGGAGTCATACCCTTCGTCATCGAACCGACGACGAAACCGGGGCGAACGAGCAGCAGGCTGACACCCGACCCTCGAAGAGCGTCGGACAAGCCCGTCGCGAATCCGTCGAGACCGGCTTTGGCCGATCCGTACACGTAGTTCGCCTTGCGCACACGCACTCCCGCGACGGAGGAGAACACGACGATCCGGCCGGTGCCCTGAGCGCGCAGGACAGTGGCGATCCGGGTCAACACGGCGGCCTGTGCAACGAAGTCGGTGTGCAGAATCGCCGCTGCATGAGCAGCATCCTGCTCGGCACGTGTTTGATCGCCGAGGATGCCGAACGCCAACACGACGGTGGACAGGGGCCCGTGCTCGGCAACGACCGACTGGAGCACGGCGCCGTGCGACCCGAGATCGTCGGCGTCGAACTCGACCGTCGCCACGGTGGTCGCACCTGCGGCCACGACCGCGTCCACCTGTTCGGTCAGGTCGTTGCTCCGGCGTGCGGCAAGCACGACGGTCCGGCCGGACGCCAGACGCGTAGCGAGCTCGAGTCCGATCTCGCTACGTCCGCCGAGAACAAGAACCGTGCCTTCGGGTGCAGTGGTCGTCACGACGGTCATTGTGGCCGATTACCGTGTGCATCATGGTCACCACCCCCGCATCCTTGACACCCGACGCCGTGGAGTTCCTCACCGAACGCCATCTCGCAACGCTGACCACCTTGCGCAGTGACGGCACTCCGCACGTGGTCGCCGTCGGATTCACCTGGGATCCCGACGGCGGGTTCGCCCGAGTCATCACCGGACGCGCGACGCAGAAAGCACTGAACGCCTCCCGCGGCGGATACGCTGCCGTCAGTCAGATCGACGGCCCTCGGTGGTTGACACTGGAGGGCACCTCGGAGGTGTTGACCGACCGCGACGACGTGGTCGACGCCGAGAACCGCTACGCGGTGCGGTACCGGGTTCCCCGGGAGAATCCCGAACGCGTGGTCATTCGAATTTCGGTTCGACGTGTGCTCGGGTCGCGGTCGCTGCTCACGACACCGGCAGCACCATGAGTCCGTGCGGGCGGAGGTTGACCGACTCGCACCCGTCGGCGGTGACGATCACGATGTCCTCGATCCGGGCTCCCCACTGTCCGCGGAAGTAGATTCCCGGTTCGACGCTGAACGCCATTCCCTCGGTGAGTTCGATGTCGTTGCCGGACACGATGTAGGGCTCCTCGTGCACGGACAAGCCGATTCCGTGACCGGTGCGGTGCAGGAACGCCTCGCCCAGGCCCTCCGCGGTCAGGACTTCCCGGGCTGCGGCATCGACGGACTCGGCCGAGACACCGGGACGCACCCGATCCACGGCGGCCTGTTGTGCTCGCTCGAGTACGGCGTACTGCGCCGCGACGTCCGCGGGGGGATCGCCGAGGACGTAGGTGCGAGTCGAGTCGGAGTTGTATCCCGGCGCCACGGGCCCGCCGATGTCGATGACCACGACGTCGCCTGCCTCGATCACGCGATCGGACACCTCGTGATGCGGATCGGCGCCGTGCGGACCGGACCCGACGATGATGAAGGCCGCTTCGGTGTGGCCCTCCTCCAGGATGGCGGCGGCGATATCCTCCGCGATGTCGGCTTCGGTGCGGCCGACCTTCAGGAAATCCTCCATCCGTGCATGGACTCGGTCGATGGCCTGGCCTGCTCGACGTAATGCGTCGATCTCCGCCTCGTCCTTGACCATCCGGAGTCGACGCAGAACGTCCGTGGCCAGAACCGGTACGACACCGAGTCGGTTGGCGACGGGCACGAAGTGCAGCGCCGGCATCGCGTCGTCGACTGCGGTGGTGGCGCCCTCGGGCAGTGCCGCCGCGATGATGTCGTACGGACTCGTACCGTCCACCCAATCGGCGAGTTCGAGCCCGAGGTCGGCCACGGCCGAGTCCTTCAGTGCGGCGAGCTCCATCCTCGGAACCACCACCGTCGGCTTAGCACCACTCGACGGCACGACGAGGCAGAGCAGACGCTCGAACGAACTCGCCTGTGAGCCGAGCAGGTACCGAAGGTCCGGCCCCGGCGAGATCAGCAGTGCGTCGAGTCCGGCCTCGGAGGCGAATTCGGCGGCACGTGCAAGTCGCGACGCGTAGGTCTCCGATGGGAATCTGGCTGGGGACTGTGCGGAAGTGGAACTCATGATCTACAGGCTATCGACGTTTTGGCAAGATGATCCACATGACCGCCCCTGGATCGTCGCCGCTGCTCCTTCTCGACGGAGCCAGCCTGTGGTTTCGCGCTTACTACGCTCTGCCCGAATCGATTACAGCACCCGACGGCACACCGGTGAACGCCGTGCGTGGATTCGTCGACATGGTGTCGGCGCTGATGGCCCGCACCGAGCCGAGTCGCCTCGCGGTCTGCCTCGATCTGAATTGGCGACCGCAGTTCCGCGTCGACCTCGTGCCGTCGTACAAAGCTCATCGCGTCGCCGAGGCTGCACCGGGCACACCGGAGAGCGAGGAAGTGCCGGACAGCCTGTCGCCCCAGGTGGATCTGATCATGGAGGTGCTCGCTGCAGCAGGCATTGCGACTGCAGGCGCTGAGGGCCTGGAGGCGGACGATGTCCTGGGTACCCTCGCCGCGCGCGAGCGCACCGACCCTGTCGTGGTCGTCAGCGGAGACCGGGATCTACTTCAGGTCGCAGCCGACGAACCCAATCAGGTGAAAGTCCTCTACGTGGGACGTGGTCTGGCGAAAGCCGAACTGTTCGGTCCCGCCGAGGTGGCCGAGAAGTACGGAGTGCCCGCGGATCGAGCAGGCGACGCCTACGCCGAGCTTGCTCTGCTGCGCGGGGACAGCTCGGACGGTCTGCCCGGAGTCAAAGGTGTCGGCGAGAAAACTGCGTCCACGCTCATGCTCCGGTACGGCTCGGTGGCTGCGCTGCGCGACGCTGCTCTCGACCCGTCGTCGGACATGGCGCAGGGCGTGCGGGCCAAACTCGCCGCGGCTGCCGACTACCTCGATGCGGCGCTACCGGTGGTCCGTGTCGTCCGCGACGCCGATGTGGTGCTCTCCAGGTCCGACGTCATACCGGCCGTCCCCGCCGACGCGGACAAGCTGGCCGAACTCGCCGCTCGACTGGGAATCGAGAACGCCGTGGGCCGACTCACCGCAGCCCTGTCGGTCCACGGGTCCTGAATGTGGCGGCCGGCCCACTGGTCGTGACGGGCGTTCGACGTCAACGCGGGCGGGAGACCTCGTAGGTGCCGTCGTCATCGGTGAACGTCAACGTCACCGTGCGCTCGAAACCGTCCACCTGAAGAGAGCATTCGAACGATGCTCCCTTCTCGATCTTCTTGCCGTCGGGGCACGAGACGTTGCTGACGGACGATGCACCGTAGGTACCGGTCACGATGTCCTCGACACCGGATTCGGCAGCTGCGGGATCGAGATTCTTGGAACCTCCGAATGCCAACGCGGCTCCACCGATCACGACGATGGCAGCGACCAGACCACCGATCACGAAGTACGGCGTTTTCGACTTGGTACCGCCGGGTGTCTGCTGGGCAGAATTCCACTGATTGCCCGGTCCCTGCGGCTGACCGGGGTATTGCCCCTGCCCCCACTGCGGCTGTCCCGGATACTGACCGGGCTGCTGGCCAGGCTGCTGACCGTACGGTTGGCCCGGATATTGGGCATTCGGCTGACCGTACGGCTGGCCTGGATACTGCCCCGGCTGCGGACCGGACTGCCCCGGCTGCCCCGGCTGGCCGTACTGCTGGCCTGGGTACTGGGTGTTGGTCTGGCCTGGATACTGGCCCGGCTGAGCAGGCTGACCGGGATACCCTGGCTGCTGCCCCGGCTGCTGGGCGTACGGCTGGCCCGGGTACTGCCCCTGCGGGTATCCGTACTGCCCGTACGCCTGCTGCGGATACTGTCCCTGCGAACCCTGTTGATTCGAGCCCGACGCGTCCGGATAAGCCTGAGTCGGGTACGCCGACGTGGCTCCGCCGTCCTGGGACCGGCCCCACTGCTCGGTGTCCGGGGTGGCACTCTCCGGCTTTCCTTGATCGCGCGACCACTGATCATCGGGGTTGTTCGGACCGTACGGGCCGCTCATCTCGCCTCCACGTGAATTCGATTGACCGGCAGCAACCATATCGGACACGGTTACGCAGCGTCGACTGCTACGACTCCTCGGCGCAACGCCGCGATCGCCCGCGCCGCCGCCTTCGACAACGCGGGATCCGGCGACGCCAGCCGGACCTGATCCAGCAGGTCGATCACCTGTCGACACCACCGAACGAAGTCGCCGCCCGACAGTGCTTTTCCGCGATCGCCCGCAGCCATCAACGCGTCGGCGAGCGTGTGATTGCTTGCCCAGCGGTAGACCGCCTTCACGAATCCCATGTCCGGTTCGCGGGTCTGCGGCAGCTTGTGCCGAATCTCGTCGGACCGCAACTCGCCCCACACGCGGACCGTCTCGCCCAGCGCATGACGGATCGGCCCGGTCGGGCCCTGAGGAACGGTGTCGCCGACCTCCTGACGGGACTCGAACACCACGGCCGACACCACCGCAGCCAGTTCGGCCGGCGCGAGCCCGGTCCAGAGACCCTGTCTCAGACACTCGGACACCAGCAGGTCCGACTCGGAGTAGATACGGCCGAGCCGCGCCCCGTGTTCGGTCACCGTGGGCGCCGCACCGGAGGTGATGTAGTCGCGCTCCGCGAGGAGAGCCAGAATGCGGTCGAAGGTTCGCGCGAGCGAATTGGTTGTTGCGGAGACTTTCTGACGCATCGATTCGGTGTCACGAGCCAGCTTGTTGTAGCGCTCACCGACGCGGCCGAGCTCGTCCCGGTCCGAGCGCGAGTGAACCGGATGCGATCGAAGACTTCTACGGAGCGTGGCGAGTTCACTGTCGTCTGCTGCCGTCGACTTGCGCCGACGCCGATCCGACGGAGCCGAGATGCCTGTCGACCGCAATGCCGCCGACAGGTCGCGCCGCGTGCGAGCAGTGCGGTGGTCGATGAACTTCGGCAGGCGCATACGACCGAGTGCGTACGCGGCTGACGGGAAGTCCGCCGCCGACAATCGTCCGGCCCACGCATCTTCGGTCAACACCAGCGGTCGGGGATCGACCCGGTCGTCGTCGGATTCCAACACCACGGCCAATCCGGCGCGCTTACCGCTGGGAACCGAGACGACGTCGCCTCGTTTGAGCTCGAGCAGTGACTCGACCGCCTGATCTCGCCGGTCCTGCCTGCCCTGACGCTCGAGCAGCCGCTCACGCTCGGTGAGTCGCTCCCGCAGTTTCGCGTACTCGAAATACTCGCCGTCGACGCCGCCGAGCTGTTCCAACAGTCCTGCGAGGGTCTTGCCGTTGCGGTCGATCCCACGGACCAGACCGACGACCGATCGATCTGCCTGGAACTGTGCGAACGACCGTTCCAGCAGCGTCCGCGATTCGGCGGCACCGAACTGCTCGATCAGATTGATCGACATGTTGTATCCCGGGCGGAACGAACTGCGCAGCGGGAACGTACGGGTGGATGCGAGACCGGCGACCTCCGTCGGCTCGGTTCCCGGCTGCCACAGCACGACAGCGTGTCCTTCCACGTCGATTCCGCGTCGACCGGCACGGCCGGTGAGCTGGGTGTACTCCCCCGGGGTCAACTCCGCGTGAGATTCACCGTTGTACTTGACCAGTTTCTCGAGGACCACGGTGCGCGCAGGCATGTTGATGCCGAGGGCAAGGGTCTCGGTCGCGAACACGGCGCGAACCAGGCCCTTGACGAACAGTTCCTCCACCGTGTGGCGGAACACCGGCAGCATGCCCGCGTGATGGGCCGCGAGGCCGCGCTCGAGGGCTTCACGCCACTCCCAGTATCCGAGAACCTCGAGATCCTCCCTCGGCAGCTCGGCGGTGTGTTTGTCGACGATGTAGCGAATCTCCTCGGCCTGCTCAGGCGTGGTCAACACCAACCGGGACCGAAGGCACTGCGTCAACGCACCGTCGCATCCGGCCCGGCTGAAGATGAACGTGATCGCAGGCAGAAGTCCTTCCTCGTCGAGCTTGGAGATGACCTCCGGACGCGGGAGCGGACGATTGGCCATGCTGGAACCGCCGGCGCGGCCACGGCCTCGTCCCCTGCCGTGCGGTGGTTGCCATCGATCGACGTGGTCGAGCGATTGACGCTGTTTCACGTAGCGAACGAGGTCCTTGTCGACGACGAGCCGTGCCGATCCTTCTCCGCTCTGGGCACGGCTGTCGAACAGATCGAACAGCCGCCTCCCCACCATGATGTGCTGAGACAGCGGAACCGGCCTGTTCTCGTCGACCACCACGGTGGTGTCGCCGCGGACGGTCTCCATCCACGCGCCGAACTCCTCGGCGTTGCTGACGGTCGCAGACAGACTGACCAGCCGTACATCCTGCGACAGGTGCAGGATCACTTCCTCCCACACTGCGCCACGAAAACGGTCGGCGAGGTAATGAACTTCGTCCATCACGACGTGCGAGAGGCCACGCAACGCATCCGACGACGCGTACAGCATGTTCCGCAGGACCTCGGTGGTCATCACCACGATGGGGGCATCGGCGTTCACACTGGAGTCGCCCGTGAGCAGACCGACCGTGTCACGTCCGTAGCGGGCAGTGAGTTCGGCGAACTTCTGGTTGCTCAGCGCCTTGATCGGTGTGGTGTAGAAGCACTTTCGACCTGCGGCAAGCGCAAGGTGGACGGCGAACTCGCCGATGATCGTCTTGCCCGCGCCCGTCGGAGCACAGACCAGGACCCCGTGCCCGGATTCCAGCGCGGTGCACGCGTCCACCTGGAAACGATCCAACGGAAAATCGAGGTGCCCCGCGAATCGCTGCAGTTCGGACGTCGACACCGTCACACGATCACGTCAGATCGTGTCGGTGAAATCCCGCTCGGGTTGCTTCGGAGGAGTGACCGAAATCGGGGATGCAAGCGGACCAGCGGACTCGATCGACGATGCTTCGTCATCGGATACATCACCCCAATCATCTTTTCTCTTCCGCAATTTACGCTTGTCGTGAATGCGCGCTACTTGCACCGCCATCTCGAACAGCAGCGTGAGTGCAAGAGCCAGGGCAAGCATCGAGAACGGATCCTGGCCGGGTGTCGCGATCGCCGCGAACACGAACAGACCCATGATGAGTCCGCGTCGCCACGCCTTGAGGCGCTCGTACGTGAGTACACCGACGAAATTCAAGGCCACGACGAGCAACGGGATTTCGAAGCTCACGCCGAAGATGATCAGCAGATTGATGACGAAGCCGAAGTACTGGGCGCCGCTCAGCGCCGTTATCTGCACGTTGTCACCGATGGACAGCAAGAAGTGCAGGCCCTTGGAGACGATGAAGTACGCCAGCACGGCTCCGCCGACGAACAGGATGGCAGCGGAGGTCACGAACGAGACCGCGTAGCGACGCTCCTGCTTGTAGAGGCCAGGCGTGACGAACGCCCAGATCTGATACAGCCAGACGGGGCAAGCGAGCACGACGCCCGCCGTGAATGCGACTTTGAACCGCAACAGGAACTGGTCGAACGGACCGGTCGCGAGCAACCGACACTCGTCGACACCGCTCGTGTTGCCGCTGAGGTCCGCTCGAAGACTCGGATCGAGCGAGCAGTACGGGCCGCGAAGAAGATCGCCGAGACTCTCGATACCGAGAATCGTGTGGGAGTACCAGAAGAAGCCGAAGGCCGTGGTGACTGCCATGGCGAGAAGCGACCACATGAGTCGCGTGCGCAACTCGTAGAGATGATCGACCAACGACATGGTGCCGTCGGGATTCAAACGGCGCTTGCTGCGCCTCGGATCGAACGGAATTCGCATACTCTGTCTTCGCTCAGCAGTGAACCGGGGTGCTGTTCAGCACCCCGGTTTACCACGATGTCGCGTCAGGCGGACTTGGAGTCCGGCTGCGACGTCACGCTGCCCGTGGCGTGAATATCGCTGGCCTGCGAGTCGATCCGATTCGGCGCTGGTGTTGCCGGCGTATCGGACTTGCCGTCGTTCTGCATTTCCTTGACTTCACTCTTGAAGATCCGGAGCGAGCGACCGAGACCGCGTGCTGCGTCGGGCAGCTTCTTCGAACCGAACAGAATGACGACCACCAAAGCAACGATGGCCCAGTGCCACGGGCTCATGGCTCCCATGTTCTACCTCCCAAGATCAGATGACTCGAGCCTACCCGACGTTTCGCCACGTGGACTCCCTCGTCGCCGTACGTTTACGGTGCGTTCACACCGGACTTTCCCGACATGACGTCGTCGTACGCCGCCAACGCCTCGGCGGCCCTGCTCTCGACGCTACGCCGAAGTTCCGGCGGACCCAGGACCTGCACGCCTTCGCCGAACCCCAGCGTAAGACGCGTCATCCACGCGGGTGTCGCAAATCTCATCGTCACCACGAGCGATCCGTCGTCCTCGGTGTCCACCAGAGTCATCGGGTAATAGTCCAGAATCCATGCGTGACTCGGCAGTACGCGCAGTCGCGCCTGAGGCAGGGACGCGTCGTCGTTGAATATCTCGAAGCTGTCGTCCTCGTTCGCTCCCTCCGGCGGTGTCGACGGCACCTCGAGTTCCACGGCCCGATCGATGCGGTCCAACCGGAACAGACGCACACCTTCCGCGCTGCGGCACCACGCCTGCAGGTAACTGTGATCGTCGATCGACACCGTTCGGATCGGATCCACGACGCGCTCGGACACGGCGTCACGCGACGCGGAGTAATACGTCAGTTCCAGAGCGTGCTTGCTGCGCAGAGCGGAGCGGACAGCGGTCGCGATCGGGCTCTCGGGACGGTCGTCCGCGGGTTCGGCGCTGACGTTTCCCGGAACGTTCGCGCTCGCCGAACCGGCGGCCTGCTCGATCTTGGCGATGGCGCTCTGGGCCGCGCTCGGGTCGACCATGCCCGGCATCGACGTGAGCGACCGCAACGCCACGAGCAACGCCGTCGCCTCGGTGGACGTCAGTCGCAGAGGGCGGTCGATACCCGCCGAGAACGTGACTTCGATGCTCTCCTCGGAGAACGACAGATCGATCAGATCACCCGGCCCGTAACCGGGCAGCCCGCACATCCAGAGCTGGTTCAGATCGGTCATCAGCGTCGACGTGGACACCCCGAGCTCGCGCGCAGCTTCCTCGGCGCTCAGGCCTGGATTGGCGAGGAAGAACGGAACCATGTTCAGCAGCCGCGCCAGCCGGACCGACAGTCTCGCGCTCATCGCCCGACCGCCGGAACAACCGAACGCAGGGTCGCGATGACATCCGATCGAAGCTCGGCGGGTTCGAGCACCACCGCGTCGGACCCGTGTCCGGCGATCGACCGGGCGACCCACTCCCACGAACGGACGGGAATCCGGATCACCGACCCGGGACGTCCACCGATCATGCGATCCTCCACTGCCGTCCCCATCCGGCGGAGCTCCACCGCTCCACCCTCGGCTACCCACACCGTCGCAGTTCCGTTGACCTCGGCGGTTCCGGCCACGCGCGCGACAATGGACTGAACGTCCACGTCGTCGGGTTTGCGGATACTTCCCGCCCGACCGAACGTCGTGACGTCGTCGCCGATACGCGACAACCTGAACGTCCTGGTGTCGTTGCGATCGACGTCGTGTCCGACCAGATACCACCGGCCCCGAAACGTGACCACACCCCACGGTTCGACGGTGCGGGTCGTGTACGGATCCGTTGCCGAGCTGCGGTGCTGGAACTTCACCGACCGGCCCGCGTCGATTGCCGCGAGCAGAGCGCCGAGGGCAGGTTCCGATCCGCGGGTACGAGCCGGAACCGCCGTCACCGACGCCGCCGAGTCTTCCTGATCGACCTGGATTCCGGCGGCGCGCAGCTTGACCAACGCGCTCTGCGCCGCGGAGGTCAATTCCGGAGATTCCCACAACTGCACCGCGACCGCGACCGCAGCCGCTTCCTCGCGCGAGAGATCTATCTCCGGGAGCTCGTAGGCATCACGGTTGATTCGATAGCCTTCGACGCCGAACGTCCCGGCAGAGATCCCGGTCTCGAGGGGTACGCCGAGGTCACGGAGTTCGTTCTTGTCACGCTCGAACATCCGACTGAAGGCTTCGTCGCTGCCCGAGTCTCCGTAACCCGCGACGCTGTCCCTGATCCGTTCGGCCGTCACGAACTGACGTGTCGACAACAGACAGATGACGAGATTCATCAATCGTTCGACTTTGGTGATCGCCACCCCAAGAACCCTAACCGTCCGAGTCGCTTCGGTCGCATCGCGCGCCTGCGACCACTACATCGACGCGATCAACCGCTCCACTCGCTCGTCGACGGAGCGGAACGGGTCCTTGCACAGAACGGTGCGTTGAGCCTGGTCGTTGAGCTTCAGGTGAACCCAGTCGACCGTGAAATCGCGGCCCGCATCCTGCGCGGCGGTGATGAATTCCCCGCGGAGCTTTGCGCGTGTCGTCTGGGGAGGCAGATCGACAGCCTCGTCGATCTGCTCGTCCTCGGTCAACCTCTTCGCAAGACCCTTGCGCTGGAGCAGGTCGAACACCCCGCGACCCCGTTTGATGTCGTGATAGGCCAGATCGAGCTGCGCGATCTTCGGGTCGGACAACTCCATCGAGTACCGATCCTGGTAGCGCTGGAACAACTTTCGCTTGATGACCCAGTCGATCTCGGTGTCCACCTTGGCGAAATCCTGGGCTTCGACCGCGTCCAGAGTCCTACCCCACAGGTCCACGACCTGCTCGATCTGAGTGTTGGGCTCGCGCGTCTTCAGATGTTCGACCGCCCTGGCGTAGTACTCACGCTGAATCTCGAGTGCACTGGCCTGCCGTCCGCCGGCGAGGCGAACCGGCCGTCGACCGGTCAGATCGTGACTGACCTCGCGGATCGCGCGGATGGGGTTGTCCAGCGCGAAGTCCCTGAAGGAGACCCCGGCCTCGATCATCTCGAGCACGAGAGCGGCCGTACCGACCTTGAGCATCGTGGTTGTCTCGGCCATGTTGGAATCACCGACGATGACGTGCAACCGGCGGTACTTCTCGGCGTCCGCATGCGGTTCGTCGCGCGTGTTGATGATGGGACGTGACCGGGTGGTCGCCGACGACACACCTTCCCAGATGTGTTCGGCGCGCTGCGACAGGCAGAAGGTGGCGGCTTTGGGCGTCTGCAGAATCTTCCCGGCGCCGCAGATGAGCTGGCGAGTGACGAGGAACGGCAGCAGCACATCCGAAATCCGCGAAAACTCTCCCGCTCGCTGGACCAGGTAGTTCTCGTGGCAGCCGTAGGAATTGCCGGCCGAGTCGGTGTTGTTCTTGAACAGATAGATGTCCCCGCCGATACCTTCCTCGGCGAGCCGCTGCTCGGCGTCGATCAGCAGGTCCTCGAGGACTCGTTCACCGGCCCTGTCGTGAGTGACCAACTGCAGCAGACTGTCGCACTCGGCCGTCGCGTACTCGGGATGCGACCCGACATCGAGGTACAGGCGCGCACCGTTGCGGAGGAACACGTTGGAGCTACGGCCCCACGACACGACCCGGCGGAAGAGGTAGCGGGCCACCTCGTCCGGGCTCAGCCGCCTGTGCCCGTGAAAGGTACAGGTGACACCGAACTCGGTCTCGATGCCCATGATTCGTCGCTGCACACTTCGACAGTACAACGCAGACGCGCCGATGGAGCGTCCGAACGACGCACGGTGAAATTGTGTCGGTTTCCGCGGGCTGTCTGGCAGGAGTGGAGCCGGCAGGAACGACCCAGAGAGCCGGGAGTGGAGCCGGCAGGAACGACCCAGTGAGCCGGGAGTGGAGCCGGCAGGAACGACCCAGTGAGCCGGGAGTGGAGCCGGCAGGAACGACCCAGTGAGCCGGGAGTGGAGCCGGCAGGAACGACCGGCTCTAGGCTGGGGTGGTGACCGAGACATCCCCCTCCTTGCCCGATCGCATCCACGCCTGGGATGTCAGATTGTTCGACCGAACCGCAGCCAGTCGTGCATCCGTCGCCGATCCGATTCTCCGAAACCTCAGCACTGCGGCGAACCACAGTGGCTTGTGGATCGCCGCGTCGGGAGTGTTGGCGAGCAAGCGGGGTCCGACTCGTCGCGGCGCGGTACGCGGGTTGTTGGCCGTGGCGGCAGCGAGTGCATTGGCGAACGGTGTCCTCAAGCCTGCGTTTCCCCGTAGCCGTCCTGGTTTCGAGCGGACCCCTTTCGTCCGTCGAGTGTTGTCACCGCCTGTGTCGTCTTCTTTCCCTTCCGGCCATTCGGCGTCGGCGGCTGCGTTCGTCACCGGCGTGGCGCTCGAATCTCCGCTCGCTGCAGCTGCTTTGGCGCCGGTGGCCGCGGCGGTGTGCTATTCACGGGTGCACACCGGAGTTCACTGGCCGACGGATGTGGTCGCCGGTGCCGCTCTCGGTGCCGGAATTGCGTTGTCGACGCGGCGGTGGTGGGCCGTACGCACGGAAGAACCTGCCGAGCTCGGCAGATCCGTTGCGGCGCCGCAGCTTCCGCGCGGCAAGAACATGCTGATCATGATCAACCCCGGATCCGGTTCCGACGACACGATAGAGGACGACATCCGACGCTTGTTGCCGGACGCCGACCTGTTCCGGCCCGACACCGACGGGGACTTCACCACGCAACTCGAGGAGCGTATCGCCGCGACGTCGCCCACGGCACTCGGCGTGTGTGGCGGGGACGGGACAATCGTCAGCGTCGCGGAATCCGCCGTGCGGCACGACCTCCCACTCGCGGTGTTCCCGGGAGGAACTCTCAACCATTTCGCTCACGACGCCGGGGTCGCCGATGTCGCCGCCACCGCACGCAGCATCGAGAACGGAACCGCCGATCGTGTCGATCTCGCCCACGTCGTCGTCGACGGCCGGGATCGGATCTCGTTCGTCAACACTGCGACGTTCGGCGGATACCCGGACTCCGTGCGGCTGCGGGAGAAGCTGCAGGACCGCATCGGTAAATGGCCTGCTGCTGCCGTCGCGATGGTACGAGTACTCGGCCGCGCCCAGCCGATGCAGATCGAGTTGGACGGCCGTCGGCAGGCAGTGTGGATGCTGTTCGTCGGGAACGGCCAGTACGCGCCCACGGACCGGGTTCCGATGTCCAGGCCCTCGATAGGTTCCGGCACGCTGGACCTGAGGTATCTGCCGTCGACTCCGTTCCTGTCTCGTACCCGGCTCGTTCTGGCGGCACTCACCGGAACGCTCGGATCGTCGTCGACCTACGTCCACTCGTCGGTTCACTCGCTGAAGGTCGCCGTCGAAGGCCCCGAAGTCGCGCTCGCCACCGACGGCGAAGTCACCGCAGACGGTCGCACATTCGAATTCGGCGTCGACGAGAACGGCCTCGCGCTCTACCGAGATCGATAGAACACGAGGCCGCAGGCTCCCGAAGATGAAGGCAGGGCGCTACTCAGGTCATTCCTCGGGCTCCACTCCCGGGATTACCCAGGTCATTCCGCTGGCTCCACTCCCGGCTCTACTCAGGTCATTCCGCGGGCTCCACTCCCGGCTCTACTCAGGTCATTCCGCGGGCTCCACTCCCGGCTCTACTCAGGTCATTCCGCGGGCTCCACTCCCGGCTGCCCGGGCGTGGGTTCCTGGTCGGCGGCGTCGCGCCGAGGAAGCATGTCCTGCAGCGCAGCTCCGGCGATGCGCCTGAACGCCCGCCGGGGCCGTCCCTGATCCAGCACGGCGACCTCGAGAGCGCTGACCTCGAGCACCTTCTTCTCCGGCTCCGTGCCGCCCTGTCCCGCCGGCGACGCAGCCGGTGCTGCGCCCGCCTCGAGTGCGGCAACCGAGATCTTCACAGCCGAGGCCAAGTCGAGCCCGGTGCGGTAGGACTCCTTGAGGGCGGTGACGATCGGCTCGGTGGTGCCACCCATGACGACGAAGTCCTGCTCGTCGACGATCGATCCGTCGTAGGTGATCCGGTAGAGCTGGCTGGCGACCGGTTCGTCGGAATGGGACACCTCGGCGACGCAGATCTCCACCTCGTACGGCTTGAGCTGTTCGGTGAAGATGGTTCCGAGCGCCTGAGCGTACGTCTTCGCCAGAGATCGACCCGTCACGTCGCGCCTGTCGTAGGTGTAACCCTTGGTGTCCGCGTGGAGGATGCCTGCCTTGCGCAGGTTCTCGAACTCGTTGTACTTCCCCACCGCGGCGAACCCGAGGCGGTCGTAGAGTTCGCTCACCTTGTGCAGCGCCGACGACCGGTTCTCCGCCACGAACAGCACCCCGTCCGCGAAGGACAGCACGATGACGCTTCTACCGCGGGCGATACCCTTGCGCGCGAGCTCGGAGCGATCGCGCATGATCTGCTCGGCCGACGCGTAGTACGGCATGGTCATGACGCAGTCCCCCCTTCGATCGTGCGGTCGGCGATGACGGCGCGAGCTGCGGCCGAGATGCGATCCTCGGCCACTTCGTCAGCGCCGACACTGGTGATGGTCACCGCGGTCGGGTAGATCCCGCGGGTCACGTCAGGTCCACCCGTCGCGGAGTCGTCGTCCGCCGCGTCGAACAGCGACTCCACGGCCGCCCGCAACGCGTCGTCCTCGCTCAGCCCGGGGGCGTAGAGCTTCTTGAGTGCCGACTTCGCGAACAGCGAACCCGACCCGACCGCGTGATACCCCGACCGTTCTTCGTAACGTCCGCCGACGACGTCGTAGGACACGATGCGACCGGCGCGATCGGGATCTGCGATGTCCACGTCGAAACCGACGAGCAACGGCACCGCGGCCAGACCCTGCATTGCCGCACCGAGGTTGCTCCGCACCATCGACGACAGCTTGTTCGCCTTGCCGTTGAACGTCAGCGGCACGCCCTCGATCTTCTCGTAATGCTCGAGTTCGACCGCGAACAGACGAACGAGTTCGATGGCGATACCCGCCGTTCCGGCGATGCCGGCCGCCGAGAACTCATCCGTGACGAACACCTTCTGCATGTCTCTGTTGGCAATCAGATTGCCCTGCGTGGCACGGCGATCACCGGCGATGAGCACGCCACCGGCGTACGTCACCGCCACGATCGTCGTGCCGTGCGGTGCCAGGTCCGAGTGCACCGGGTTTCCTCCGCGGTCGCTCGTGAGGCCCCGCTCGTCCAGACCGCCGGAAAACTGCATCCGGCTCTCGGGGAGGAGGTGCGGGGCGTGATCACGCAGATGGTCGGTGAACGAGGAGTGATGCGAGCCGAACGCCGGCAGAAAATCGGCCGCCGAGGGGTTCGCGCTGCGATCCACCGTCACTGGCCGCCCTTCTGAACGTAGGCGCGGACGAAGTCTTCGGCGTTTTCCTCGAGCACGTCGTCGATCTCGTCGAGGAGGTCGTCGGTCTCTTCGGCCAACTTCTCGCGTCGTTCCTGACCGCCACCGGCCTCGCCGGGAACCTCGTCGTCGCCGTCACCACCGCCAGAGCGTCGTGTCTGCTCCTGAGCCATAGTCGTCGACCTCCTTACGTCATCGCAGTACCTGCTCGGACCTTCACCCTACCGATCACAGAGCGTCATGGGGCGTCAAGACGCGACGGCAATCGACTCAGGACGTGAGTTGGTCCACCAGTTCCGCCGCGGTGTTCACGCTTTCCAGCAGTTCGCCGACATGAGATTTGCTTCCACGCAGCGGTTCCAACGTCGGAATACGCACCAGCGAGTCGCCGCCGAGATCGAAGATCACCGAATCCCAACTCGCAGCCGCGATATCGGCGCCGAACTTACGCAACACCTCGCCTCGGAAGTACGCGCGCGTGTCGGACGGCGGAGTGGAGACGGCGTCGAGCACCTGCTGTTCGGTGACCAGCCGTTCCATCGACCCGCGCGCGACGAGCCGGTTGTAGAGCCCCTTGTCCAAGCGAACGTCCGAGTACTGGAGGTCGACCAGATGCAGTCGCGGCGCCGACCACCCGAGGCCTTCGCGCTGACGAAACCCTTCGAGCAGACGCAGTTTGGCCGGCCAGTCCAGCAGGTTCGCGCACTCCATCGGATCGCGTTCGAGAAGGTCGAGAACCATGGCCCACTTGTCCAGAATGTCCGCGACACGAGGATCGTTCTTGCCCTCGCCTGCAACGAACTTCGCCACCCTCTGGTGATAGATCCGCTGCAACGCGAGGGCGGTCAGCTCCCGCCCGTCCGTCAGTGCGACCGTCTGACGAAGCGTCGGGTCGTGGCTGATCTGGTGAACCGCGGTGACCGGCCGAGCGAGCTGCAGGTCGGACAGATCGACGCCTGCTTCGATGATGTCGAGAACCAGCGCCGTCGTACCCACCTTGAGATACGTGGCCATCTCCGCGAGGTTGGCGTCGCCGATGATGCAATGCAGCCTGCGGTACTTGTCCGCGTCCGCGTGCGGCTCGTCACGGGTGTTGATGATCCCGCGCTTCAGCGTCGTCTCCAGACCGACCTCGACCTCGATGTAGTCCGCTCGTTGAGACAACTGGAACCCGGACTCGTCACCGGACTGGCCGATGCCGACGCGACCGGAGCCGGTGATGACCTGGCGGGAGGCGAAGAACGGTGACAGCCCGGCGATGACGGCCGAGAACGGAGTCGCGCGGGACATGAGGTAGTTCTCGTGGGTGCCGTAGGACGCGCCCTTGCCGTCCACGTTGTTCTTGTACAACTGCAAGCGCGGTGCACCGGGAACACTCGACGCGTGACGCGCCGCGGCCTCCATCACGCGCTCGCCTGCCTTGTCCCAGATCACCGCGTCGAGCGGGTCTCGAACCTCGGGAGCCGAGTACTCGGGATGCGCGTGATCGACGTACAGACGGGCGCCGTTGGTGAGGATCATGTTCGCGGCGCCGACCTCGTCGGCGTCGATGACGGGAGCGGGCCCACTGAAACGACCCAGGTCGAATCCGCGCGCATCACGAAGCGGCGACTCGACCTCGTAGTCCCACCGGGTTCGCTTCGCCCGCGGAACTCCCGCAGCCGCCGCGTACGCGAGCACCGCCTGGGTCGAGGTGAGGATCGGGTTGGCCGTGGGTTCGGTCGGGGACGAGATTCCGTACTCGACCTCGATACCGATGATGCGCTCCATGGCCCCGAGCCTAGGTGATCGCGCCGTCCGCCCGTGGAACCGACGCTGCCCGCGACCGTCACAGCGGTCGCGGGCAGCGTCGAACTCCTCGAATCCTTACAGGTACTGGCCGGTGTTCGACTCGGTGTCGATGGCACGCGACGCACTGGCGTTCTTGCCTGTGACCAGCGTCCGGATGTAGACGATGCGCTCGCCCTTCTTGCCCGAGATTCGCGCCCAGTCGTCCGGATTGGTCGTGTTGGGCAGGTCCTCGTTCTCCGCGAACTCGTCGACGATGGAGTCGAAGAGGTGCTGGACCCGCAAACCCGGATTACCGGACTCCAGAACCGATTTGATCGCGTACTTCTTGGAGCGGTCGACGATGTTCTGGATCATTGCACCCGAGTTGAAGTCCTTGAAGTACAGAACTTCCTTGTCCCCGTTGGCGTAGGTGACCTCGAGGAACCTGTTGTCCTCGCTCTCGGCGTACATGCGGTCCACGACACGTTCGATCATCGCGCGGACGCACGAGGTCCGGTCGCCGCCGAACTCGGCGAGATCGTCCGCGTTGACCGGCAACGAATCCGTCAGGTACTTGGAGAAGATGTCCTGCGCAGACTCGGCGTCCGGACGTTCGATCTTGATCTTGACGTCGAGGCGCCCCGGGCGAAGGATCGCAGGATCGATCATGTCCTCGCGATTGGACGCACCGATCACGATGACGTTCTCCAGCCCTTCCACACCGTCGATCTCGGCGAGAAGCTGCGGAACGACCGTCGTCTCGACGTCCGAGGACACACCGGAACCACGCGTACGGAAGATCGAGTCCATCTCGTCGAAGAACACGATCACCGGCGTGCCCTCGGAGGCCTTCTCGCGCGCACGCTGGAAGATCAACCGAATGTGCCGTTCGGTCTCGCCGACGAACTTGTTGAGCAGCTCGGGGCCCTTGATGTTGAGGAAGAACGACTTGGCTTCCTTGGCATCCTGGCCGCGCGCCTCGGCGATCTTCTTGGCGAGCGAGTTGGCGACGGCCTTGGCGATCAGAGTCTTGCCGCAGCCGGGCGGCCCGTACAGCAGAACACCTTTCGGAGGCCTGAGCGAGTACTCGCGGAAGAGGTCCTTGTGCAGAAACGGCAATTCGACGGCGTCTCGGATCTGCTCGATCTGGCGACCGAGACCGCCGATGTCCTCGTAGCCGACGTCCGGAACTTCCTCGAGCACCAAGTCCTCGACCTCGGCCTTGGGGACCCGCTCGAAGGCGTAGCCGGCCTTCGTGTCGACGAGCAGCGAGTCACCGGGACGCAGCTTGCGCGACGGCTCGTCCGGGTCGTCGATGCCCTCGTCGTTCGCCATGTCGACGAGCGGCTTGGCGAGCCACACCACGCGTTCCTCGTCGGCATGGCCGACGACCAGTGCCCGCGAACCGTCTCCGAGAAGTTCACGGAGCGTGCTGATCTCGCCGACCTGTTCGAAGGAACCGGCCTCGACGATGGTGAGTGCCTCGTTGAGCCGTACCGTCTGACCCGCAGCCAACGACGAGGACTCGACGTTGGGTGAGCACGCGAGGCGCATCTTGCGACCGGACGTGAAGACGTCGACGGTGTCGTCTTCGTGGACGGCCATGAGAATGCCGTAGCCGCTGGGCGGTTGACCCAGCCGGTCCACTTCCTCGCGCAGTGCGATCAACTGCTGACGAGCTTCCTTGAGCGTGTCCATCAATTTGGAGTTGCGCAACGACAGCGAGTCGATGCGAGACTCCAGTTCACGGACACGCTCCGGCGATTCTCCGAGCCCACCGAGCTGACGCCTCAGCGACGCCGCCTCGGCACGTAGCTCCTCGAGTTCCGCCCGGGCCGCAGCCGAATCCGGATTGTCTGTTGAGCTCATGAGCGACTCCTCCCAGTGAAGATCAGTCAACGCTACCGGCAGTTTCACGAATGTGCGTGTGGACACGTTCGAGCACCGCGCACTTGTGACCGATCGGTTGCACCCCGGACGGGCGGATCGGCCATGTTAGCCTCACCTGACCAATACGGTCCGACGCTATCTCGAAATGGGGCTTCACCAGTGAACAAGCGCATCACCTCGGCGTTCGCGGCTGCTGCTGCCACCGCGCTGCTCGTCACCGGCTGCGGTGGAAGCGATGATTCCGATCACGCCGATCACAGTTCGGAATCCGCCGCTGCGTCGACCACCGAAGCGGCAACGACGACGGCCGACGCCGCGGTTGCTGCACCGACGACGGCGGAACTCACCGACTCGTTGACCCTCATCGTCGCTCCCGATGTCGACGCCGCCACCAAGGCCGCGGAGATCGAGAACGGCCAGGCGCGGATCGCGAACCTGGAACAGATGACGGCTGCGCTCGCGAACTACGGCGAGATCACGTTCGACGTGTCCGAGCCGACGGTGGAGGGCGAAACTGCCACCGCGGACGTTGCCATCGCGACGCCGCGAGGAACAGCGGCACCCTCGCCCAACACCTGGGTTCTGATCGACGGCAAGTGGAAGGTTTCCGACGCGTCCGCGTGCGCGTTGCTCGCCATGGGACAGGCGCCCTGCGTCTAGCGCGTCAGCCCTTGCCGGAGCGACGCTGAGGCTTCGGAGTCACTGTGCCCGCCGCAAGTTTGCGTGCACTGACGAGAAACGCAGTGTGCCCCTGCATCCGATGTTCGGGGCGCACCGCCAAGCCGACGACGTGCCACCCGCGCACGATCGACTCCCACGATCTGGGCTCGGTCCAGCATTCCTGCCCGCGGAGGGTCTCGACGACCTTCGACAACTGCGTGACTGTCGCGACGTACACGATCAGTACTCCCCCGGGCACGAGCGACTCGGCGACGGCAGGGAGCGCATCCCATGGCGCGAGCATGTCCAGAACGACCCGGTCGACCGTCTCCCCGGGGTGGTCCGCCCCGAAACGGTCGATGTCCGCGACGGTCAGTTCCCAGTTGGGCGGACGCTCACCGAAGAAGGTCTCGACGTTCTTCACCGCGTAGTCGGCGTGGTCCTGACGGATCTCGTAGGAGATGACCTTGCCCTCCGAACCGACGGCGCGCAGCAGCGAGCACGTCAGCGCACCGGAACCGGCCCCCGCCTCGAGCACTCGTGCACCGGGGAACACGTCTCCCTCGTGCACTATCTGCGCGGCGTCCTTCGGATAGATCACCTGCGCGCCGCGTGGCATCGACAGGACGTAATCGGTGAGCAGCGGTCGCAGCGCCAGGTACGGGGTGCCGTTGACCGAGGTGACGACGCTTCCCTCGTCCGCACCGATGAGCGCGTCGTGGGTGATTCCACCGCGGTGCGTGTGGAACTCCTTGCCCGCGTCGAGAACGACGGTGTAGTGCCTGCCCTTGCCGTCGGTGAGCTGGACGCGGTCGCCGACGCGGAACGGACCACTGCGCGCCGGCCCCGTGGACAGCGCCTGGGTGTCGTCCGTCTCCGACTGCGCCTCTGTCTCCGACTGCGTCTCGGGAGCCTGTGCCGACGGTTCAGCAGTCCCGAACACGGTTTCGTCCGAAGACTCCGAAAACCCGGAAGACACAGCCGACTACCTCTTTCGCTTTGCAGAACAGATCCGGTGGGCCCGGCGGGCCGACACTCGGCCGCCTAAGACTACGGCCTTGCGTGAATCTGTCGGTCCACGGGCTTAGTCTGCAGAGCGTGAGTATCACCGATGTGCCTGCACCACCCGTCCGAACCGGCTCCACCAGCTCGACCCGACGGAGCGCACCGGCCCTTTCTCCGTCCCGCGCGGGTGACTACAAGCAGTGCCCGCTGCTGTACCGCTTCCGTGCGATAGATCGGATACCGGAGAAATCGACGAAGGCGCAGGTCAAGGGGACGGTGGTGCACGCCGCACTGGAGGCGCTCTACGGAATGCCCAGCGAGAGCAGACATTCGGAGACGGCTGTCGGTCTCGTCGATGCCGCGTGGGATCGGGTGTGCGCCGAATCTCCTGAAGTCGCGGACGCGCTCGTCGGTGACGAGCGCACCGTTCTGCTGGACCAGGCTCGTGACCTGGTCGCCGGGTATTACGAGATGGAGGATCCCACTCGATTCGATCCGGAGTCCTGCGAGCAACGGGTCGAGATCGACCTGGAGGACGGTACTCCGCTCCGAGGTTTCATCGACCGAATCGACGTCGCGCCCAACGGAATGGTCCGCGTCGTGGACTACAAAACAGGTAAGGCCCCGCGGGAGTTCACCGAGGCGAAGGCGCTGTTCCAGATGAAGTTCTATGCGCTCGTGGTCATGCGTCTACGCGGAATCGTTCCGGCACAACTGAAGCTGATGTATCTGGCGGACAAGCAATCACTCACCTACACCCCGGACGAGGGTGAGTTGATCAGATTCGAGCGGATGCTCTCGGCGATCTGGAAAGCCATCGTCGCCGCAGGCAAGTCGGGCGATTTTCAGCCCAAACGTGGAAAGCTTTGCGGTTGGTGCGATCACCAGGCGCTGTGTCCCGAGTTCGGCGGCACTCCCCCGGCGTATCCGGGTTGGCCGGAGGCGCGGTCGTGACCGGCATTCCCGACGCTTTCTTCGTACCGCTCGGACGAGCGGAACCGGGTACCGAACGGTTCTCGAGTACAGAGCAGTTCTCGAGTACAGAGCAGTTCTCGAGTACAGAGCGGACGACGAGCCTCTGGGCGCCGACCATGCAGCACGGTGCTCCGCCGTCGGCTCTGCTGCTCCGTGCTCTCGAACGTGTGGAAGCCCGATCCGACGTTCGGGTGACGCGGGTGGTCGTCGAACTGCTCGGACCGGTTCCCATCGCGGACATCGTGGTGAGGTCCTGGGTGGAGCGTCCAGGCAAGAACATCGAACTCGTCGCGGCCGAGTTGTGGGCAACCACTGCGACCGGGGTGGACCGTGCTGTCGCTCGCGGAACCGCGTGGCGGATGACGACGGAAGACACCGCGGCCGTTGCCCATGCCGCGGATCGGCAACTCGCGCCGCTGACGGACGCGTCGTTGCATTCCTGGGGAGGGCGGTGGAAGTCCGGGTACCTCGACAACATCGAGGTTCAGGCACTCGGAAGCATCGGCGCCGACGGACCGGGCCTCGTCTGGGCGCGCCCGAAGACCGCTCTGGTCCTCGGTGAAACCATGACCCCACTCGAGCGTCTGTTCTCCATCGCCGACATCGCCAACGGGGTCGGTGCATCTCTGGACCTCGACCATTGGACGTTCCTGAACACGGACCTCACCGTGCATGTGTTCCGGATCCCGGAGGGCGAGTGGGTAGGTGTCGCGGCCGAGACCTCCGTGGGTCCGGACGGAGTGGCCATGTCCGCCGGCGTACTGCACGACGAGCACGGACCGGTCGGGCGTATCGCCCAGACCGTGCTGGTCCGTCCCCGTTCCTGACCGAACCGGTCAGAATGCCCGGCAGGACCGAATGTCCGACGCGAGAATAGCTTTCGCGCCGAGGTCGGCGAGATCGTCCATGACGGTGTTGTGAACCTTGCGAGAGACCATGGCACGCACGGCGATCCAGTTCTCGTCGGCCATCGGCGACAGCGTCGGGGACTCGATTCCGGGCGTGATCTTGACGGCCTCGTCGAGAATGGCCTTGGGGCAGTCGTAGTCCAGCATCAGATACTGCTGCGCGAACACGACGCCCTGGACGCGAGCGATGAGCTGCTTGCGAGTCCTGTCGGAGCGATCGCTGCCCTCACGTTCGATGAGCACTCCCTCGGAATCGCACAGCGACTCGCCGAATGCCACCAGGTTGTTCTGACGTAGTGAGCGGCCTGATTCCACGACATCGGCGATGGCGTCGGCGACACCGAGTTGGATGGAGATCTCCACAGCACCGTCGAGACGGATGACCGTTGCTTCCAACCCTCGAGCCGCCAGGTCGGCCTTGACGAGGTTCGGATAGGACGTGGCGATTCGCAGCCCGTTCAGGTCTGCCGTCGACCACTCCTTGCCCTGAGGTCCTGCGTACCGAAAGGTGGAGCGACCGAAGCCGAGACCGAGCAACTCCTCCACCGGCGCCCCGGAATCGAGTGCGAGGTCGCGGCCGGTGATGCCCAGGTCGAGTTGACCCGAACCGACGTAGATCGCGATGTCCTTGGGACGGAGAAAGAAGAATTCGACGCCGTTCGCGTTGTCGAGGACGGTCAGGTCCTTCGAGTCGCTGCGGCGACGATAGCCGGCCTCCTTGAGAATTTCGGCTGCGGACTCGGAGAGGGCGCCCTTGTTGGGAACTGCTACACGCAACATTGCGAGGTCCTTAGATCGGGAAAGTCAGACGGTGAACGTGTGCACACTGTTCACAGATGTCGGTAGACATCGTCGAGCGTCAGGCCCCGACCCACCATCAGCACCTGGACCCAGTACAGCAGCTGCGAGATCTCCTCGGCGAGCGCTTCGTCGCCTTCGTGCTCGGCGGCGATCCAGACCTCACCCGCTTCTTCGATGATCTTCTTGCCCTGCGCATGCACGCCTGCATCCAACGCAGCGACGGTGCCGGAGCCCTCGGGGCGGGTGGCAGCGCGGTCGGTCAGCTCGGCGAACAGGGAATCGAAGGTCTTCACGGTGAAAGATTCTTTCATGACGACGCGGGACGCCGTGCATCGCACCATGCCGAGCGGAGGTCGTCGGCCGTGAGACCGACGAGCGATTCGCGTACGACGTAGCCCGGAGACGCCGCCACAGCAACCTCCGACGGCACGAGGAGTACGGAGCATCCTGCTCGGTGAGCCGACAGCGACCCGGTCGGAGAGTCCTCGACCGCGAGGCACTGCGACGGGTCGAGGTCGAGCAGAGCAGCGCCCTTCAGATAGGGCGCCGGATGCGGCTTGCCTTCGTCGACTTCGTCGCCACTGACGGTGAAGTCGAAGTACTCACGCCCGATGGTGTCCAACGCGTTTTCGACGAGTCCGCGTTCGGTGTTGGTGACCAGTGCGGTCCTCAGCCCGATGTCGCGGGCGAGCGCCAGCGCGTCCTTGGCGCCGGGACGCCACGGGATGCCTTCGGCGAACAGTTCGGACACACGGGCGGTCAGCCAGTCGCGTCCAGCGGCGAGCGATTCCTCGGTGACGTCGGTGCCGGTGTGCACGAAGACCTTGGTGAGCGCGCCGCGCATGGAGTTGCCGAGCGTGCTCTCGCGAACCTCGGGGGTGAGCTCACGCCCGTGGGTCACGGACAGTTCCGCAACTGCAACGTCCCAGATCTTCTCCGAGTCGAGCAGTGTGCCGTCCATGTCCCACAGGACGCCCTGCAGAGACGAGTTGTCAGACATTGAAGTACTTGGCCTCCGGGTGGTGAAGAACGAATGCGTCGGTGGATTGCTCGGGATGCAGCTGCAGTTCTTCCGACAGCTTCACGCCGATACGTTCCGGTTCGAGCAGTGCCGCGAGCTTGACGCGATCCTCGAGGTCCGGGCACGCACCGTAGCCGAACGAGTAACGAGCGCCGCGATATTCGAGCTTGAAGAAGCCTTCCGCGTCCTCGGGATCGTCCTCGGCGACGCTTCGACCACCCGTGAGTTTCAGCTCCTCGCGGACGCGGCGATGCCAGTACTCGGCGAGCGCCTCGGTCAGCTGCACACCGATACCGTGCACCTCGAGGTAGTCGCGGTAGGAATCCGCCGCGAACAGTTCGTTGGCGAAGTCCGCGATGGGCTGGCCCATCGTCACCAGGTTCATCGGCAACACGTCGACATGACCGGTGTCGCGAGCACGCTCTCGCGACCGAACGAAGTCCGCGATGCACAGGAAACGGTCCCGCTGCTGCCTCGGGAAGGTGAATCGGAAGCGTTCGGGCGCATCAGGATTCGGCTCGGTGAGGACGATCACGTCGTCGCCCTCGGACACCGCAGGAAAGTAGCCGTACACCAGCGCCGCGTGGGCGAGAATGCCGTCCGTACTGAGGCGGTCCAGCCAGTACCGCAGCCGCGGCTTGCCCTCCGACTCGACGAGATCCTCGTACGTCGCTCCCTCACCCTTGCGAGCGCCGCGCAGACCCCACTGCCCGAGGAAGAGCGCGCGCTCGTCGAGCAGACCCGAGTACTCCGACAACGACACGCCCTTGACGATGCGGGTGCCCCAGAACGGCGGCACAGGAGTCTCGACATCGATCGCCACGTCGGACCGTTCCGGAACGACGACGGGAACCTCGGCCGCCTTCCGCTGCTCGGCGATTCGGCGCGAGCGCTCGTGACGCGCCTTCCGTTCCTCGGCCTTCGCCTTGGCTTCGAGCGCCTCCGGACTGTCCGGTGCCGGTCCCCCGCCTCGTTTGGTGGTCATGATGGTGTCCATCAGCCGTAGACCCTCGAACGCGTCGCGGGCGTAGTGGACATCGCCCTGATAGACGTCCTGAAGATCGTTCTCGACGTAGGACCGCGTCAACGCGGCCCCACCGAGCAGAACCGGGAACTGCTCGGCAACACCCTTGTTGTTGAGCTCGATCAGGTTGTCCTTCATGACGACCGTGGACTTCACGAGCAACCCGGACATGCCGATGACGTCGGCGCGCTTGTCGATCGCCGCTTCCAGAATGGTGGCAATC
This sequence comes from Rhodococcus sp. 14-2470-1a, assembly GCF_002259425.1. NCBI lineage: Bacteria > Bacillati > Actinomycetota > Actinomycetes > Mycobacteriales > Nocardiaceae > Rhodococcus > Rhodococcus sp. 14-2470-1a. The sequence continues at coordinate 85,296 of NZ_NPFZ01000033.1, forward strand.
GGTTGTTTGATACCGAGATTGACGACCTCGTATCCGTTGTTGCTCAGGATGATGTCGACCAGGTTCTTGCCGATGTCGTGGACGTCGCCCTTGACGGTTCCGAGCACGATGCGCCCCTTGCCGTCGTCGTCGGTGGCCTCCATGTGTGGTTCCAGGTATGCCACAGCGGCTTTCATCACCTCGGCGGAGGCGAGGACGAACGGCAACTGCATCTGACCCGATCCGAACAGCTCACCCACGGTCTTCATGCCGGACAGCAGCGTCTCGTTGATGATCTCGAGCGGTGGCTTCTCGCCCATCGCGGCATCGAGATCGACGTCGAGGCCGTTTCTCTCACCGTCGACGATGCGGCGCTCGAGTCGCTCGAACAGTGGCAGCCGCGCCAGCTCCTCGGCCCGGGACTCGCGCGCAGACGCCGCCGAGACCCCCTCGAACAGCTGCATCAGCTTCTGCAGCGGGTCGTATCCCTCGGACCTGCGGTCGTACACGAGATCGAGCGCGGTTTCGCGTTGCTCGTCCGGAATCTTGTTCATCGGCAGGATCTTCGACGCGTGGACGATCGCAGTGTCCAGTCCGGCCTCGGTGCACTCGTGCAGGAACACCGAGTTCAGGACCTGACGCGCTGCCGGGTTGAGACCGAACGAGATGTTGGACAGACCGAGTGTGGTGTGCACCTTGGGGTACTTGGCCTTGAGCTGCCGAATTGCCTCGATGGTCTCGATGCCGTCTCGCCGGACCTCCTCCTGACCGGTGGAGATGGGGAACGTCAACGTGTCGACGATGATGTCCTCGTGGGACAGGCCCCAGTTGGTGGTGATGTCCTCGATCAACCGATCGGCGACGCGCACCTTCCACTCGGCCGTGCGGGCCTGACCTTCCTCGTCGATCGTCAATGCGACGACTGCCGCGCCGTGCTCCTTGACGAGCTTCATGATCTTCTGGAAGCGCGAATCCGGTCCGTCGCCGTCCTCGTAGTTGACGGAGTTGACGGCGCTGCGGCCGCCGAGGTGTTCGAGACCTGCCTCCAGAACTGCAGGTTCGGTGGAGTCCAGCATGATCGGAAGTGTCGACGCCGTCGCCAATCGTGATGCGAGCGCGGACATGTCGGCCGCACCGTCGCGTCCGACGTAGTCGACGTTGAGGTCGAGCATGTGTGCACCGTCGCGCGTCTGATCCTTGGCGATGTCGAGGCACTTCTCGTAGTCCTCGGCGATCATCGCATCGCGAAATGCCTTGGACCCGTTGGAGTTCGTCCGCTCGCCGATCATCAGGATGCTGGCGTCCTGCTCGAACGGCACAGCCGAGTAGAGCGATGCCACGCCGGGCTCGGGTGCAGGCGCCCGGTCGGCTTTCGCGACACCGTGGACGAGGTCCGCGACCTGACGGATGTGCTCCGGCGTGGTTCCGCAGCACCCACCGACGAGAGACAGGCCGTACTCGGACACGAAACCACCGAGCGCGTCGGCGAGTTCCGGCGCCGTCAACGGATACTCGGCTCCGCGAGGACCGAGCGTCGGCAAACCGGCATTCGGCATGACCGACACCGGGAGCGTCGAATGCTTCGACAGGTGGCGCAGATGCTCGCTCATCTCGGCAGGACCCGTCGCGCAGTTCAGACCGATCATGTCGATCCCCAGTGGCTCCAGCGCCGTCAACGCAGCACCGATTTCGCTACCGAGAAGCATCGCCCCGGTCGTCTCGACGGTCACGTGCGTGATGATCGGAATACGCACGCCGAGCTTGTCCATCGCGTGCTGACTGCCGATGATCGCGGCTTTGACCTGAAGCAGGTCCTGGCACGTCTCGACCAGGATGGCGTCGGCGCCGCCGTCGATCATGCCGAGCGCTGCCTCGACGTACGCGTCCCGCAACACTGCGAACGGCGCATGCCCCAACGTCGGAAGCTTCGTTCCAGGACCCATCGATCCCAGGACGAACCGCTCCATCCCGTCGCGTCCGGGTCCCATCTCGTCGGCCGTTTCGCGGGCGAGGCGCGTTCCCTTCTCGGCCAACTCGCGGATCCGATCCGAGATGTCGTAGTCGGCGAGGTTGGGGAGGTTGCACCCGAACGTGTTGGTCTCGACCGCGTCTGCACCGGCATCGAAGTACGCGCGGTGTATCTCCCGTAGGACATCCGGGCGCGTGTCGTTGAGGATTTCATTGCAGCCCTCGAGTCCGAGGAAATCGTCCAGCGTCAGGTTCGCATCCTGCAGCATCGTGCCCATTGCCCCGTCACCGATGACAACGCGACTGCGAATCGCATCGAGCAGGCTGGTTCTGTGTAGCGCAGGCATCCCTACAGAGTAATGGGCGCGTGGCTGTGCCCCTCACGGCGCAGCCTGGTCGTAGGCTGTCGTGGTGAGTCCCCGAAACCTCGACGGCAACCAACCCGCCGACAACGACGATACAGAACACGACAATCCGGACAGTGCGGCCGAAGCACTGCTGGAAGCGGTGTCCTCGGCTGTGTCGAACGCAACACCGGTGCCGACGGCCTCCGAACTCGACGACGACGATCTTCCGCTCCCGACCCTCCGCGACCCGATACTCGTCGCCGCGTTCGAGGGGTGGAACGACGCAGGCGACGCCGCGAGCGGAGCCGTCGAGCATCTGGAGTTGATCTGGGATGCGACGCCTCTCGCCGAGCTCGACTCGGAGGACTACTACGACTATCAGGTCAACAGGCCGACCATTCGGCAGGTGGACGGTGTGACCAGAGAGATTCAGTGGCCGTCGACGAGGTTGTCGGTGTGCTCACCGCCGGGAAGCGCCAGGGATGTGGTGTTGCTTCGGGGTATCGAACCGAACATGCGGTGGAGAAGTTTCTGCGACGATCTGCTGGAGTTCGTCGACCAACTCGGTGTCGACACCGTCGTGATCCTGGGTGCCTTGCTCGCGGACACCCCGCACACCCGTCCTGTTCCGGTGACGGGCAGTGCGTACAGCGTCGAAGCGGCGGAACGCTTCAACCTGGAGCAGACGCGCTACGAGGGTCCGACGGGCATCACCGGCGTGTTGCAGGACGAGTGCGTCAAAGCAGGTGTTCCGGCGGTCTCGTTCTGGGCGGCCGTGCCCCACTACGTCTCGCAACCGCCGAATCCGAAGGCAACCGTTGCGCTGCTTCAGCGTGTCGAGGACGTTCTCGACATCGAGGTTCCGCTCGGCGAACTCCCCACTCAGGCCGAGGAATGGGAGGAAGCCGTCACCGACATGACGAAGGAAGACGAGGAGATCAGCGAATACGTCCGCACCCTGGAGGAGCGCGGCGACGCCGAGGTCGACATCTCCGAGGCCATCTCCAAGATCGACGGGGACGCCATCGCTGCCGAGTTCGAGCGCTACCTGCGTCGACGAGGGCCGGGCAACTTCGGGCTGTGATCGGTTCCGACCCCGGGCGCCTGCGTGTTGCGGCACTCTATTTCGGGGGATTTCTCGGTCCGTTCGGCGGCGCCCTCGTGGCCTCGATGCTTCCCGAGATGGGTGCCTCGCTCGGCGTGTCGACAGGATCGGCGTCGGCATCCCTGACTGCGTACCTGCTTCCGTTCGCCGCGGTGATGCTGGTGTCCGGAACGCTCGGCGCACGCTGGGGACGCCTTCGCACCGTCCGAATCGCCTATGCGGTGTACACGGCCGCGTCGATCGTGTGCGTGTTCGCACCGAGCCTCGAGGTGTTGCTCGCTGCTCGCGCAGTGCAGGGATGCGGCAACGCGTTCACGACCCCACTGTTGCTCGTGACTCTCGCCGAGGCCACCCCACGAGCGCGGCTGGGCAGGGTGCTCGGAACGTTCGGTGCCCTGCAGGCGGCCGGACAGACGAGCGCCCCGCTCGTCGGGGGTCTCTCGGCCGAGTTCGACTGGCGATACGCGTTCGTCGTTCTCGCCTGTGTGTCCGCGGTTCTCGGCGTTGTCGGCCTCCCGAGAACCACCACTGCAGAACAGACAGCACCTCCCCGCGAACGTCTGCGCGACGCCCTGCGGCCCTACGTTCTGAGAGTCGGCGTGGTGGCGCTCCTGGGATGGGGAGCACTCGGCGGGGTGAACTTCCTCCTCGCGTATCGCGCGGAAGATCAGTTCGGACTGACGGCGTCCCAACGCGGACTGCTCCTGACCGTGTTCGGGCTCACCGGCATCCTGACCGCGCGCAGCGTCGGACGCCTCATCGATCGCCTCGGCGCACAGCGGACCGTGTTGATCGGTGCCGTCGCCGGTGCGGCGCTCGTGGCGGTTGCGGGCACCGTGCCCGTGCTGTGGGCGGTCGCAGCTGCCTGGGCGGTCGCCGGAATCGCGTCACAGTTCGTTCTCGTCGGCGTCAACGCCGCGGTACTGGCAGGCGGGTCCAGCCGGGGCGGCGCAGTGTCGGTGGTGCAGGCGTTCAGATTCTCCGGCGCGGCGGTTGCGCCGCTCGCTCTCACGCCGTTGTATCTCGCACATCCGTCGGCGGGATTCCTCGTACCCGCAATGCTTCTCGCCGTGGTCGCGCCCCTCGCCATGCCCCGAACCTCCGCGCCCTGACATCCGAGCACGGTGTCGTGTGAGCACATTCTGACCCTGCCGTAACCCGCACGCCTCCACCGCGTCACCGTTCGGCGCGACAGTCGTGGCATGGCAAGCACACCGCGGTTTCTGCAGGGCGTCTTCCCGTTCACCGGACACGGACTCGACAAGCCGGAGAACGTCGACCCGTCCACCACCTTCGTCGTACCGTCGGGATCGATCGCGCAGCCGCTGTACTTCAGGGGCGGAAACTCCAGCGACGAACTCGTCGTGGTCTCGTTGCTCCGGGACGGGCAGCCGATGCGTCTCTTCCCCATGGGAGCCAAGAGCGGGGTCAACATCCCGTTGCGTGTGGTCGAGGACGTCGACCCGGACTCGGTCCTGGAGCTGGTCGTCGCAGCTCCCGAGGGAACGACGGGCGAGGTCGTCGTCGACTTCGGTCTGGTGTTGATCTGATGTCGGGGTCCGAATCGAACAGGACCCGCCTGCTCGTGGTCGGCAACGGAATGGCAGGCGCCAGAACGGTCGAGGAAATTCTGAAACGGAGCGCCGATCGGTTCGACGTCACGATGATCGGCGACGAACCGTACGGCAACTACAACCGCATCATGCTCTCGCACGTGCTTGCCGGGGAGACCGGCGTCGACGACGAGGATCTCCTCCTGAACCCGATGAGTTGGTACCGGGAGAACGGCGTGACTCTGTACGCGGGCGACCGAGCAGTGTCCCTCGATCGGTTCGCGAAATCGGTGCGATGCGAGAGCGGTCGCGACGTGCCCTACGACATCTTGATCATCGCGACGGGAAGCAACACCTTCTTCCCCAACATGGACGGACTCCGTGAACCCGACGGCCGACTTGCCCGCGGCGTGTTCGGGTTTCGGACCATCGAGGACACCAACGGGATGCTGCAGATGGCGGCGTCGCAGGACGACCTGCGCGCAGTGGTCATCGGCGGTGGCCTGCTGGGACTCGAAGCAGCGTACGGTCTACGCACGCAGGGCCTCGATGTGGACGTCGTGCACTCCCCCGGTCATCTCATGAACCAGCAGCTCGACGAACGCGGCGGCAAGCTGCTGCGGAACAAGATCGAATCGCTGGGCGTGGGAGTGCACACGTCCAAACGCACGACCTCCGTTCTGCGCACCGAGACCGGCGCAGTTGCCGGTGTCGGTTTCGGCGACGGCACGTCGCTGCCCGCGGACATGATCGTCGTCACCGCGGGAATCCGCCCGAATGTCGAGTTCGCACGAGGGGGCGGCCTCGTCATCGAGCGCGGAATCGTCGTCGACGACCAGTTGCGCTGCGAGGACGAAGGATCGATCTTCGCGGTCGGTGAATGCTGCCAGCACCGAGGCGAGGTGTACGGCCTCGTCGCACCGCTGTGGGAGCAGGCCGTGGTACTTGCCGAGCACCTGACCGGCACGGATCCCGCTGCCGCATACCACGGTTCGAGGCTGACGACCAAGCTCAAGGTCGCCGGGGTGGACGTCGCCGCAATGGGCGTGAAGGGACCCGAGCGTGAGGACGACGAGTTCGTCCAGTTCTACGAGCCCAGAAGCGGTACCTACAAGAGCGTGGTCGTCCGCGACGGAAAGTTGATCGGCGCAACGCTTCTGGGTGACATCAGCAAAGCGAACTTCTTGACGCAGGCGTTCGACGAGAAGGTACCGCTGCCCGACGAGCGGATCAGCATGCTCTTCGACATGGGCACCCCTACCGCGGCGACCGGGGCTGCCGAACTGGCCGACGACGTTCAGGTGTGCAACTGCAACGGAGTCACGAAGGGCACGATCGTCGCCTGTGTCCACGCGGGCGCCAAGTCGATGGGCGACGTCACGGCCGCGACCCGCGCCGGGAAAGGATGCGGATCGTGCAAGGGGTTGGTCGCCGACATCCTGGCCTGTGCCGCAGGCGGCGCGGTCGAAGCCGACCCGGCTGCGGACTGGTACGTCCCGTGCATCCCGTTGTCCAAGCCCGCCCTCATCGAGGTGATCCGCGAGCGTGATCTGAGGTCGGTGTCGCAGGTGTTCACCGAACTGGCGACCGGCGGCCGCGAGGACGTGCCGTCGAAGATGCCGTTGGCGTCCTTGCTCCGCACCGTGTGGGGACCGGACTGGGTGGACGAGCGCGGAGCACTGTTCATCAACGACCGCGTCCACGCCAACATCCAACGCGACGGTACGTTCTCGGTGGTTCCCCAGATGAAAGGCGGCGTCACCACCCCGGACCAACTGCGCAGGATCGCCGACGTCGCGGACAAGTACCAGGTGCCGCTCGTCAAGGTCACCGGCGGACAACGCATCGATCTGCTCGGCATCAAGAAGGAAGACCTCCCCAAGGTGTGGGGCGATCTCGACATGCCGTCCGGTTTCGCCTACGGCAAGAGCATGCGGACCGTCAAAACCTGCGTCGGCAGCGACTTCTGCCGGTTCGGTCTCGGCGATTCGACCGCACTGGGCATCGCGCTCGAGGACCGGTTCCAGGGCTTGGAGACCCCGGCGAAGCTGAAACTCGCCGTCGCCGGCTGCCCCCGCAACTGTTCCGAGGCACTGTGCAAGGACCTCGGTGTCGTGTCCGTCGGCGAGGACAAGTGGGAGATCTACGTGGGCGGTGCAGCGGGAGCGCACATCAGGAAGGGCGATCTGCTCGCCACCGTGGTCGGCGCCGATGAAGTGATCCGTGTCGCGGGAATCTTCATCCAGCACTATCGGGAGACGGCCCACTGGCTCGAGCGGACCTACGCCTGGGTTCCCCGTATCGGCCTGGAAGCACTCCAGCGGATCTTGATCGAGGACGCCGACGGGATCGTCGCGGGATTGGAGCAACGAATGCAGACGTCCGTCGACGGCTACCGCGACCCGTGGCAGGACCGGGTCGAGCAGAAGTCGCCCGCCCAGTTCGCACCGTCGCTCCCCCTGCTCCCGCTGCCTCGGGTCCCGGTCCGATGAGCATCCCCGTCGGTGCCGTGGAGGACCTGACACCTGGGGAAGGCCGCGCCTATGTGGTCGACGGCAAGCAGGTTGCCGTCTTCCTGCTCGGTGACGGCACCGTACGCGCCATGGACGCCGTCTGTCCTCACAAGGGAGGCCCGCTCGCGGACGGCCAGATCGACGGCTCCGTGGTGATGTGCCCGCTGCACCAGTACACGTTCTCGCTCGACACGGGTGTGTGCCCCAGCGGCATCGATTCCGTCAGGACATACCCGGCAGCGGTGGTGGACGGGAAGGTCACCGTCGACGTCTGAATCGCACCCTTCGGCGTGTTTTTCGCTCCTGGGCAGTGGACGCCTACCCTGTTGCAGTGAGCGAATCAGGAGCGGAGCCGGTGGTCGACGACATCCGGCACAGTACTGCGACTGCTTTTCTGCAGGAAGAACGGCTGAAACTGTTCGCGTTCACGGTGGCAGAGAAGCGGGCCGAGTACCTCTGGGTGTTGCGCGCGTTCGACATCGCACGCGCCAACTACGTCGTGTTGCTGCACGCCGCCGATGTCGCGGACACACTGGCGAGGAATGCGCCGGAGAGTCTTCGGCTCGGAGCGGCGGAGATCGCGCCCCTGCTCGAACAACTGCACGCGTGGGAACTACTCGAGCGGAGCTACGACGGATCTCGCGCGGCGACACTCGCGGAGTATCGGAACCGTCATTTCGTGTATCAGTTCAGCGGCGCCGGGTACAAGGCATTCCGCGCCGTCGAGGACGTGCTGGGCGCACGGCTCGACGACGCCTCTCTGTCCCGGCTCGTTCTGCCCGAACTTCTCGCCGACATGCACGAGCTCGCCGAGGCCAATCGGCAAGCGGACGGCGATCGCATCTACCGCAAGCTTAGCCGCCTGGACTCCGCGCTGTCCGAAATGGCAACGCGCGCAGCACATTTCTACCTCGTTCTCGGCGACCTGGTGCGTACCACGGAAATCACCCCCGAGACGTTTCTGGTGCACAAGGATGCGCTGTTGACGCACATGCGCGAGTTCAGCTCGGATCTGACGCGGTACGCACCCAAGCTCGCCGAAGCCATCGCGGTGGTCGAGTCGACCGGAATATCGGAACTGATCCACCGGGCGGCGGTCAGCGACGAGCGCGTGTTCCTCACCGTCGAGGAACGCACGGCGGACTGGCGGGCACGGTGGTCCGGCCTGTCGCACTGGTTCGTCGCAGCAGACGCCGAGCTCAGCGAGTCCGAACGCCTCCGCGAGGGCACCATGAGCGCGATCGCGGCCGTGCTGTCGCTGCTCCGACGCGTCACGGAGACCCGGAAGGGCGGCGTCAGCCGTGAAAGTCAGCTCCGTCACCTGGCGGGATGGTTTGCGAACACGTCCAGCGAAGACAGTGCGCATGCCCTGTTCCACGCCGTGTTCGGGCTCGGCCGTCCGCGCCATCTGTCGATGGTGCACCCGGACGCCGACATCATCCCCACCTCCCGCTCCTGGTGGGAGGCACCACCGGTGGAGATCTCACGGACGCTGGCGGAGACCGGTCGGGCGCCGTCGCCCGGGCTTCCCGGCCGGGTGCAACGCAACGACGGCGGAATCAGGAGGCTCCGCGAGCAGCAACTCGAAGCCCAGCGAGTCCGCAGTGCAGCCGCACGTTCACTGGCGTCCGACGGCGTCTACGAACGGACCCTCGACGAGGAGGAAACCGAGGTGCTGCTCGGCCTACTGAACGCCGCACTGACCGCGCGAGTTCGGGTCAGTGGACGAACGTCGGGATCCACTGGATCCGACAGCGGGGTGAAGCTCACGTTGACCACATCCGAGACCTCGACCGTCGTGCACACGGCGCGCGGCCGACTGCACCTGGACCGTCTGCAGCTGGACGTGGCCGAGGTGGCCGGTCGATGAGAGCACGTGAAATACCTTCTCTCGCACTCGATTCCTACCAGCGCGCCGCGAGAGTGGCATTGGCGAACCACCTGGTCACGCGAGACTATCCGGACCGAATCGCGCTGCCACTTCTGCGCAGGTGGGCGACGGAACTGCGCGAGGACCTTCTCGAACTCTTCGGGTATCGACTCGAGGTCACCGAGACGACGGCCCGCGTGTACCCGGTGATCGACTCGCTCGATCCGAGCCAACCCGCCCGCACGGCCTCGGACCGCATCTTCGATCGACGCCGATACGCCTACCTGGCACTGGCCATGGCCGCGTTGGGACGAGCAGGCAACCAGATCACTCTGTCCGAACTGGCCGACCACGTCGCCGCCGAGGCCGGGCAGGTCGACGGCGTCGAGTTGGAAGCGGATCGAGCGTCCGACCGGGATGCGTTCGTCGACGCGGTCGGCTGGTTGGCAGCGCGCGGTGCCATCTCTCTCGCCGACGGGGACGCGTCGGGCTGGGCGAGCAATCCGTCCTCGGGCGAGGCGTTGTACGACATCGAGCGTTCGGTGGTCGTCGCGTTGTTCCGGCCGCCGCGAGCAGTGCAGCATCTGCGTTCGGTCACCGGCCTGCTCGTGGGATCCGACTCCCCGGTCGACGAGGATTCGGACGACGACGCCGCGCGCCCCACGGATCCGAAAGAGACGTTGCGCAAGGTCAGACGCGCTCTGGTCGAACGCCCCGTCGTGTACTTCGAGGATCTGGATCAGGACGGGCGCACCGCACTCGCGGCGGACAGAACCGTCGCCGACGTGGAACTGCTCACCGGCTTGGTGTCCGAACGCCGCGCCGAGGGTGTCACGCTGATCGACACCGCGGGCAGGATGTCCGACGTACGGTTCCCGAGTACCGGCACCATCGCCCAGGTCGCACTGCTCCTGGCCGGCGAGATATCCGACCGTGTCGTCGACCCGGACGCCGACGCCCTCGCACACCATGCGCTCGCGCACCACGCGATCGTCGCGGACGACGACTTGGTGACGCGGCTGGATGCGGCCATCCCCGGCGGCGGAATCTTCGACGACCTGGCCGAATTCGGGTCGCCGACGGGCCCTGTCCCCGATACCGGCACCCCACCGGCCACCTATCCGTTCGTGGAGAACAGTTGGCTCGCGCACACCGTCGCCGATCTGGTCGAACGTTTCGGCCGCACGTTCGCCGCCCAGTGGCAAGCCGACCCCGACGGCCTGCGTGAACGAGCGGTGCAGATGCTGCATCGACTTCGGTTGGTGCACATCATGTCCGGCGGAGTTCTCGTGCTTCCCGTCATCGCCCGGTATCGCGATGTGATGGTGAGCGTGCGAGACCGGGTACCGCAGGACTCCTTGTTCGACAGCCGTTCCACGGACACAGAAATCGAGGCGCAGTAGATGACCGCACACTCCGAGCGCTTCCGCCCGACGCGAGCAGGAATCGTCAACCTGTGGGACTACCGTGACCAGGAGTTCTCGTTCGCCGACGGGCGGCTCGTCCTCCGTGGTCCGAACGGTTCGGGTAAGACCAAAGCCCTCGAAGTTCTGTTCCCCTTCGTCCTCGACGGGCGCATCGAACCGCGCCGGCTCAACCCGTTCGCGGGTGAGGAACGGACGATGAAGTCCAACCTGCTCTACCGCGGTCAGGAGAGCGCGCACTCCTACGTCTGGATGGAGTTCTCGCGCGGCACTCACGAGGACCCGGAGTCGGTCACCGTCGGAATCGGAATGCGTGCCAGCAGACAGAACGACAAGGTCACTCGCTGGTACTTCGTCGCCGACGGTCGCGCCGGGGTGGATTTCTCGTTGCTGGGCTCCGACGACCGCCCGCTCACCAAGAAGCAACTCGCCGAGCAGTTGGGCACCGACGCTTTGACCGATCGTCCCGTGGACTATCGGGCTGCTATCGACGCTCGCATGTTCGGACTCGGCGCGGAGCGGTACGACCAGCTGATCAATCTCATTCTGACGCTTCGCCGTCCGCAGCTCGCGAAGAACCTGGATCCGAAGGGGTTGTCGCAGGCGCTGACCGACGGGCTGCGTCCCCTCGACGATCAGTTGGTGCTCGAAGCTGCGCGCTCGTTCAGCGACATGGAAGAGGTCGGGCGGGCCCTCGAAGGTCTTGCCCAGGCGGACCAGGCGGCGAAGAATTTCGTCGGGGTCTACTCGAAGTATCTCCGTGTGCAGGCTCGCTCGGATGTCGAACAGGTCTCCCGCAGGCTCGAAGCGGTGACCCATGCGACAACGGCGCACTTCGCCGCAGCCGCACTGAAGGAACGTCGGTTGCAGGAGCGTCTGGCGGCGGAGAAGCGATTCGACGACGCCGAACGCGCCCTCGACCAGGCCCTTGCCGATCGCGAGACGCTGCAGCGTTCGAGCGCGTACGAGGGCAAGCAGCAACTCGACGACTTGGCGGAATCGGCTGCGAAACTGAAGGTCTCGGCCGCCCAACAGTCCGAGCGTGCACGGGGTGCGCAGGCCGAACTCGAGAAGCGCACCACCGAATCCGCGAGGGCGGACACTGCGCTGAAGGATGCGACGACAGCGCTCGCTCGCGCCGAGGAGGAGTTGCAGGCCGCTGCCGAGGACGCAGGTATCGCGTGGGCGTCGATGCCCGCGGGCGCGCGCACCGACCAGTTCAGCACCGCTGTGCGTGGTCACGCCGAGGAACGTGACGGCGACGTGCGCGCCGTGCGGGAAGCGCTCGGAACAGCGGAGAAGGCGAGCACCGAACGTGCGCGCGCGGACCGCAGTGCCACCAGGGCGCACGAGTTGCTGGACGCCGCACGCGCGGCCGTGACGGAAGCCGAGGCATCGGTGGAACTCGCACGGGCGCAGTACACGTCGGCGCTGCGGGCGTGGTGGTCCGAACATTCGTCCACCTACCAACTCGCCGGCATCACGTCGTCGGCGTTCGAGGCTCTCGATGCCGCCGTTCCGCGTATCGGCGAGGACGACGGGCCGAGCTTGGACACCGTGCTCGCCGACGCCTCGGCCGACGGACTCGATACCGTCCGGGCTCGGCGAACGCACGCACAGCTCGGTGCTGCCGCGCTGACCGAGGAACTGTCCTCGATGCGGGCCGAGCGGGACCTCGTCAGCGCCGAACACGACGACGCACCTCCACCCTTCGCGGCACGCACGTCCTCGCGTGACGGTCTGCTCGGTGCGCCGCTGTGGCAGCTCGTGCGGTTCGCCGAGGGCGTCGATCCGTCCGAGGCGGCAGGTGTCGAATCCGCACTGCAGGCCGCGAACCTGCTCGACGGCTGGGTCTCGCCGACAGCCGTCCCCGACTCGCTCGAGTCCGAGCAGTACCTCGTTCCCGCTCCCGTGGAGTCCCGCCCGACCGGTCCCACCTTGGTGGACGTCCTCGTTCCCGAGTCGGGGACGGACGTGCCGGAGGAACTGATTCGAGACATCCTGTCCTCGATCTCGTTGGGACTGGTCGACGGCGTGACGTGTGTCGGTGTCGACGGCCGGTTCCGTCAGGGACTTCAGCGGGGACGGCATCGGAAGCAGGACGCCGAGTACATCGGAGCGACGGCCCGCGCAGCCCGCCGCGCTACCCGTATCGCCGAGCTCGACAAATCCATCGCCGGTTCCGAGGCGTCGCTGAACGCCACCCGAGAAGAGGAACGCTCGGCCGCCGACCTTCTTCGCGGACTCGCCGCGGCAGCCAAGCAGCTGCCCAAGGCGTCGGCGATCATCAAGTCGCAGAAGGCCGTGACGGAATCCGCCGGGGCTTTGCGGACGTCACAGGCCGGGGCAGCTGCTGCGGACGCCGAACTCGACCAGGCCATCGCGGAACTGTCCGCCCGAGAAAAGCATCTACGTTCCACGGCGGTCGCGCACCGCACACCGCACACCGCGCGGGAGATCGACTCGCTGGCCGCGGCCATTCGACATTTCCAGAATCAAGGCGAGCTGGTCCTGCGCCGACGCGGTGACCGCGTGCGCGAGGCCGAACGCGGTCGCGAAGCGTTGAACAGGTTGGAGGAGCAGACCGGCCTGGCCGAGGAACTCGCGGAGGAAGCGGCCATCGCCGAGGAGAATCATCTTCAACAGGTCCAGAAGCTGGAGATTCTCAGCGAGAAGCTCGGGTCGACGGCCGATCAGATCAACGCCGATCTGGAACGTGCGCGCGGGAAGATCGAGGCGTGCAAGGTCGAGCAGCGCGCCGCCCGCAAGGCCGACAAGGACGCAGGCGAGGCCATCGGTAAGGCCGAGGGTGCGTGCAACACCGCACAGGAGAGTCTGCGCGCTGCACTCACCGAAGGAATCGACGACGCCAAGCGTCTCGCTCCCTACGCACGCAAGGACCTGCTCGCCATTCTCGGTGTGCACGATCCGTACGCGTGGCCGTCGAGCGACTCCGCGTGGCTCGGCGTCGAGCAGATCCTCTACCGCATCCAGCATGCGGCGGCGCCGGACGACGACTTCCAGGTGCTCCCGGTCGCAGTCGCCGGACTGCACGCGGCGCTCGACGAGGCCACGGCATCGGTGAAAGCCGGTGAGTCCTACCGCAAGAGCACGCGCACGTCGCTGACGACCGCGCTGCAGGAGTTCGACTCGCAGCTCGCGTCGTCCGGTCAGGACTACCGACTTCAGTGGGACGCCCCGGACGGGTTGACAGTGGTTCGCGTCCAGGACGAACAGGGCTACTCCTCGATCGGCGACTTCGCCGACCGCATCGGCGACGCACGATCCAACCAGGAGACGCTCCTCACCGAGCACGAACGCAGGATCCTCGAGGATGCTCTCCTGACCGGGCTTGCACAGCAGATCCACGAACGCACCGTCGACGCTCGTGAGCTCATCGGACAGATGGCCAGTGAGATGAAGCAGCGAAAGATGTCCTCCGGCAACACCATCGGCGTGCATTGGGTTCTGGCGGACAATCTCGACGACGGTGCCCGCGAGATCTCCAAGCTGCTCGACCGGGACGCGTCGGCATTGAGCTCGGACGACCTCGCGAAGATGCGCGCGCACTTCGCATCCGAGATCAGAATTGCCCGAGCTGCGCATCCCGAGCGCTCGTATCCCGAGATCCTGGCATCGACGCTGGATTACCGACGCTGGCGTGTGTTCTCGTTCAGTCTGATTCGAGGCGACGGCACCGAGGATCGGCTCACCGTCGCCAAGCACAGTGCGTTGTCCGGAGGCGAACAGTCGGTGTCGCTTCACCTGCCGTTGTTCGCCGCAGCGCATGTGATGCTGTCCTCCGCGGATCCTCACTGCCCACGGCTGCTGGCGCTCGACGAAGCGTTCGCAGGCGTCGACGACAACGGTCGCAGCGAGTTGCTCGGCCTGAGCGTTCAGTTCGATCTCGACCTGTTCATGACCGGATTCGACCTCTGGATCACCTACGCCGACGTGCCGGGCTGTGCGCACTACGACCTGGCGCATTCAGCGGCCGAGAACACCGTCAGCGCAGCATTGATGGTATGGGCGAACGGCGAGCTGCTCCAGGAACACGACGGAGGTGACCTGGCGTCCGCACTCGGGTCGCCGCTGACGAGGCGCGTTCCGACCCGAGCGGAAGGTGGGCTCGACTTTGTCCGATGATCACGGCGCCGGGTGGCGCGGCACACCGGAACTCGACGTGCTGTTGGCCGCTGCACGCAAGAAGCTGGAGTCCAACTGGCTGAAGGTCGAGGGCAGCGTCACCGTACAGCTCGATGCCGCGCCGGACCTGTCGAGGCTCATGAGCGCAGTGAACGGATCGTCGTCTCAACTGAGCCGAGCGAGGTCGTCACGACTCGATCTTGCCCGGTTCGACGCCTGGCTCGGCCACTCCGTCAACGGCGGTGTCGGATTGCTGGACACACTGCGAGAGCGTGCACCGCTGCAGGACAAGAAGCGCATCGCCGCGGACAAGGCCGACGTCAAGGCGCGGGCGCTCGACAACGCTCGCTCGCTGCTCGCGACAACCGATCACGGCGAGTGGTTGGATCGCTGGCTCTCGTCTCTGTTGAATCAGGACGGAACCCTCGGCGGCCGCGTCGCCGTCGATGCTCTGGCTGTCGCGACCAAGGTCCTCGCAGTGCTTCCCGCGGACGGTCTTTCCTTGACGGAAGTGGCCGAGCTGGCCTGCGGCGACACGAAGGCTCTCTCGTCCGGCGGTGCACCCAAGCTGGTCCTGGAAGCGTTGTCTCTCAAGGAGGGTATTCCGCGGCCGGTCGATCCTGTCGGCATTCGTCTGCTGTGGGAAACCGCGGGCGTCTCGGTCGATGCACTGTCCAGCCGTGTCGTCGTGCTGGGGTATCGGGTCTCCGAGGACCACGTGGTGGCCCGGTGGTCGAACGAAGCCGCGGACGCGGGCATTCCCTTTCCTCTGACGCTCGACATGATCACTCGGGGACCACTGACCAACACCGCGGACCGAATCTTCGTGTGCGAGAACATCGCCGTGATCGCCGCTGCAGCGCGAACATTGGGTGGTGAGTCCGGGGCGATCGTCTGTACCGACGGGCAACCGTCCGCTGCGGTGCACAAACTGCTCGCCGGGCGCCGGTCGGGGACCGAGATCCACTGGCGCAACGACTTCGACTGGGCAGGGTTGCGCATGACCGGTCGCGCTGTCGCCCGCTACGACGCCGTCCCCTGGCGGATGGACCTGCAGTCCTACGAGCAGGCGCTGGATGCGAGAAACTCGGAGCCCCTCAAAGGTTTTCCCGCGGAGAGCCCGTGGGACCCCGAATTGGCACACGCGATGCACCGGTCCGGCCGGGCAGTGATGGAGGAACGGACCATCCCCGATCTTCTGCGCGACCTGAGCTGAGCCGAGCGTCCCCGACAAGAACGGCCGGAGGGCTCAGCGCAACGAAACCCCGAGCAATGCATCGACTGCGTCCGCGAATGCAGCCGGAGCGGACGTGTCCGCTCCCCCGCGTTCCACGGCAAAGCTCGCCCAGGCGTCGAGCGCGTCGAGCGCCTTGGGGGTATCGAGGTCGTCGGCGATGTGCTGACGCAGCCGAACGATGACATCGTCTGCGCTCGTGGCAGATTCGAGAGCGGCCGCCGCGCGCCACAACGCGAGACGAGTTGTCGCACGCCCCAGCACCTCGTCCGTCCAGGCCCTGTCCTGCCGGTAGTGACCGGACAGCAGGCCGAGGCGGATTGCCGCCGGGTCGACGCCGGCGAGACGCAGTTTGGACACGAACACGAGATTGCCGCGGCTCTTGGACATCTTCTCACCGTCCAGACCGATCATGCCGGTGTGCACGTAGTGCCGGGCGAACCGACCGCCTCCGACGGCTGCTTCACCGTGCGCGGCCGAGAACTCGTGGTGCGGGAAGATCAGATCGCTTCCACCGCCCTGGATGTCGAAACCGGTCCCGATGCGGTTCAGTGCGATTGCGGCGCACTCGATGTGCCATCCCGGACGTCCAGTTCCAAACGGGGACGGCCAGAACGGCTCGCCTTCGCGGTGGGCGCGCCACAACAGAGCGTCGAGCGGGTCACGCTTGCCCACACGGTCCGGGTCGCCGCCACGTTCGGCGAAGAATCGGTCCATCGTTGCCCGGTCGTAGCCCGACTCGTATCCGAACTCCGTGGTCGCGTCTGCTCGGAAGTAGACGTCGGGGAACTCGGAATCGTCCACGACGTACGCCGCACCCGAAGCCACCAGCTTCTCCACCAACTCGATGACCTCGTCGATGGACTCGACGGCTCCGATGTAGTCGCGGGGCGGAAGAACTCGGAGCGCCTCCATGTCCTCACGGAAGAGCTGAATCTCGCGGGTGCCCAGGTCGATCCAGTTCTCACCGTCTCGGTCCGCACGCTCGAACAGCGGATCGTCCACGTCGGTCACGTTCTGGACGTAGTGCACGTCGTGTCCGGCGTCCCGCCAGATGCGGTTCACCAGATCGAATGTGAGATACGTCGCGGCGTGCCCGAGGTGTGTGGCATCGTACGGGGTGATTCCACAGACGTACATCTTCGCTTCGGAACCCGGTGTGACCGGCCGGACCTGACGATCCGCCGTGTCGTACAACCGCAGCGGCGGCCCCTGACCAGGGATCGACGGTACGGCAGTATCGGACCAAGATTGCATGCGTACAAGCCTATCCGAGACGGATCGGAGCGCGGGCAGGGCGTCAGAAGGCCGGCCAGGGTATCGGCCTGCTCGAGCGCGGCTCCGGCATGACCGGGTCGGCCACCAACGCGCACGCGCGGGCCAGCAGAGCATCGACCTCGGCCTCGGTGATCTTCCCGCGAATGCGGGGTTCCACCGCGTCGGCGAAGGTGTCGACGAAGGTCACCACGTCGGCCATCAACGCGTCGTCGACGGTGGTGCCCGCCCAACCCCACAGCACGGTCCGCAGTTTGTCCTCCGAGTGCAGGCAGATTCCGTGGTCGACGCCGTAGACATAACCGTCGAGTCCTTCGAGCGCGTGACCGCCCTTGCGGTCCGCGTTGTTGAGCAGTACGTCCAGAACGGCCATCCGCTGGAGGCGAGGGTCGTCCGCGTGAATCAACGCGACCTCCTCCCCCTCACCGTCGTATGCCTGCAGCACCGGTATCCACCCGGACGGGACCAGATCGGGCCTGCAGATGTCGATCAGATCCACTCGGTCGCCCCGGTCTCCGTGCGGTTCGGGGGTGTCGATCCAGCGTTGCACCATGCCGGGCCCGAAGGGACCGTCCCGCAGCACGGTCGGGGGCACGACGTCCCAGCCGAGGGCGTCGGATATCTCGAACGAGGCGACCTCGCGTCCGGCGAGGGTCCCGTCGGGGAAGTCCCACAACGGAATTTCGCCACGAATCGGCTTGTAGACGCACCGCACGGGTTCACCGCCCGCAGCGTCGGCTGCGTCGCACACCAATGTCGCGTTGCTGGCCGTGACGACCCGTCCGACGACGGTGAGCTCACCGACGGTCATGGACTGCAGGCCATCGAACGGCGGCCGAGTGTCGGTCAAAGCTCGTCACCGAGTTCCGACGCGGATCCGAAGGTGGCGTCGCGTCGGTACCCGTTCGTCCGGATGCAGATGTGGCCCTCCTGCGTGAGTGGTTGTCCGCACAGGGGGCACGGAGCACGTCCGGCGGCGATCACGCGCTCGGATCGAAGGGCGAATTCTCGCGCCTGCACCGGAGTGAGAAACACGCGGACGGCGTCGGGACCGTCCTCGGTGTCGTCGAGCACGACGGACTCGTCGATCTCCGATTCGCTCACGGCGAGGAGTTCCACGACGACAGCGCCTGCATCCGCATCCCACCCCAGTCCCATGGTCCCGACTCGGAACTCGGTGTCGATCGGTGTCAGGAGCGGGCTGGTGTCCCCGACCTCGGTTTCCTCGGGCGGGATCTCGGCGCCGAAACGACGATGCACTTCGTCGAGCAGCAATCCCATACGGTCCGCCAGGACCTGCACCTGCTGCTTCTCCAGTGCAACGGACACCACGCGGTGCTCGTGCACGGCCTGAAGAAAGAACGATCGGTCGCCCGGTTCACCCACGGTTCCGGCGACGAATCGATCAGGGGTGCGGAAAACATGTATTGCGCGTGGCATTGCACCTCCTGCGTCTAGATATTGTCGACAATCCTGTCTCGTGATTCTTCACCGACGAAGGATCACAGCTCTCCATTATCCGCCCCTGCGGGCAGTGCCCATTATCCGCCGCCGAGGGGGCGAAGACCCCGGACCTCTCCGCCGCCGAGGGGGCGAAGACCCCGAACCTATCCGCTATCGAGGGGGCGAAGACCCCGAACCTATCCGCCACTGTGGGCCGCGGGCCCGGAGCCGCCACCGGGGACAGCGTCCGAATCCGACGGCGAACCGGCTGCGGACTCGGCGTGCGGCGCCTTCTCGGCCGCGACGACGAGGCCCGACAGATCGGCTCCCGTGTCGTTGGTTCGAAGGACGAAAGCACGGGTCTCGGTGTACCGGATGACGCTGATCGACGCCGGATCGGCCACGATGCGCTGAAACGCGTCGAGGTGGCAGCCGACCGCGTCCGCCAGGATCGACTTGATGACGTCGCCGTGGGAGCACGCCACCCACAGCACGTCGCGCCCGTACTCGGCGGCGAGCCTGCGGTCGTGTTCACGCACCGCCGTCACCGCCCGTGCCTGGACCTGAGCCAAACCCTCACCGCCGGGGAACACCGCCGCCGACGGATGCTGCTGCACCACCTTCCAGAGCGGCTCGGCGAGCAGTTCCTTGATGCTGCGGCCGGTCCACGCGCCGTAATCGACCTCTTCGAGACGATCGTCCACGACCGCAGTCAGGCCTCTGCGCTCGAGCAGCGGCTCGACAGTCTGCGCGCACCGCTGCAACGGAGAGCGAACGACCTCTTCGACGGGAAGTCCGCCGAGACGTTCGGCGAGGCGCTGCGCTTGCTCGCGCCCCTTGTCGTCCAGGTCGATCCCGGGTGACCTACCCGCAAGCGTTCCTGCGGTGTTGGAAGTCGAGCGGCCGTGCCGCAACAAGATCACCGTCATGGCACCACACTAGTATCCGTCGGCGAGCCGTCAGGTCGCGGAGACGACGCCCGCCGACAACAACGCCATGACACCGACGCCGAGCACGATGCGGTAACCGACGAACCAGTACAGCGAATGGTTCGCCACGAACTTCAGCAACCACGCGATCGATGCGTACCCCAGCGCGAACGCGATGATCGTCGCCACCACCAACTGCGCACCCGACGCGTTCAGTCCTTCCCCGGCCGGCTCGAACGCGTCGGGCAGCGAGAACAGGCCGGATGCGGTGACGGCGGGGATCGCCAGCAGGAACGAGAATCGCACGGCGGCCTCGCGCTCAAGACCGAGGAACAACCCGGCGCTGGTCGTTGCTCCGGAACGCGACACGCCCGGGATGAGCGCGAGGCACTGAGCGGCACCCATGACGAGACCGTCACGCGTGGTGATCTTCTCGATGGGGCGACGCTTGGTGCCGACGTACTCGGCCACCGCGATGACGATCGCGAACACGATGAGCATGGTGGCGATGAGCCACAGGTTTCGAGCGCCGGTCCGAATCTGGTCCTTGAACAGAATGCCGAGGACACCGATGGGAACGGTCGCGATGATCACGTACCAGCCGAGCCGGTAATCGAGATCTCGCTTCGCCTTGTCCAGCAACCCGGCGAACCAGGCTTTCACGATGCGGACGATGTCGCGCCAGAAGAAGAGGAGCACCGCAGCTTCCGTGCCGAGCTGGCTCACGGCGGTGAACGACGCGCCTGCATCGTCGCCGAAGAACACCTCCGACACGATCCTCAGGTGCCCCGACGACGAGATCGGGAGGAACTCGGTCAGCCCCTGGACAGCTCCGAGAATGATCGCCTGCAACCAGGTCATCGACTCGCCGATCACTGGCGCACCCCCGCACGACCCGATTCCCCGAGCACGTCGAAACCTGGGCCCTCTACACATTTCACGGCCACGACGGTACCCGGCAGCGCACTGCCGCACAGGCCGACACACGCTGACGAGCCGCGGCAAGCTCGCATCGACGGTGCGGGCGCACTACTGTGCTCATCTGGCGCCGGACACAACGTGAGGAATCTCGAGAACACCATGAAGCAGAGATCTGTCGGATCCAGTGGCCTGCGCGTGTCCCGACTCGGTCTCGGAACTCTCGGCTGGGGTAGCGGAACGGACGGCGACGACGCCGCCGCGCAGTTGTCGGCATTCGCCGAGGCCGGTGGAACACTCGTCGACTCGTCTCCGTCCTACGGCGAAGGCCGCGCCCAACGCGTACTCGCCGAGGTACTCGACGACGTCGTCCCGCGGCGCGAACTGATCGTGAGCAGCGCAGCGGGAGTGATCACCACCGGTGGGCGCTACCGCGTCGACTGCTCTCGCCGATCGTTGCTCGACCAACTCGACAACACGCTGCGCGAACTCGGCACCGAGTACCTGGACCTGTGGCAGGTCGGCGCCTGGGACGAGCACACCCCCGTCGACGAGATCGCCTCGACGTTGGACTATGCGGTGACGAGCGGCAAGGTGCGGTACGTCGGCGCACGCGGCTACCTCGGTTGGCAGTTGGCGACGGCGGCGGGCGCGGCAGACGCAGGACGAATCGTCGCGACGCAGGCCGAGTACTCGCTGCTCGCACGCGGGATCGAGGACGAACTCCTGCCCGCCGCGCAGCACCACGGTGTCGGAGTGCTGGCAGCGATTCCGCTCGCCGGCGGTGTACTGACCGGAAAGTACAGCCACGGCACACCTGCCGATTCACGCGGCGCCGACGACGCCTATGCCGAGTCGATCGCCGGGTACCTGACCGACAGCGCCGCCAACGTCGTCGAAGCCGCAGTCACCGCTGCAAGTGGCTTGAAGACATCCCCGCTCACCGTGGCCCTCGCCTGGGCGCGCGACCGGCCAGGGGTGGCGTCGGCGATCGTCGGTGCACGTGATCTCGCTCAGCTCACCGGCATCCTGGTCGTCGAGGACCTGGAACTCCCCCGCGCCATCACGTCCGCACTCGACGACGTCAGCAGCTGAGTCAACTCAGGCTAACCTTGTCTGCGTGAACTTCTCGTCGACACTGCAACGCTCTTCGCGTCGCTCGGCTGTGGTTGCTGTCGTGGCGGCTACCGTGTTGGCCTCGGTTGCGTGCTCCGCCCCCGACCAGCAGACGCACTCCGGGGCGGATTCCATCGGCCCGCGCACCGCCGTGATCGCCGACCCCGATCCGGAACCCGTCGATTCCCGGCAGCAGCCGACCCTGCCGGTGACGGTCCGCGGTTTCGACGGAACAGACGTCACGATCACCGACGCCAGCCGCATCGTCGCAGCCGATCAATACGGAACGCTCACCACCACGGTCTACGCGCTCGGACTCGGCGACAACCTCGTCGGTCGGGACACGTCCGCAGAATTTCCGGCCGTCGCCGATGTCACCGACGTCACGCCGAACGGCCATTCGCTCAGCGCCGAATCCATCCTCGCGCTCGCCCCGACGGTAGTGCTCACCGACACCAGTGTCGGCCCACGCGGAGTGCAGGATCAGCTCCGCGCCGCCGGGATCCCCGTCGTCTTCTTCGATCCGACCCGAACGATGAACACGGTCGGGGACCAGATCGTCTCCGTCGCGAACGCTCTGGGGGTGCCCGAGCGCGGATCAGTTCTCGCGCAGCGCACCGAGGCCGAGATCGCCGAGGCATCGTCGAGTGCACCCACCGACGGCGAACCGGTGAAGATCGCGTTCCTCTACATGCGCGGTCCGGCGATCAAGATGCTCGCCGGGCCCGGGTCCGGAGCCGATGCGCTCATCGCCGGCCTGGGCGCGGAAGACGCGGGCACCGCATCGGGTCTCACCGAACAGTTCGTCCCGATCACCAGCGAAGCCCTCATCGCCGCCGCACCGGACGTCATCCTCATGATGACCGGCGGACTCGACTCGATCGGTGGGATCGACGGCCTCGAGCAGGTACCCGGCATCGCACAGACACCGGCAGGGCAGTCCCAGCGCGTCGTCGACATGGCCGACGGCGTCGTTCTCAGCTTCGGCCCCAACACCGGCAAGGTTCTGAGTGCGCTGGCCGAGGCCGTCTACGCGCCCGCTTGATGGACACTTCGACTGCAGCCGTGCCGACACCTGCTCGGCTCCGCACCACCGTCGTCTTCGCCGTTCTGGCGATCCTCGCCGTCGGACTCGCCGTGTATTCGGCGTGCGTCGGCCAGGTTCCGACGACGCCACTCGAAGTGATGGGCAGCGTCCTGCATCGAATCGGCCTCGACGTCGGACCCATGCCTGCCCACCCCAGCGGGGAAGTCACCCTGTGGCAGGTTCGCTTTCCACGCATCGTTCTCGGTGCCGTCGTCGGCGCCTGTCTCGGCACGGCCGGTGCACTGTTGCAGGGAGTGTTCGCCAATCCGCTCGCCGAACCAGGAGTGATCGGCGTGTCCTCGGGCGCAGCTGTCGGCGCGTCCTCCGTGTTCGTGCTCGGAGGAGCGTTCGCCGGGGTGTGGTCGGTCGCCACCGCCGCATTCCTCGGCGGTCTGATCACGACGGTGCTCGTCTACGTACTGGCCCGAGGCGGTGGACGGACGGAAGTCGTCACGCTGATCCTCACCGGCGTTGCCATCAATGCGTTCGCCGGCGGTCTCATCGCGTTCTTCACCTTCGTCGCCTCACCGGCAGCACGCGATCAGATCGTCTTCTGGCAACTCGGATCACTCTCGGGCGCCACCTGGCAGGCCGTCGGCGTGGTGGCGCCGCTCGCCGTCGTCGGAATCGGGGCGTCCGTCGCCCTGTCACGACGACTGGACCTGCTCGCACTCGGGGAGAACGTCGCCCGGCACCTCGGTGTGAACGTGGAACGGCTGCGACAGACCGCCATCGTCATCGTGGCCGTACTGGTCGCCTCCGGCGTCGCGTTCACCGGAATCATCCTGTTCGTCGGCCTCGTCGTCCCGCACCTGATGCGTATGCTTCTCGGTCCGGCTCACCGAACCTTGGTTCCGGCGAGCGCGCTGTGCGGTGCCGTCGTTCTCCTGGCGTCGGATCTCCTCGCACGAACGCTCGTCGACAACGTGGACATGCCCCTCGGCATGCTCACGTCACTGATCGGCGCACCGTTCTTCTTCTGGATGCTGCGTAGAACTCGCGCCGAGCAAGGCGGATGGGCATGACGCTGTTTCGACGGAACCGGGACCTTCCCGACGACGTGACGGCCGGAACCGTGACCATGAGCACCGCCGGAGTCACCGCCGTCCGTTCCGGTCGGGAAGTACTCCGAGGCGTCGACATCGACGTCGTCGCCGGCGAAGTTCTGTCACTGGTCGGGCCGAACGGCGCAGGCAAATCCACACTGCTGGCCGTACTCACCGGCGAACTCCGACCTGCCGCAGGCTCGGTCGAACTGCACGGACGACCGCTCACGCGCTGGTCGGACCTCGACGCCGCGAGACGCCGTTCGGTGCTCCCTCAGCAGCACACCGTCGGGTTCTCCTTCACCGCGCATCAGGTCGTCCGCATGGGCAGGGCGCCGTGGGCGGGCACGGACGAGGCGGAGAACGACGATGCGGCGGTCGCCCTCGCCATGAAGCACTGCGATGTCACGGAATTCGCGGATCGACCGTTCGCCGGTCTGTCCGGCGGCGAGCGTGCCCGAGTCTCACTGGCACGAGTGCTGGCGCAGAGAACCTCGACGCTGCTGCTCGACGAACCGACCGCCGCGCTGGACATCGGCCATCAGGAAACCGTCATGTCCGTGGCACGTGATCGAGCTCGCCGCGGAGACGCAGTCGTCGTGGTCCTGCACGACCTCGCCCTGGCGGCCGCCTACTCCGACAGAATCGCGATCCTCGACCGCGGCGCTCTGGTCGCGGTCGGTTCTCCGCGGTCGACTCTGAACGAGGAGCTTCTGACCCGCGTGTACGGCCACCGCGTGGAGGTGTTCGACCATCCACGTACCGGCGGACTGCTGGTACTGCCCGTTCGCGGCGATCGAGCGAAAGGTTCGCAGCCAGCCGGTTTCTAGATGGACGCCATCACCGAGCCGACACGGCCGAGAAAGGATCGGACGGCCGAGGATTCCTTGGCGTCCGCGTCGAGCGAATCGGCGGAGCCGACCGCATCTCTGACCGCTGCCACGATGCTTCGCTCGTCGGTCAGGTCGATTTCCGTGACCGACTGCTCCGCAACGGCCGTCACGTCGGAGCGGTCCGGAACCGGCGACGGAAGATCCGCGCGATAGATCTCCAGGTACAGCGTTCTCTTGTACACGCGAAACGCGAAGGGCCTGTTGTCCTCGGTGCTGCCGAACCCGCTTGCCTGAGCTCCGGTGCTGACCTGCTCCACCTGGAACGTCGCGACACTCGACGCGTCGCTGTCGTGTTCGGTCGCCAACTCCACTCCTCGTATTTTCGACGGTCCTGGCTCTCGACGGTCCTGGCCTTCGACGGAACAGGGTGCCGAATCACGGTACCGCCGATGTGTGCATGCCCGGTCACCGGAGGTCCGGCGAACACCGGTCATCGATCATCAGGCAAGGTGAACGGGTGCACCGACGGTGCTGACAGCGCCCCGAGAGAAGGATTTGCGGATCGATGAACGTTCGACACACCCCGTGGCATCTACTTGCCGCGGCCGCATCCGCATGTCTGCTGGTGGCCGGATGCTCGGACTCCGGCTCCGGCTCGTCGGACGAACCGGATGCGGTCGACCTCGAACCCCTCACCGGCATAACGTCGCCCGACACATCGGTTCCCCCGAGCGGCTCGGTCGTTCCCTCCCCCTCCGGACTGCATTCCACCACATTCGAACCGGTGACGCGCAGCATCGTCGCGCTCGACGATGCTCGCACCGCCCTGACGGTCTTCGACGCCGACGACGCGGCCGCACCGCCGCGGTCGGTCCCGCTTTCCGGTGCGGCAGCCGACGTCGTTCCCGGCGTCGACGGCACCCTGCTTCTTCCGATGAACGGAAGCCTCGCCGAGGTCGATCTCCGCAGCTCCGGGGTTCGAAACGTGGACACCGGCGGAAACCTCCTCAGCGCGGCCACTCTCTCGGACGGCACTGTCGTCGCCGGTGACGACAGTGGCAGCATTCATATCGTCGACTTCGGTGCGAATCGGTCACAGTCCATCGGCGGGCTGACCTCCGTCGACGCACTTGCGTCCACCGAACACGGGCTGGCCGCCCTCGACCGCCACCAGACTTCGCTGACCCAGGTGAACGTCGACGACGAATCCCTCGGTCTGGCCCTCAGGGCGGGCACAGGCGCCGCACGCCTCGACACGGACGAGTACGGCCGGATCCTCGTCACGGACGCCGCAGGCGGCGAACTGCTGGTGTACTCGTCCGACGACCTTCTTCTTCGCCAACGTTTTCCGGTCGGTGCGCAGCCGTGGGCAGTCACCTACGATGACAAGTCCGACACAGTGTGGGTCACCACTCCCGCGGACAACGAGGTGGTCGGCTACACCCTCGACACAGGAATTCCCGTCGAGTCCGGCAGGTTCTCCACGGTGAGGCAGCCGGACTCGATCACGGTCGACCCGGATTCGGGTGCGCTCTACGTCGGGTCGGCCACCGGAGGCGGTCTACAACGGATCGACACCGCCGAACGGGGCTGAGCACTCGCAACGCTCACCGCAGGTCGACGGCACACCGCAGGTCGACGGCACACGGCAGGGAAGGGCGCAGCGTTTGAAGAACAACAGCACACGCAGCAGGATGCCTACGGAGTGGGAGTCCGGGTCCGACGACTGGGAGTACATTCCGTTGCGACTGCCGCCCGATGTCACGCGAGTGACCGCATCCATGAGACTGGCGATCCAAGCCGAATTCGGTGGTTGGGAGCTCTCTCGCGTGCGCCTCTACACCGACGGCAGCCGGAAAGTACTGCTCAAACGTAAGAAGACTGCCCACCACATCCCGGATCCGGGAATCTAGGTCGAAAGAAGGCTCGTGTACCGCGCTCTGCTCCGCTTGATGTTCCTTGTCTCCCCGGAACGCATTCACCATCTCGCGTTCTTCGCGATGCGCGCAGCAACGGCGTGGTCACCGATCCGCGCGCTCATGGCGAAGGTCCTCGTCGTGAACGATCCGGCGCTGAGGAGCACCGCCTTCGGCGTCGACTTCCCCACTCCACTCGGGCTCGCCGCGGGATTCGACAAGAACGCCGACGGAGTCGACGTGTGGGGGCCGCTCGGATTCGGCTTCGCCGAGATCGGCACGGTGACCGCGCAGGGACAGCCGGGCAATCCGCAGCCACGACTGTTCAGGCTGCCCGCCGACCGCGCACTGATCAACCGCATGGGTTTCAACAATCACGGCTCCGGTCATGCGGCGAACGCGCTGCGCCACCGCCGAGGAGGAATTCCCATCGGGGCCAACATCGGCAAGACGAAGGTGACCCCGGCGTCCGAGGCCGCCGCGGACTACACCGCAAGCGCGACTCTCCTCGGGCCGCTCGCGGATTTCGTCGTCGTGAACGTCAGTTCCCCCAACACCCCTGGTCTTCGCGACCTTCAAGCGGTGGAATCGTTGCGCCCGATCCTGTCGGCGGTCCAATCCGTCGTATCGGTGCCGGTGTTGGTCAAGATCGCTCCGGACCTGCTCGACGAGGACATCGACGCGGTCGCCGACCTTGCCGTCGAACTCGGTCTCGACGGAATCGTCGCCACCAACACGACGATCGGCCGGTCCGGTCTGCGGACGCCCGTCGACGCGGTGGACACCATCGGCGCAGGAGGGCTGTCCGGCGCGCCGTTGGCCGACCGGTCCTTGGATGTCCTCCGGAGGCTGTACGCGCGTGTCGGAGGATCCATCACACTCGTGTCGGTCGGAGGAATCGAGACACCCGATCAGGCCTGGGATCGCATCACGGCCGGAGCGTCGTTGGTTCAGGGCTACACCGGCTTCATCTACGGCGGCCCGTTCTGGATGCGGTCGATCAACCGAGGAATCGCGAAGCGGCTCCGCGCGGAAGGATTCAGCACACTCTCCGACGCCGTGGGCTCCGCGCACAGTTGAGTCGAACCACTCCACCGCCGGGCAGCTGCACTGCCGAACTGCGCCCGCTCCGCCCGCTCGACAGCGGGCGGAGCGGGCGCAGTCGCTGAATCAGGCTTCGTAGGTAGCGGTCAGCAGCGCCCTGCCGATCGCGTGCGAGAACAGGTTGAACCCGAGGTACGCCGGCGTCGCGGTCTCGTCGACCTCCAGTCTTTCCACGTCGACGGCGTGCACCGCGAAGATGTAGCGATGCGGCCCGTGACCGGCCGGGGGTGCGGCGCCGATGTAGCGGAACAGCCCCGCGTCGTTCTTCAGCGTCACCGCGGTGCTCGGGATTCCGGTGCCACCGTCGTCTCCTGCGCCGGAGACGAGCGACGTCGTCGATGCCGGGATGTTGGCCACTGCCCAATGCCAGAAGCCCGAGGCGGTAGGCGCGTCCGGGTCGTACACGGTGACGACGAAGCTCTTGGTCCCGTCGGGGAAGCCCGACCAGGACAGTTGCGGTGAGTTGTCGTGGCCACCTGCACCCATGATGCCGCTGACCTGTTGCGTCGCCAGAGTTCCACCGTCGGTGACGTCCTCGGACGTCAGCTCGAAGGTGGGAAGCGACGGGAGTGATGCATAGGGGTCGTACGTCACGTGATCAGCCCTCTCGAATATTGCTTGTCAGCTGTGGAGCAAGAAGTGTTCCAATACCTGTGTACCGAACTCGAGCGAACTGACCGGTACCCGCTCGTCGACGCCGTGGAAGAGTGCCGCGAAATCCAGCTCGGGCGGCAGCTTCAGTGGCGCGAAACCGAAGCACCTGATGCCCAGCTTCGCGAAGGCCTTCGCGTCGGTGCCGCCGGACAGCATGTAGGGAACGGTTCGACCGTTCTCGTCGTGCGCGAGGACTGCATCGTTCATCGCGTCGACGAGGTGCCCGTCGAACGTCGTCTCGTAGGAGTCGAGCTTGGTCACCCATTCCCGCTCGACGTTCGGGCCGATCAACTCGTCGACCTCGCGCTCGAACTCGGCTTGCCTACCGGGAACCACACGGCAGTCGACCATGGCTTCCGCGGTCTGCGGAATCACGTTGGCCTTGTACCCGGCCTTCAGCATCGTCGGGTTGGCGGTGTCCCGAAGCGTGGCACCGACGATCCTGGCGATGCTTCCGAGCTTCTGCAGGGTGCCGTCGAGGTCGGGCGACGTCGGGTCGAAGTCGAGGCCCGTCTCCTCCGCGACCGCGGACAGGAATTCTGCGACCGAGTCGGAGATCACGAGAGGGAACGTGTGGTTGCCCAACTTCGCCACAGCTTCCGCGAGATTGGTGACGGCGTTCTCGTCGTGCAGGAAGGATCCGTGGCCTGCCCTCGCCTTCGCGGTCAACTTCATCCACCCGAGGCCTTTCTCCGCCGTCTCGACCATGTAGAGACGCTTCTCGGTACCGTCCGGCCGGGCGACGGTCAGCGAGAACCCGCCTACTTCACCGACAGCTTCGGTGACGCCTTCGAACAGGTCGGGACGATGCTCGACGAGCCACTGCGAACCCCACCGACCGCCGTTCTCCTCGTCGGCGAGAAACGCGAACATGATGTTGCGCGGCGGCACCGTTCCGTTGGATTTGAACTGGCGCGCCAACGCGAGTGCCATACCGACCATGTCCTTCATGTCGACGGCGCCGCGGCCCCAGACGTACCCGTCCTCGACCGCGCCGGAGAACGGGTGGACGCTCCAGTCCGCCGGCTCCGCCGGGACGACGTCGAGGTGACCGTGAATCAGCAACGTCCCTCGGTTCGGGTCCGCGCCCGGAAGTGTCGCGAAGACGTTACCTCGACCGGGTGCACCGGATTCGACGTATTCGGTCTCGTATCCCACTTCCCGAAGCTTCTGCGCCACCCACTCGGCGCATTCCTTCTCGCCCTTGGTCGTCGCCAGTTCGCCGGTGTTCGACGTGTCGAATCTGATCAGCGAACTGACGAGGTCCACGACCTCGTCGAGCGCGGTGGTGCGGACAGAACTGACAGGTGAATTATCGGAAGAAGACACACCACTTTCCTACCACCAGTCTTCGGGCCTCGGGCGAACTGACGTGCGGATTTGGGCGATCGGGCACCCTTGCTATATCTTTGTCGAGCACGCAGCGAGCGGGTGTGCGAACAATTGAACAACATCTGGTCCGAGTGGCGGAATGGCAGACGCGCTAGCTTGAGGTGCTAGTGTCCTATTAACGGACGTGGGGGTTCAAGTCCCCCCTCGGACACCAGGGATCGCAACGATCCAAGATTTCTGAGTTGAGACAGACGACATAGACCCCGATTCCAGCGGAATCGGGGTCTATGTCGTTGTGGGCCTGCGTTGACGACGGTGTGGGCGCAGCGCGAAAGGACAGATCGATGAACGACCCCGAGTTCGACACCCCGTCCGACACCGAGTCCGACGCCGTGTCGACCACCGCGGAGGGAATCGATCCCGCTGATCTCGAGGCGTGTCTACGGGTGTTGAGGCAGGCCGGATCGTTGGATAAAAATCATCCTGATTCCATTGTCGTGCAAAGAGCCTCGGGTCAGCTTTTCAAGGACTTGAAGCGCTCGCGGCGTATCGCCGCGCGCAACGCGAAGTCGGAGGCCGACCGAGCCGTCGTCGCTTCGACTGCGACCGGTTCGCCGGATCGTATCGACGACGAGACGGCCGGACTGTCGCTGACGGCACGCGCGTCGGGCGAGTACGCGGGCACGCTGATTCGCGCGCGGCCGTGCTACATCTGCAAGCAGCGCTACACCCTCGTCGACGCGTTCTATCATCAGTTGTGCCCGGAGTGCGCGGCGTTCAATCGCGGAAAGCGTGATGCGCGTACCGATTTGACGGGGCGACGGGCACTGCTCACCGGCGGGCGCGCGAAAATCGGCATGTACATCGCTCTGCGACTGTTGCGCGACGGCGCGCACACCACCATCACGACCCGCTTCCCGAACGACGCGGTTCGACGATTCTCGGCGATGGAGGACAGCGCAGACTGGCTGCATCGTCTTCGGGTCGTGGGCATCGATCTCCGCGATCCGGCCCAAGTGGTGGCACTGGCGGATTCGGTGGCCGCGGAGGGCCCGTTGGACATTCTCGTCAACAACGCCGCGCAGACGGTGAAGCGCTCCCCCGGTTCCTACAGCGCACTGATCGACGCGGAATCCGAAGCCCTACCCGCGGGTTCCGACGTCGCCCCCATTTCGTTCGGTAAGACCAGCGAAGCGCATCCGGCATCACTCGCCAAATCATTGCCACACAGCGACGAGGGCGCCGTGTCCGGCGAGGCACTGTCGGCCGAGGCGGTCAGTTCCCTTGCGCTGATTGCAGGTTCGGCCACCGCCGAGCGCATCGAGAAGGGTATCGCGATCGATGCCGGTGGCCTGGTGCCGGATCTGGCGGGAACCAACAGCTGGATTCACACGGTCGAACAGGTCGACCCTGTCGAGTTGCTCGAAGTGCAGCTGTGCAATTCGGTGGCGCCGTTCATTCTGGTGTCGAGGTTGCGTGCGTCGATGCAAGCATCGACCGCCCGGCGCAAGTACATCGTCAACGTCTCCGCGATGGAAGGCCAGTTCAGCCGCGCCTACAAGGGCCCCGGCCATCCGCACACCAACATGGCGAAGGCTGCGCTGAACATGCTGACGCGCACCAGCGCCAAGGAGATGCTCGAACACGGAATTCTGATGAGTGCTGTGGACACCGGCTGGATCACCGACGAACGACCCCACCCGACGAAGATGCGTCTGGCCGACGAAGGCTTCCACGCACCGTTGGATCTCGTCGACGGCGCAGCTCGCGTCTACGACCCGATCGTGCAGGGCGAGCTCGGCGTGGACCTCTACGGCAAGTTCCTCAAGGACTACCAGCCGTCGCCCTGGTAGTCCCGTTCGCCGACGTTTGCCCGGCCGTACTCACGGATATACGAGATCCTCGGGGTACGACACGACGGGACGGTGGTCTTCGATGGGTGACGATGTCGAGCAGCGCAAGTTCACCCGGCAGGACCGGCATCGATTCCGACAGAAGGTGCAGGACTGCCTCGACGCACTCGCGATCATGCTCGCGGACGAGACGTTCGACGTCGGCGAGCCACAGATCGGCATGGAAGTCGAACTCAACCTCGTCGACGAGAACATGGCGCCGTCGATGGCCAATGCCCAGGTGCTCGACGCCATCGCCGATCCCGATTATCAGACCGAGCTCGGGCAGTTCAACATCGAGATCAACGTGGCTCCCAGGCCGTTGTCCGGCAGCAGCATCGCGGATCTCGAGGCAGATCTTCGCCGCTCACTGAACGAGGCGGACCGACGTGCCCGTGAATCGGGAAGCCGCCTGGTCATGATCGGGATGCTGCCGACGTTGGCAGAGAAGCACTTCGAGCATCGATGGCTGTCCGCGAACCCCCGCTACGACCTGCTGAACCAGCAGATCTTCGCCGCCCGCGGCGAGGACATCGAATTGCACATCGGTGGAGTCCGCTTGCCGGGCGCGGACGAGCCGGAGGAACTCAGAGCGATCACGGACACCATCCTGCCGGAAGCCGCCTGCACGTCCGTCCAACTCCATCTTCAGGTTGCACCCGAGAACTTCGCCGCCTACTGGAATGCCGCTCAGGCACTGGCCGGTGTCCAGGTAGCGCTCGCCGCCAACTCACCGTTCCTGGCTGGACGCGCATTGTGGCACGAAACGCGGATTCCGCTGTTCGAGCAGGCGACCGACACCAGGCCGCAAGAGCTCAAGAATCAGGGCGTACGCCCCCGGGTCTGGTTCGGAGAACGGTGGATCACCTCGATCTTCGACCTGTTCGAGGAGAACTCGCGGTACTTTCCGGCTCTCCTCCCCGTCTGCAGCGACGAGGACCCCACAGCCGTTCTCGCCGACGGTGGCACGCCGTCGCTGTCGGAGCTGCGCATGCACAACGGCACCGTGTACCGGTGGAATCGGCCGATCTACGACCGATCCGGTGGAGGTCATCACATTCGCCTCGAAAACCGCGTACTGCCCGCCGGCCCGTCCGTAGTCGACACCCTCGCCGACGCTGCGTTCTACTACGGCACGGTGCGCGCCCTCGCGGACGCCGATCGCCCCCTGTGGAGCCAGATGTCGTACGACGCCGCCGCCGAGAACCTGCATTCGGCCGCGCGTGGCGGCTTCGATTCTCGGCTGTACTGGCCCGAGGTCGGCTGGGTCAGCCCGCAGGAGTTGATCCTGCGGCGGCTGCTCCCCATGGCCGACGCCGGGCTCGCGGCATACGGCGTCGGGGCCGACGTACGCGATCGCTATCTGGGTGTGGTCGAAGCCCGCTGCCTGAGCCGACGGTCCGGCTCCGTCTGGCAGCGCGACGCCGTCGTCGCGCGCGAGAAGGCGGGACAGACGCGCGAGGCAGCACTCGCGGGCATGTTGTCCGATTACGTGACCCTGATGAGCGAGGGCGATCCCGTCCACACCTGGCCGCTCTGAGGCATACCATTCCCTCATGTTGTATCGGGCGATCGCCGACGTCACCGTGGTGGTCCACCTTGCCTTCATCGCCTATGTCGTGGTGGGTGGATTCGTCGCCTGGAAGTGGCCGCGGACGATATGGCTGCACGCCTGCGCGGCGGCTTGGGGGCTGGCGTCCGTCGCCGTCGGGATCGACTGCCCGCTGACCGCGCTGGAGAACTGGGCGCGCGTGAATTCCGGGGGCGCAGCGCTGGTGTCGACCGGTTTCATCGACCAGTACCTCACCGGAGTGATCTATCCGGACAGCGCACTCGCCGCGGTCCGAGTTGCGGTCGCGGTCACCGTGGTGGCGTCCTGGGCAGGGTTCGTGGTGCTACGCACCCGCTCACGGACGGTTCTTCGACTCGGTCAGTGATACGCGTTACTGTCCTGTACATGACCTCGACCGAGTCGACCGATCAACCATCCACCGACCGCACCTACGACATCGTGGTCTACGGAGCCACCGGATTCGTCGGCCGCCTCACCGCCAAGTACCTCGCCGAGCACGCACCGAGCGGCACCAGAATTGCCCTCGCTGGACGTTCGCGGCAGAAGCTGGAAGCGACACGGCGGTCACTGCCGGGTGTCGCCACCGAATGGCCGCTCGTCGAAGCCGACTCGACCGACACCGACGCGCTGCGCTCACTCGCCGAGAGCACCCGTGTCGTGATCACCACGGTCGGCCCGTACGCCAAGTACGGCCTACCGCTGACGACGGTGTGCGCCGAGGCCGGGACCGACTACGTGGACCTCACCGGCGAGGTGTTGTTCGCACGCAAGAGCATCGATGCCAATCACGAGATCGCGCGGCGCACCGGTGCACGCATCGTCCACTCCTGTGGGTTCGATTCGGTCCCTTCGGATCTCGGCGTGCACGTGCTCCACGCTGCCGTCGCAGCGGATGACGCAGGCGACCTGACCGACACCACGCTGGTCGTCACGTCGATGCGCGGTGGAGTCAGCGGCGGCACCGTGGATTCGCTGCGAACACAGATCGAGGAAGTCAAGAAGGACGGCTCACTCCGGCGCCTCGCAGCACGGCCGTACTCGCTGAGCCCCGACCGATCGACGGAACCGGACCTCGGCCGCCAGTCCGACGTGGTGCTGGTCAAGGGCAAGGACATCGCGCCGGGCCTACGCGGGTGGAAGGCGCCGTTCGTCATGGCGTCGTACAACACACGAGTCGTACGACGAAGCAACGCACTGCGGGACTGGGCCTACGGCACCGCGTTTCGATACCGCGAGGTCATGTCGGTCGGCTCCTCCGTCGCGTCGCCCGTCATCGCCGGCGCGGTATCCGCCGGGCTCGGCGCGATGGTGCTCGGTATGACCTTCCTACCCAAGCCCGTCCTCGACCGCATTCTGCCCAAGCCGGGTGACGGGCCGAGCCCCTCCGCGCAGGAGAACGGTCACTTCACGATCGATGTCTACACCACCACGACCACCGGTGCGCACTACCGGTCGCGGGTCAAGGCGTCGGGCGACCCCGGATACAAGGCAACCTCGGTGATGCTGGGCGAATCCGCTCTCGCGCTCGTCCACGACAGGGCCGACCTGCCCGGCGGCGGGGGCGTTCTCACCCCGGCGACCGGCCTCGGTGACGCACTGGTGAACCGGCTACGTGCGGCCGGATTCGAGATCTGGGCCAAGAAGGTCTAGAGGGACCGCGTGGCCGGAGTTCGCCTCAGGCGGCGGGCGCCGGCAGCGCGGAAGCCTCGGAGTACAGCTCCTTGGCCTCGTTCGGCGAATCGACCTGGGGCGGGGATCCTTCCAGAGGTTGAGTGGCGGACTCCTTCAGGAACCCGACCGCGACCAGACCGATCACGCCGGTCAGGATCAGATAGAACGCCGGGATCATCGTGTTTCCCGTCGCGGTCACCAACGCGGAGGTCACCAGCGGTGTGGTGCCACCGAAGAGCGACACCGACAGATTGAAGCCGATGGACAGTGCCGCATAGCGGACGCGCGTCGGGAAGAGCGCAGGAAGCGTCGACGCACTCGGCGCGGCGAAGCACGCAAGCACGACGCCGAGAACGAGACATCCCACGAGCGGGCCGAACCACCCGGTCTGCTGAACGAGCAGGAAACACGGTATGGCCAGGACGATCTGGGCCACCGCTCCGAACACGAACACCGGTTTGCGGCCGATCCAGTCCGTCAGCCGACCGACGCCGACGATGATCGACACCACGATCACCATCGCCGACAGCACGAGCAGGTCGGCGCTGAGTTGGCTGCGACCGACGACCTCGGTGAAGTAGGTCGGCAGGTAGCTCGTCACCATGTAGTTGGTGACGTTGTACAGCAACACGATTCCCATGCAGATCAGCAGTGCACGCCAGTGCCTGGTGAAGATCTTGCCGATTTCGCGCGCTCCACTCTCCTGCTGCTTGACCTTGTTGTCGTGATCGTCGAGTTGCTTGCGAAAAGCCGGGGTGTCCTCCAGCTTCAGCCGTAGGTACAGCCCGATGATTCCCATGGGACCTGCGATGAAGAACGGTATGCGCCAACCCCATTCGACCATCGTGGCGTCGCCGAGGACGGCGTTGAGGATCGTCACCAGACCCGACCCCATCGCGTATCCCACGAAGGTTCCGAAATCGAGCCAGCTGCCCAGGAATCCGCGTCTCTTGTCCGGCGAGTACTCGGCGATGAACGTCGTCGCTCCCCCGTACTCGCCTCCCGTCGAGAAACCCTGAACGAGTCGAGCAACGAGCAACAGGATCGGAGCCCAGATGCCGATGGACGCGTAACTCGGGATGAGTCCGACGGCGAGTGTGCCGATCGCCATCATGATCATGGTCGCCGCGAGGACCTT
Source organism: Rhodococcus sp. 14-2470-1a (assembly GCF_002259425.1). Classification (NCBI taxonomy): domain Bacteria; kingdom Bacillati; phylum Actinomycetota; class Actinomycetes; order Mycobacteriales; family Nocardiaceae; genus Rhodococcus; species Rhodococcus sp. 14-2470-1a. The sequence continues at coordinate 121,362 of NZ_NPFZ01000033.1, forward strand.
CTGGCGACCGATCCTGTCGCCCAACGGCCCGAAGAACAGGCCACCGAGCGGACGGACCACGAACGCTGCGGCGAAGGTCGCGAACGTGCTGATCAGCTGGACCCCAGGCGACGCGTCCGGGTAGAACACCTTGCCCAGCGTGGCGGCGAGGTAGCCGTAGACACCGAAGTCGAACCATTCCATCGTGTTGCCGAGCGCCGCCGCGGAGACCGCACGCTTGAGCATCGGCTGGTCGACGACGGTGATCCCGTCCTCGGTCAGTCTCGGTTTACGGTGCATAAGTTTGGCGAACACACCGCGCCTGAGATGTTGGATGTGGTCGTGTCCCCACCGCGGATGCTCGACTGTCATTTACACAACGTTAGCCAGAGCAACAACCAGTCTTCAAACCGCGAACCGTGCACTCGGCTCGATTTCCGCACGTATCACCAGGTCAACGACCGATTCCGCCAATTTTGTTGCCGCCCGGGACAATTGAGATCTATCGGGCAGATCGGACATCGCCCGATCTCGTGTCGACGACCCCGGCTCGACCGGTTCGCACGCGCGGAAGGCACGATGACACCGTGCCTGAATCCCTACCCGACATCCGCCCGACCGTTCCCCTGATCGTCGACGTCGACACCGGTATCGACGATTCGCTCGCGCTGCTCTATCTACTGGCAAGCCCGGAAGCGGACATTCTGTCCATCGCGTCCACAGCAGGGAACGTCCCGGTCGATCAGGTTGCCGCGAACAACCTCGCATGGCTCGACCTGTGCCGCGCGACGGACATCGAGGTGACGCTGGGCGCGCAGGCGCCTCTCGTCGCACCGCTGATGACCACCGAGGACACGCACGGACCTCAGGGCATCGGATACGCCGAGCTTCCCGTGTCGACGCGGTCTCTCTCCGACAGAGACGCCACGACGGCCTGGGTAGAACTCGTGCGCGAACGACCGGGTGAGATCACCGGACTGGTCACCGGACCGCTGACCAACCTGGCGACTGCCATTCGTGTCGAGCCCGACCTGCCGCGGCTTTTGAAGCGTCTGGTCGTGATGGGCGGGACCTTCTGGCATCCGGGAAACACGACACCGACAAGTGAGTGGAACGTCGCCGTCGACCCGGAAGCCGCGGCGGAGGTGTTCGCTGCGTTCTCCGGTCTACCCGCAGATCGCCTCCCGATCGTCTGCCCGCTCGACGTGACCGAGACCATCGAGATGTATCCCTCGCACGTCGAGCGACTCGCAGCACGCGCCGGAAGCACACCGCAGGAGATCATCTCGGAATCGGACGCGCCCTTCACGAGATCGGCCGCGTCGAACCCCGTCGTGCGTCACTTCGCCGATGCCGTCCGCTTCTACATGGAATTCCACCGAGAGCACGATCAAGGATTCCTGGCCCACATGCACGATCCGTTCGCAGCCGCCGTGGCACTGAAACCCTCGATCGTCGACGTCGTTCCCGCCGTCGTGGACGTGGAACTGGACGGAACGCTGACTCGCGGAACCACCGTCGCCGATCGACGCGGGATGTGGGGCAGACCGAACAATGCGCTGATCGCGACGTCCACCGACCCGAAGGCCTTCTTCGATCAGTTGATCGACCGTGTCGGCGCACTTGCGGAACGCCTGTACCCGCGCTGACCGACAGGTCAGACGCCGTCGAACGCGTCGACGATCTCCTTCGCCGCCAGGGCGGCCGTGAGCGAACCGTCGCGAACCTGCCGTTCGACATCGCCTCGTATCGCCCGGACTGCCGGATTGGATGCCAGTCGTCGCAGCAGCTGATCGTTGACCATGGTCCAGGTCCAGTCGACCTGCTGGGTACGGCGCTTCTCCGCGAACTGGCCCGCGTCCGACAACACCTGCTGGTGTTTCAGCACCGTGTTCCAGAAGTCGTCGAGGCCGATCTGCTCGAGGGCACTCATCGTCAGGACCGGCGGATGCCAGATCGCGTCGTGCGGGTAGATCATCCGCAGCGCCCCCGACAGCTCGCGCGCCGCACTCTTCGCCTCGATCGCGTGTTTACCGTCGGCCTTGTTGACCGCCACGAGGTCGGCGAGTTCGAGAACGCCCTTCTTGATCCCCTGCAGCTGATCGCCGGTCCGCGCGAGAGTCAAGAATGCGAAGCAGTCCACCATGTTGGCCACCGTGACCTCGGACTGCCCGACACCGACGGTCTCGACGAGGATGACGTCGAAACCTGCCGCCTCGAGGAGCACGATCGTCTCGCGTGTCGCCCGTGCCACTCCTCCGAGCGTCCCCGACGTCGGGGACGGCCGGATGTACGCGTCCTTCTGAACCGCCAGGTTCGCCATCCGAGTCTTGTCACCGAGAATCGACCCACCGGTCCTCGTCGACGACGGATCCACCGCCAACACCGCCACTCGATGCCCCTTGTCGATCAGGTACATCCCGAGTGCGTCGATGAACGTCGATTTGCCCACCCCGGGAACGCCGGTGATCCCGACGCGATGCGAGCCACCGGCCTTGGGCAGCAACTGCAGGAGCAGCTGCTGCGCCAGGTCTCGGTGGTCGTCTCGCGTCGACTCCACCAGCGTGATCGCACGAGCCAACCCCGACCGTTCGCCGGACAGTACCGACTTCGCGACCGCATCGATGTCGATCGTGCGACCAGCTCTGTTGGGAGAACTCATGTTCAGGCAGATGCCTCGCGCGGCGCATCGGGCGGAGTGTGACCCAGCTGCACCGACAGTTTCTCCACGAGCCCGATCGCGGCGTCCGCGATGACCGTCCCCGGCGGGAAGATCGCCGCGGCGCCTGCCGCGTAGAGCTCGTCGAAGTCACCCGGAGGGATGACACCGCCGACGACGATCATGATGTCGGGGCGGTCCACCGCCGCGAGCGCTTCCCGCAGCGCGGGAACCAACGTCAGGTGGCCTGCAGCCAACGAGGACACTCCGACGACGTGGACGTCGTTGTCGGCCGCCTGACGTGCGACCTCCTCCGGAGTCTGGAACAGCGGGCCGACGTCGACGTCGAATCCGATGTCCGCGAACGCCGTCGCGATGACCTTCTGACCGCGGTCGTGACCGTCCTGGCCCATCTTGCAGACCAGGACACGCGGGCGGCGCCCCTCGTCCTCGGCGAACTGCCGGGCCAGCTCGGTGGCCTTGGTCAAATTCTTCGCTTTGCCGGCTTCGTCGCGATACACACCACTGATTGTCCGGATTTCCGCCTGATGGCGCCCGTAGACCTTCTCGAGCGCGTCGGAGATCTCCCCGACGGTGGCCATCTTGCGCGCTGCGTCGATGGCCAGGTGCAGCAGGTTGTTCTCGAGCCCACTCTCCGACGACGCTGCCGCCCTGGTCAGGTTGGCCAGCGCCTCTTCGACGGCCGCGTTGTCTCGCTCGGCGCGCAGACGCGTCAGCTTCTCGATCTGCTCCTTGCGGACCTTCGAGTTCTCGACCTTGAGAACCTCGATGGTGTCGAGCTCGTCCGGGACGTACTTGTTGACGCCCACCAGCGGCTGCCGACCGGAGTCGATCCGAGCCTGCGTCCGCGCCGCGGCCTCTTCGATGCGGAGTTTCGGAATACCCTCGCCGATGGCTCGAGCCATACCGCCCGCGGCCTCGACCTCCGCGATGTGTGCGCGCGCACGATCGGCCAGCTGGTGAGTGAGCCATTCGACGTAGTGCGAGCCACCCCACGGATCGATGGGACGCACGGTGTTGGATTCCTGCTGAATCAGCAACTGCGTGTTGCGGGCGATGCGAGCGGAGAAGTCCGTGGGCAGCGCCAACGCCTCGTCGAGTGCGTTGGTGTGCAACGACTGTGTGTGGCCCTGCGTCGCCGCCATCGCCTCCACACAGGTGCGCGCGACGTTGTTGAACACGTCCTGAGCGGTGAGCGACCACCCCGAGGTCTGCGAATGTGTGCGCAAGGAACGCGATTTCGCACTCTTCGGTTCGAACTTCTGCACCAGTTCCGACCACAGGAGACGACCCGCGCGGAGCTTGGCGACCTCCATGAAGAAGTTCATCCCGATGGCCCAGAAGAACGACAGACGAGGCGCGAACGTGTCGATGTCCATGCCCGCGTCGAGCCCGGCGCGGATGTATTCGACGCCGTCGGCCAGGGTGTAGGCGAGCTCCAGATCTGCTGTCGCGCCTGCCTCTTGGATGTGGTAGCCGGAGATGGAGATGGAGTTGTACTTGGGCATCTTCGCGCTCGTGTACGCGAAGATGTCCGAGATGATTCGCATCGACGGCTTCGGCGGATAGATGTAGGTGTTGCGGACCATGAACTCTTTGAGGATGTCGTTCTGGATGGTGCCGGCCAACTTCTCCGGCGGCACACCCTGTTCCTCGGCAGCGGCGACGTACAACGCCAGAATCGGCAGGACCGCGCCGTTCATCGTCATCGACACCGACACGCTGCCGAGATCGATGCCGTCGAACAGCTGACGCATGTCGTAGATGGAATCGATGGCGACACCGGCCATTCCGACGTCGCCCTGCACGCGTGGATGATCCGAGTCGTATCCGCGGTGCGTGGCGAGGTCGAACGCGACGGACAGGCCCTTCTGTCCGGCCGCGAGATTACGGCGATAGAACGCATTCGATTCCGCTGCCGTCGAGAAACCGGCGTATTGCCGGATGGTCCACGGCTGGTTGACGTACATCGTCGGGTACGGCCCGCGCACGAACGGCGGGGTCCCCGGGTAGCTGCCCAGCGGGTATCCCTGCGCTTCCACCTCGTCGCGATCGGCCTTGGTGTACACCGGTTTGACGTCGATGCCCTCGGGTGTGGACCACACGACCTGCTCGGCGGTGTAGTTGTTCGCTGCCGCACCGGCCTCGATGTGCGCTGCCGCGTCCTCGGCCGTCGGCGCGGTGGAGGCGGGGGCAGATGGATCCTTCAGCGGCACATCGGCGAAACTGCCGATGACGTGCGACGTACGAGAGTCGTGAGTGGTCATCGTCAGGCTCCCAGGTAATCGAGAAGATCGGTCAGGACCGCAACTGCGTCGACCTTGGCAGTGAGGAAGTCGTCGGGTCGGCTGCCGTCGTCGACACCGGAATCAGCGTCGAGGCGGCCGAAGATCTTCTCCGGACCGGCGAGGAGAACCCGCTCGATTCCCGCCTGCCGCAACGCCAGTACCGCCGGCCTCGCGTCGTCGACGTACCGTTTGTCGGTGCCGCACAGCACAGCCACCCGGGCCCCGGAACTGCGCACCGCCTCCGCGATCGACTCGGTGGTCAGCGGCCCCGGGTTCTCGGTGTGAATACCACCGGACGCGAGGAGGTTGGCCGCGAAGGTCGTTCGCACGTTGTGCTCGGCCACCGATCCGATCGGGGCCAGAAGCGCGAGCGGACGCGCATCCTGCTCGAGCAGGTAGGCATCCGACCGGTCACGCAACGCCTCGAACGCAGCGCCGTACCGGGCCACGGTGGCGTCGGGTTGTGGCGGAATTGGCGCCTCGGCCAGGTTCGGGAACTCGTTCACTCCGGTCAGCGGGGTACGCCGGTGCGCAACGTCGGAATCTCGCTGCGCCTTCGTGTTCGCGATCGCGGCTGCCGTGGAACCCGACTCGAGCGCGGCGAAGTAGCCTCCGTCGGACTCGATGGTTCGGGTGAATTCCCACGCCTTCTCCGCGAGATCGTCGGTGAGCTTCTCGATGTACCAGGACCCGGCACCCGGATCCAGCACCCTCCCCAGATGCGATTCCTCGAGCAACAGCAGCTGAGTGTTGCGAGCGATCCTTGCCGCGAACGTCTTCGACACTCCGGCAGCGCCACCGTCGAGCGCAACGTCGAAGGGCAGCACGGTCACTGCATCTGCCCCGCCGATGCCTGCACCGAACGCAGCCAACGTGGTACGCAGCATGTTCACCCACGGATCACGCTGACTCATCATCGCCTCGGACGTGACGGCGTGTTGCGGGGCACCGCCCGCACCTGGCGCACCGACGACCTGAGCCACCCGTGCCCAGACCATGCGGGCTGCTCGGAACTTCGCGATGGTCTGGAACTGGTCGTCCGTGGCGGCGAAACGGAACTCGATCTGCGACAGAGCCTGCTCGGCCGTCAGACCTGCGGCGGTCAGTACCCGCAGATACTCCAACCCGGCCGCGACGGATGCGCCGACCTCCTGGGTATCGCTCGCTCCGGCATTGTGAAAGACGGTGCCGTCCACCGTGATCGCGCGCACGGTCTCGGGCCGAGCCTCGGCGAGAACGGCGAGTGCGACGGTCTCGTCCACGTTCACGGAACCGACACCGGCGAATCGGGCCGTCAGCGGTGCAGCGCCCAGGCGAATGTCGACAGCGGCACGGTCCTCGACCGACGAGGAATCCGCCACTGCGAAGATCGCATCGGCTGCCGCGGCGACGTCCGACCCGGCGTCGACGACCACCGGCGCAAGATCCAACAACACACCGTCCAGCGCACGCGCTACCCCGGTCACCGGAAGTCCGGATCCACCGATCGAGAGCCACACTCCGCTGATTCCGTTGTTCAACCCGTCCAGGATGGACTCGTTGATTGACTCCGGATCGGAGGTCCCTGCACCGAACTTCGCACTGACGGTCCAGCCGGCGTTCACATCGCGAGTACGGTCACGACCGCGAACGAACGGGTGAACTCCCGGCAGCGGATGTTCCGGTTGTTCGTCGAGCACACCGTAGAGCGGCGCGACCGTCACTCCGTCGTAGGTCACTGCGTCGAGCAGGTGCTCCGCGTCGACCGGAAGGTCCGCGACGTCCACTCGTCTCGACTTCGCGAGGACGCCCGCGACGGCCTTCTGCCACGCGGCATACGCACTGGTGGAAGCGTCTTCTTGCGAAGCGCTTTCTGGTGAAGCAACGGACACAGTGACTGCTCCCTCGACTCGATCGGCACGCAGATCGACAAATTGCGACTTCTGTGATGTTAACCGCGATTGTTGGAACACTATCGTGAGGATCACCTCATGTCTGCGTGGGCATCGGTTCGGCGAGCGTCGCTGCCGAGCGGGTGCCGGTACTGTCGGCGAATGTGAAGAGGCGCTTTCGAGACCCCCGGCTCATCGGCCTCGTTCTCCTTCTCCTGGTCCTCGCTCTCGCCGCAGCGTTCACGCCACATCCGTCCGTCGCTCAGATCCGCGAGTGGTCGCATTCGATCGGTCCCGCGTTCCCACTCGTGTTCTTCGCCGTACACGCGGTGGTCACGGTTGCACCAATTCCTCGTACCCTGTTCACTCTCGCCGCGGGCGTCCTGTTCGGGTCGCTGACCGGCATCGTCGTCACGGTCGGCGCGTCCACGGTCAGCGCGGTGATCGCCCTGCTCATGGTCCGGGCCGTAGGTCGGGAGTGGTTCGCAACCAGAATGACCCACCCGGCGGTCAAGGCCATCGACGACAGCCTGGCTCGCCGAGGCTGGCTCGCGGTGGGCTCGCTGCGGTTGATCGCGCCCGTTCCGTTCTCGGTGGTCAACTACTGCTGCGGGGTGTCGTCGATTCGCATCGCCCCGTTCGCGTTGGCCACTGCCGTCGGGGTCGTGCCCGGAACAGTGGGCATCGTGGTGCTGGGCGATGCGCTGGGCGGCAACGCCGATCCGGTGATGCTCGCGTTGTCGGCGTCGTGCATTGCACTGGGCGTGCTGGGCCTGATCGTGGACTGGCGCCTGACGACGCGCGGTCGAACCCGGGCACGTCAAGCCGTGGAACTTGATATTCAGGAGTCAAGTCAAAAACGTTGACTTGCATATTTCAAGGCATTAGCCTTGACGAATGTTCGTCATGACGATCGATCAGCGTGGAAGCCGACGCGAACGCGATCGCGTCGAAGACCTACTGGAGTCCATGCACGGCGTGCCGCTTCTCCGTCCGTTCGATCGAACCGCGGGCGACGAGGTTCAGGCCGTCGTGGAGAACTCGCCCACCGGAGCGCGCACCGTCGTCGACGTCGCACTACGCCTCGTCCGCGAGCAGCACTGGAGTATCGGCATCGGAGTCGGCGCCGTCGAACTCCCGCTCCCCACCACCACCCGGGCCGGACGAGGACACGCGTTCGAAGCAGCACGTGACGCCGTGACCCGAGCCAAGAACGCACCGGGTGGCGTCGCAGTCGCCAGCGCGCGCGACGCGCCCGCCGCCGCCGCAGCGGACGCCGAGACAGCACTGATACTGGTCGCACTGCTCGTCACCGACCGAACCGAGCAAGGCCACGCCGCAGTGGACCTCATGACTGCCGGCCACACGCAGACCAGCGCCGCCGAGATACTCGGCATCAGCAAGCAAGCGATGTCGCAGAGATTGTCGGTGGCGAGGTGGAGTATCGAATCGGGCGGGCGAACATTGGCCGAACATCTACTGAGCGACCTGTCCGGTCACGAGGACCGACTGTGACGACTCGGCACGGCAGGCACGATCGAGGGGGAAACTGATGTCCGTTTCGGCACTGACGACCGTCATGACGCCGGTACTTCTGGTCGCCTCGGCCACGGCGTCGATCGCCCCGTCGACAGGCCGACTGCCCACCCGGCTGCCGACGTGGGTGCCTGCAGCCACGTCCGTGGGTCTGCTCGCGGTCGCTGCCGTCTGCGCGTCTCTGACCGACCCGGTGCACGGATTCATGTTGGCCACCACGTACGTGGTCACGGTCGCCGTAGCCGCCGTAGGCGGTTCCGGCATCGTTCCGGCGGTCTTCGCACTTGCCCGGCGGAGCGGCACGCCCGGACCCGACGATTCGCCGGGACCACTGCACGGCGGACGCACCATCGGAATCCTCGAGCGCACGGCGGTCGCGGCATCCATCCTGTCCGGTTGGCCCGAGGGCATCGCGATCGTCCTGGCCGTCAAAGGGCTTGCCCGCTATCCGGAACTGCGTGCCAGCGAGCCGTCCGCCCAGTCGCCTGCCGCGACGTCGGCCTCCGAGCAGTTCATCATCGGCACCTTCGCGAGCGTCATGTGGGCCGTCGCCGTCTGCGGAGTCGGCCTCGCCCTGACCACCTGACCGTCCGACCGGCATCGCGAACTGCGACGACCCGCCTCGCTTCTTACCGCTCTGGTTCAGCCTGAGGCGCAGTCCACTGCTGATGCGCCGGCCCCGCCGACAGCTCGCCTACGTCGAGCCCTTTCGTCAGACTGGGGTCGGGAGCAAGGGAGGTGTCGACGGGCGTGCGCGCGACGGCTTCCGCAGCCGCCACGGCTTCCGCGACAGCTGGATCGCTCTTCGTCTCGAACCAATCCGCAACTTCTTCCGAGTCGTCCTCGGGTTTGGTGTCCGCACCCGAGGTGTCACTCGGCTGGAACCTGAACACACCATCTTCCCCTGGCGCGCCGAGAGTCTTGGCGAATCCCTTCAACGCATCCCCGAAGTCGCTGGGGATCATCCAGACCTTGTTGGCGTCACCCTGCGCCATCTGGGGCAACGTCTGCATGTACTGGTACGCAAGGAGCTCGGGCGTCGGCTTGCCTGCCTTGATGGCCGCGAACACTTTCTCGATCGCTTTGGCCTGACCCTGCGCCTGAAGGTACTTCGCAGCCCGATCGCCCTGGGCCCGAAGGATTCTGGACTGACGCTCACCCTCGGCCGTGAGAATCGACGCCTGCTTGGCGCCTTCCGCTGCGAGGATCCGACTCTGCTTGTCACCCTCGGCCGTCTTGATCGCGGACTCGCGGTGTCCCTCCGCCGTCAGAATCGTCGCTCGCTTCTCACGGTCGGCCTTCATCTGCTTCTCCATCGACTCCTGGATCGACGGCGGCGGATCGATGCTCTTCAGTTCCACACGTGCCACGCGCAGGCCCCATCGCCCGGTCGCCTCGTCGAGAACCCCCCGCAGCTGGCCGTTGATGGAGTCGCGAGACGTGAGCGTCTCCTCCAAGGTCATGCCACCGACGACGTTGCGCAGCGTGGTCGTCGTCAACTGCTCCACGCCCACGATGTAGTTGTTGATCTCGTAGACGGCGGCCTGAGGATTGGTGACCTGGAAGTACACGACCGTGTCGATCGACACCGTCAAGTTGTCCTTCGTGATTACCGGCTGCGGCGGGAAGGACACAACCCGTTCTCGCAGATCGACTTTCGCGCGAACCCGATCGACGAACGGAACGAGGAACGTCAACTGCCCCGACACCGTCTTCGAATACCTACCGAGCCGTTCGATCACCGCGGCCTCGGCCTGCGGCACCAGCGCAACCGATTTGGCCACCAGAACGACGACAAGAAGGACGATCACGCCCAGAACGATGAGTGCTGTCATGGTCGACTACGGTCCTCTCCACACGAGCGCAGTTGCGCCGTCTATTTCCATCACGGTCACTGTGGTCCCCGGCGCATACACCTCGGTGGAATCGAGAGGACGCGCCGTCCACACCTCTCCGCCGATCTTCACCTGACCTTCGGTGGCCGACACCTGTTCGAGAACCAGCGCGCTCTTGCCCGACAACGCCTCGATTCCGGTCGGCAGGACAGGCGGTTTCGCGAACTTGCGCAGCAGAATCGGACGCACCCCGAGAACGAGGGCCAACGACACGACGGCGAACACCACGGCATCGACCCACACCGGAAAATCCGTGACAGACGACACTCCGGCCGTTGCCAGAGCCCCTCCGGCGATCATCAGCAGGAAGAAATCACCCGTCAATGCCTCGGCTGCCGCAAGGAGCACGCCCGCGATGAGCCAGATAATCGCTGCCACACCCCCAGTGAACCACAAATCGGACATCTGCCGGTGAGACGAGACGACAACTCACCGCGGTAACCGGAGTCCGGGTAACCGGTGCTCGATCACCGAGACTCGGTGACCGGGGCTCGGTTACTGGGGTTCGGTGACGAAATCGACGAGCTGCTCGACCGCGCCGATCAACGGCGCCTCGAGATCGCGGAAACTGGACACCGATTCGTACACACGTCGCCAACCGTCGCGCGGAGATCCCCACCCCAGCTCCCGGCAGATACCGGTCTTCCAATCCTCGCCTCGCGGAATCCGCGGCCACGCAGCAATACCGACTGCCTTCGGGCGCACCGCTTCCCACACGTCGATGTACGGATGGCCCGTCACGAGCACATGCGGCCCCAAGGATGTCGTCAGCTTCGACTCCTTGGAACCCGTCACGAGATGGTCGACGAGCACACCGACACGGCGCCCAGGCCCTGGCCCGAACTCCGCGAGACGCTCACCGAGGTTGTCGAGCCCCTCGAGGTGCTCGACCACAACACCTTCGACGCGCAGATCGTGACCCCACACCCGCTCGACCAGAGCGGCATCGTGGACACCCTCGACCCAGATCCGGCTCGCACGGGCCGTACGAGCACGCAGCCCCTCGACACGGGTGGAACCCGACGCCGAACGAGACGGGCCCGCCTTCGGAGCCGCGGCGGCGCGTACCAACGTCACCCGCTTGCCGTCGATCAGGAACGCAGCCTCCCGCAACGCGAACAGACGTGTCGTTCGCGCAGCGTCCTCCAAACGCACGAAATCACCGTCGTACGTTCGCTCGAACCCCACGACGGCACCGCAGTACCCGGTCGCCGCGTCCTCGACCACGAGCCCACGCTCGGCCGGAACCTGCGGCGCAGGCACCTTCCGCATCCGACTGTGCCCCGCAAGAATGTCCGACCCGTACATATCCGCCACGGCCGAACACGCTAGCCCAACCCACATCACTCGAGCCGCACGCCACGCCGTTCGAAAGCCCTCACCTACGGCTCATGTCTGCAGGCTCCACTCCCGGCTCCTCCCTGGTCATTTCTGCAGGCTCCACTCCCGCCTCCTCCCTGGTCATTTCTGCAGGCTCCACTCCCGGCCTAAACTGGTGAGCCGTGAGTTCTCCCAGTGCAAGCCTCGCCGTATGGGCGAGTTCGTGGTTGGCCGGCATGAGCGCACCGGACGACGTGATCGACGCCATGGCCGAATGGGCGCCGATGCATCTGATCGTGGCTGCGGACGAGGCAACCGCGGCCTCCACGTCGCTGGCGTGGCCGAGCCCGCGTGCCGACGGCATCGCGGCGTTGCTGACGCTCGTGCGCGCGACGTCGGGCCGCACGCCGGGCGCAGCCGGGGCCGGACAGCCCGGGAACCCAGGAATCGAACTGCTTCTCCCCTCGCCTGGATCGGCGCAGAATCTCACACCCGGTACCGCATTCTCCCGTGCGGCTCTGGTCACCGGTCAGGCTGTTCTCGTCGGCTCTCCCGGAGCCGACGGAATCGGCCTGGTACCTGCGGTCGAGGGACCGGACGTGATGCGCTGGACGGTGCACACCGTCCGGATTCCCGATCACTTCGTACGCGACTTCTCGCTGGGCGAAGCTGAATACGCGATGCGCGACGCCGTGCGGGACGCAGCCGAGGCTCTCGGAACGATGTCGGCACTGCCGACTCGCACTCCGAACGGTGACCCCCGTACCCGGATTGCCGCCGAATTGGAATCGCTTGCACGCCATCGCTACCCGATCGACACTCCTGAACGAGTGCTTCGTGTTCTGGAATCGGCCGACCGAGTGTCCGCGATACTGTCCGTCGCTCAGCACGATTCACCCACCGAGGCACCGACCGCTGCCGCAGAGGCTGCACGGGAGAACCTGATACGGCCGCTGTGGTCGGCAGTGCGGGCTGCGCGACTCAGCGCTGTGGCGCGCAGCATCGAGGAAGGAGCGCCGCGGGCCTGAACGGAGCTGAGTCGGGGCGGAGTCGGGGCCGCCTGAACAAGAGATGCGTCAGCGAGGCGCGCCGACCGGACGACGTGCGGGTTGCTCGCAGCAGTTGAGCGCGCATCGATCACCGTTCGCCGTCGAGCCGTAACGGGGGACGTTACCGATCCCACGGGGAGAGGTATCGCCGACGTACTCCCCCACCAACTCGACGACCATCTTCGCGAACCGCGGATCCGTGCCCGGCGTGGCCACGCGCGCGAAAGCCATCGACAGTTCGGCTGCCTTGTCGCGTGCCTCGGTGTCGAGATCCCACACCACCTCGAGGTGATCGGAGACGAAGCCGACCGGGCACACGAGTACCGCGTCGACGCCCTTGTCCGACAGAGTCTGAAGGTGGTCGCAGATGTCCGGCTCGAGCCACGGCACCTGAGGTGGTCCGGAACGCGACTGCCACACCAGGTCGTAGTCCTGGAAACCTGCTCGTTCGGCGGCCAGTCGGGAGGCGTCGGCAACTTGCCTGCTGTACAGGTGCCCGCCGTCCTCGGGCGGCCCCGCGTTCGCGTCGGCGGCGCTGGGAATGGAATGTGCGGTGAACACGAGTCTCGCGCCTGCACGTTTGTCGGCCGGCAACTGTTCCAGCGCGACGGTGATCGCGTCGGCGAAGGAGTCGATCATCAGAGGATGATCGTAGAACTGCCGGATCTTGACCAACTCGGGTGCGCTGTCCCCTACCGACCGACGCGCACGCGCGATGTCCTCGTGGTACTGCCTGCACCCGGAATATCCGCCCCATGCGGACGTCGGAAACACCAGCGCGCGGCGGACCCCGTCCGCGGTCATCCGGCCGACCGTGTCCTCGACCATCGGATGCCAGTTCCGGTTGCCGAAATACACCGGTAAGGGGATAGAGGCCGATGCCAATTCGGATTCGACCGCCGCGATGATGTCGCGGTTGAGTGAATTGATGGGAGAGACCCCACCGAAATGCATGTAGTGCTCGACCACCGCGTCGAGGCGCTCGGGTGGTACCCCGCGCCCACGGGTGACGTTCTCGAGGAACGGCCGGACATGTGACGGGTCCTCTGGGCCACCGAAGGACAGGAACAGCAGCGCGTCGAAACCATCGACACCACGAGAGTCGGTCATCGGTCCATTGTGCGCCCGGGGAGGATGTGACCGAACACGCCCCTCCCCGGGCGTACGAACAGAAAAATCAGACGTTGTCCGGCAGGTACGTGTTGTGGCTCGCGCCACCGTCCACGTAGATGATCGAGCCGGTGGTGCCCGGCAGCCAATCGGACAGAAGCGCAACGATCGACTTGGCAACTGCCGTCGGGTCGTCGTAGTTCCAGCCGATGGGCGATGCACCGTCCCAGTACTCGTTGAGCTGCTGCATCTTCGCGGCGTCACCCGTAGCCGTTCCGGCGATGGCCTTGGCGGCCAAAGTCCGGATAGGGCCTGCGGCAACGAGGTTGGAGCGAACACGCTTGGCCTGACCGACCTCGCGAGCGACGTACCGGTTGACCGACTCGAGCGCGGCCTTGGCCACGCCCATCCAGTTGTAGTACGGCATGGCGGTGCGCGGATCGAAGTCCATTCCGACGATCGATCCTCCCTCGTTCATGACGGGGAGCACAGCGCGGGCCAGCGAGGCGTAACTCCATGCGGAGATCTCGAACGCACGCGAGGCGTCGGGGCCCGGCCCGTCCAGGAACGGCTTGGCGTCCGGTCCCATCAGAGTGCGCGGCGCGAAAGCGATGGAGTGCAGTACGCCGTCGACACCCTCGGGTGCGAGTTCACGAACGCGGTCGGCCAGAGCGGCCAGGTGCTCCTCGTTGGTTGCGTCGAGTTCGATCGCCGGGGGCACCGGCTGCGGGAGCCGCTGCGCGATGCGGTCGATCAGGCGGAGCCTGTCGAATCCGGTGATGATGACCTTCGCGCCCTGGTTCTGCGCCATTGCGGCAGCGTGGAACGCGATCGAGGCATCGGTGATGATGCCGGTCACGAGAATTGTCTTGCCTTCGAGCAGTCCGCCCATGTGTATTCCTTACAGATCGAATCGAAAAGAGAAAACGAAGAAAATCAGTGACCCATGCCCATGCCACCGTCGACCGGGATGACCGCACCCGACACGTATGCGGAGTCGGGGCCGGCCAGGAAGCTCACGACGGCCGCCACATCCTCCGGTTGACCGAGTCGCTGCAGCGGAATGAACTCCTTCGCCTTGCTGCGAAGGTCGTCGGGGAGCTCGGCCGTCATGTCCGTTTCGATGAAACCGGGCGAGACGACGTTGGCGGTGATGGACCGCGACCCGAGTTCACGCGTGATGGACCGCGCCATACCGATGACGCCCGCCTTGGACGCGGCGTAGTTGATCTGGCCGGGTCCACCACCCAGTGCGACGACGGAACTGAGGAACACCATTCGGCCCCACCGGGCGCGCAACATTGCGCGGTTGGCACGCTTGGCAACGCGGAATGCACCGGTGAGGTTGGCGTCGAGAACTCTCTCGAACTGCTCCTCCGTCATGCGCATCAACAGTGTGTCGTCGGTGATCCCTGCGTTGGCCACCAGTACCTCGACGGGCCCTTGCTTCTCCTCGACCTCTTTGAACGCAGCGTCGACGGATGCAGAATCGGTGACATCGCACACGACGCCGAGCAGACCTTCCGGCGCGCCCGAGCCGCGGTGCGTGACGGCGACCTTGTGGCCGTCCGCGGCGAGCCGCTGAGCGATGGCAAGGCCGATGCCTCTGTTACCTCCGGTGACAAGTACGGAACGAGCGATGAAGTCGGGTGTGGACATGCCTGCAACCTATCTGTTCGTGCTGGAATGACAAAGCAGTGTTACTCATGAGTAATAACAGTGAATAGGTACGAATTCGGTAAATCAGGGCAAACGCTGTCGAAGTACCAAAGCCGTACCGAGCCCCGCCGCTGTGAACAGGACGCCGAGAATCAGCCACGGTCTACTCGCGTCGCCCCGAGTCATCTCGAAGCCGATCTGCTCTTCGAGAGTGTCGTAGACGGCCCGTAGTTCCTCCAACGACGAGGCCGTGAAGAAACTGCCGCCGGACAGAGTGGCGATTTCCTTGAGCGACGGGTCGTCGACCGGCACCGGCACTCTCTCCGAACCCGATTCGCTCTCGATGTCGACGGTCCCGTAACTCGTTCCGAACGAGATGGTCGATATCGGTACGTCCTTCTCGGCAGCAGCACGCGCCGCGGTGTAACCGCCTCTCGGATCGTCCGGGTTTTCCGGCACCGTCTGCTTGCCGTCCGACAGAAGCACGATGCGGGCAGGTGGGGCAGCGTCCCCGCCGCCGAGTACCGCGCCCAGAGTGTCGATCGATTGCAGCGATGTGAAGATCGCTTCGCCGGTGGCCGTGCGCTCGCTGAGCTGCAGTTTGTCGATCGCCGCTTTGGTCGCTTCGCGATTCGCGGTGGGCGACACCAGAACCGAAGCAGTGCCGGCGAACGCCACCAATCCCAGATTGATGCCGGGAGTCAAACCGTCGGCGAACGATTTACCGGCTTCCTGCGCTGCCGCCAGACGCGACGGTTCGACGTCGGTCGCTTCCATGGACAGCGACACGTCGATCACGAGCATGACGGTTGCGCGATTGCGCGGAACCCGTTGATCCGACGTCGGGCCGGCCAGCGCGACGGTGAGCAGAAGCAGGCCCACCAGCACCAGAGCCGTCGGAACGTGCCGCCAGTATCCGGGCCGGTTCGGCGCTACCTTCTCGAGCAACTCCATGTTGGAGAACAGCAGCGTGTTCTTCTGACGGCGACGCTGCACGACGACGTATCCGGCGACGAGAGCGCCGACGACCAACAGAAACAGGAGCCACCACGGAGAGGTGAAGTCGGACAAGCTCACCGGCGACCCGCCCGTGCAGTGTTGGCGGCACTTGCCCCGAGCGTGTGCCTTCGCGAGGACACGAAGCGAACCACGTCGGCGATCCAGTCACCGTCGGTCCGCAATGTCAGGCGGGGCGCCCCACAACGGCGCAACACGCGTTCGACATCGCTCCGGTGCGCTGCCGCGGCCTCCGCGAAATCCGCCCGCAATCGCGGGGTGGTGCTGAACTCTCGGGTGCGCCCTGATTCGGGGTCGTGCAGCACCACATCTCCTATGTCGGGAAGTTCGAGGTCGCGCGGATCCAGTACTTCGACGGCGAGGACATCGTGCCGCGCCGCGATGGCTCGCAGCGACCGTTCCCAGTCGATCGGCCCGAGGAAATCGCTGATGATCACCGCCATTCCGCGCCTGCGCTGCGGCCGCCGGAGCGACTCGATCGCGCCCACCAGATCGCCTCGGACACCGTCCGCTGCACTGGGAGTGGTCGCGATCGTCCGTAGCATCGACTGTGTGTGAATCTGCCCACCGCGCGCGGGAATTCGCGTCAGTGTGGAGCCGGTGGCAACGACCGCGCCGATCCGGTTACCGCCTCCGCCGGTCAGATGTGTGATCGCAGCGGCGGCAGCAACGGCGAGGTCGCGCTTCTCGCATCCGGTGGTTCCGAAATCGAGGCTTGCCGACAGGTCGAGAACCATCCACGTTTCCAGCTCCCGGTCCGCCACCGACTGGCGTACGTGCGGATGCGTCGTGCGTGCCGTCACCGACCAGTCCATCTGACGGACGTCGTCGCCCGGCTGATACTCGCGAGCATCCCCAGGCTCGGACCCGGGACCGGGGATCAGCCCGAGGTGATCACCGTGCAGCACACCGTCGAGCCGACGCCGAACCGTCAGTTCGAGCGTCCGGAGCGCCGCGGCGAGCGACGGGTCCCGCAGCTCCCCGCTGCGGAAGGACGGAGGGCGAGCCTCGTGCCGCCGTACCGCACCTTCGGCCGGTCCACTCACTGCTTCTGGTTACCCGCGGTCGACTCGTTGCCGGCCGGCTGTTGCCCCTGCTGGCCCTGATGCACCTGCTGACCCTGGGGTGCACCGTTACCTGGTCCTGGTCCTGGTCCCTGCCCGCCCGGCGCCGGGAACTGACCTGCGTGCGGATGCGGTTGCGGCTGGTGCGGTTGCGGCGCCTGCGCGAACGACGGCTGCTGCGCGAAAGGTGGCTGCTGAGAGTTGGGGCTGTGCTGCGGGTTCGGAACCGGCGGCGGTGTCGGCTGCGGCCCTCCTCCGACGGCTTGCGGCGCGACCTGCGGAAGCCCGACGGTCTGCAGGACGCGAGTGATGACGTCCTCCGGCGTGACCTCGTCGGCGAGAGCGTCGTAGGACAGGACGAGCCGGTGCCGGAGCACGTCGGGAATGACCTCGAGGACATCCTGCGGAACGACGTAGTCACGTCCGCGGAGCAGTGCAAGTGCACGAGACGCCGAGATGATGCCGAGCGTCGCACGAGGGGATGCACCGTAAGCGATCCAACTGGCGACGTCGTCGAGACCGAGCTGCTCCGGTGTTCGAGTTGCCGCGATGACTCGGACGACGTAATCGACGAGAGCGTGATGCACGAAGACGTTGCTCGCGACTTTCTGCAAGCGGACGAGCTCAGCCGGGTCGAGTATCTGCTTCGGCGTGGGGACCGCGGTTCCCATCCGGTAGACGATCTCCCGCTCCTCCTCGACCGACGGGTAATCCACCACGATCTTGAACAGGAATCGGTCCCGCTGGGCTTCCGGAAGCGGGTACACGCCTTCGTTCTCGATCGGGTTCTGTGTGGCCATCACCAAGAACGGATCAGGCATCGGGAACGTCTTGCCGCCGATGGAGACGTGCCGTTCGGCCATCACCTCGAGAAGCGCGGACTGGACCTTGGCCGGGGCACGGTTGATCTCGTCCGCCAGTACGAAATTGGCGACGACAGGGCCCAGTTCGGTGTCGAACTCTTCGCGTCCCTGTCGGTAGATGCGGGTACCGATCAAGTCCGTCGGCACCAGGTCCGGGGTGAACTGCACACGAGAGAACGAACCGCCGACCACCTTGGCGAACGTCTCCACGGCGAGCGTCTTGGCCACTCCGGGAACGCCCTCGAGCAGAACGTGTCCGCGGGCGAGCAACCCGACGAGAATACGCTCGACAAGCCGATCCTGGCCGACGATGACGCGCTTGACCTCGTACACGGCCTTTTCGAGAATGCGTACGTCCTGCTGCAGATCGTTCACGGCATCCACCGAAGCGTTCCGGTCCGTGGTCTTCGGCTCCGGACCTTGCGAAGCACTTACGTTCGACACTCCCCCGTTCGATCCGTCGCCCTTCGACAGGTCGGCCTTCGATGCGTCACCGTTCGACACGCCGTCACGTGATGCCACCAACAATCCACCGCTTCCACTCGACATTTCGCGGGCACGTTCCTCCATGTCCGCCACCAACTATTGCAGGTGACGACGGAATGCGCCGACGGTCCCGCCCCAGGCTACCGGCGCGCACGGGCGAGCCTATCGGTACTGCGGTCAGGAGACCATGCACACCGATTCAGGACACCATGCGCACTGCGTACGGGGTCATACCGTCGTACCGGACCGGCGAGACCTTCACGACGCTGCCGGACTGAGGGGCCTCGAGCATCTTTCCGTCACCGAGATACAGCGCGACGTGCTGGCTCGCGTTCGGACCGTAGAACAGCATGTCTCCGCGCTTCATGTCCGAGGACGGAACCTGTTTGCCCGCGGTGTACTGGTAACCGGTGTAGTGCGGGAGTGAGATCCCCAGACCGGCGAACGCGTAGATCATCAACCCGGAGCAGTCGAAGCCGACCTTGTTGTAGTCGCCGTAACTGTCGGCGACACCTCCGTCACGGATTCCCTTGGTCGGCCCGTTCTCGTCTCCACCTCCCCACGAGTAGGGCACACCCAACTGCGACATTCCGCGATCGATGACCAGTTCCACTGCGGCACTGCCGGTCAGAGATGGATTGCTCTGCCCACCGCTACGCGGCTTCTTCGGTGTCGTGGACGTGGACGGCGACGGGGTTGAGTCCGAATCGTCGATGTCGGTGTGCGAGCGTTGGCCGGCGGCTGCGGCCGCCGCTGCTGCCGCAGCCGCCTGGTTCGCGGCG
The DNA here is from genome assembly GCF_002259425.1 of Rhodococcus sp. 14-2470-1a. Lineage (NCBI taxonomy): Bacteria > Bacillati > Actinomycetota > Actinomycetes > Mycobacteriales > Nocardiaceae > Rhodococcus > Rhodococcus sp. 14-2470-1a. The sequence continues at coordinate 140,961 of NZ_NPFZ01000033.1, forward strand.
ACGCGTGCAGCGGCCTGTACGGCTGCGTCGCGCGCGGCGGCTGCAGCTGCCGCGATTGCGGCGTCCTCGGCCGCCTTCTGCTGCTCCCATGCGGAGTACGCGTCGCGCTGGCCCTCCAATCCTGCGACCTCGGATCGCGCGGAGTCCAGTTGTGACTGCGCGGAATCGCGTTGAGCCTCGATCGCCGTCTTCTGCTCGGCCTGGGCGGCGAGGGCTGCACGCGCGGTGGCAATGGCGTCTTCCGCCGCGGCCTTCTTGTTCTCCGCGTCGCTGGCAGCGGCGTCGGCCTGCTGCTTGGACTCACGGGCGGCGGAATCCTTGTTCGCCTGCTCGGTGCGCGCACGTTGCAAGCCGTCGAGAACCGCATTCTGGCTTGACGACAACACCTTGAGAACCTGCGCTCGGTCGAGTACATCGTCCGGCCCGGTCGACCCGAGGAACGACGAGATCGATGCCACGCCCGTGCCCTGCGTGTAGCTCGACACCGCGAAATCGTTGAACTTGGTTTGAGCAGCTTGAATCTGTGTACCTGCGTCGGCGAGTGCCTGCTGTGCGACGCCGACCAGTTGCGCGGCGACGTCGGCAGCATCACGGGCATTCTGCAGGTCGACGAGCGCCCGGTTCACGTCCTCGCGTTTGATCGCGACATCGGCGTCGAGCTGAGCAAGTTGCTGATTGGCTGCGGCTACCTGGTTGATCAGTTCACCGACCGCACCGAGCTGCTGCTCCACCCGTGTGCCGGCAGCGGCGATGTCCGAGTCGGACGGATTCGGCGGAGGTGGTGGCACCGCCGCGGCAGTGCCGGACACGGCACCGAGCAGCGCTATCACCAGTCCGGACCCGACCAGTAGTCGTGCAGTGGCAGAGAACGCTTGACGGCGAATGCCGCGATCAGCTCGACGCCTCACAAAAAGTCTCCCTCGGTCCCGGCGCTCGCGACCGCTTCACAAGGAAGCAGCCGACGCCGGACGGACCGGCTGGACAGCCTTCCCCAGATGTCCTCGTCGTTCCGCCGGGCAGGGAGAGAGCACGCAGCACCACGTCAGATGCAGACCACGCCGGTCACACCCGAAGCATCGGACACCCGAGGCAACTCGGATACACCTCTGCCCTCTGCGACACTCCTTCCCCAGCAGTGCCAAAGGCACCGTACGACACTTTGAGCACTAAGGAAACTCCAGTCACAAATGACACATTTGTGATTTCAGCTGTGAAAACGCGCTGAACTCGGGCGTTCGCCCGAAACATTTTTTTCGACTTTTTCGCGCGCTGCGCGAGCAACCCTCGGAGAGGGTGACCGTCAGGCCCGAGGGGCCGTCGACGAGGGCGTGTCGGCCGCCGATCGCCGCCGCTTGATCTTGACCCAGGCGGTGGCCGCGGACGCACCGGCAACCACGACGAGAATGACGGCAGTGATTGCGGTCCAGGGTGCACTCGGCTCGATCAGGGTGTCGACGAAGTTGTCCGCGGCGACCACAGGATCACCGGTGTACGTGCGGTCTTGACCGGCTTCGAGAACGACTCGGCTGACACTGTCACTGAACGAGCCCACCTGATTCGGACTCAGCACCAAGACTGTCCCGCCGTCCTCGGCGCCGACGGCAGTGGCGAGATCGCGCAATTGCGAGTCGTGCCGCGGGTTGTCCTCCACCACGACGATGGACAGATCGATGCCGTGTTCCTCGGCGCGGTCCACCGCGGACTCGAGTCGGCTCTCGATCGAAGCCGGTGCACTGACGCCGGTCGCCGCGACTTCCGCGACGATCGTGTCGACGTCGACGCCGGGAGGTACGTCGGCCGACATCGGCGTGAAGGCAAGACCGGGTACAGGCATCAGAAAGGTTCCAGTTCACTAGCTGCGTCGGGACGGTCGAGCGCCCCGTCACACTCGGGGTCACGAGCGTTTCCGACGTTGTGGGTGATCGGAGCGCGCTCGACGAACGAACACTACGTGACGCCCCGGCCGACGGGTTCGCGACTTACCGGGAGACTCGCCTGCGAGTGAGGTTCCCCTGCATTGCGTAGCCAGGTTCGCTGGACGAAGATCGACTGTCGAGGGCCGTCGACCAGCAATGTAGGCTGCCCTTCGTTTTCAACAGGACAAGCGTACTGTTAGACTCGACCGCGAGACGAACAAGCCAGCGGCACATGCCTGCGAGGTGCGTCTCGCTTCAACCGTCGACACAGCCCCGTCGGCGGTGTGCCTCAAGACGAGTGGAGCTGAAGTGACCGCCAGTAATGATTCGTTCGGTGCAAAGGGCACCCTCGAAGTCGGAGACAACTCCTACGAGATCTTCCGCCTGTCAGCCCTCCCTGGCGCCGAGAAGTTGCCCTACGCACTGAAGGTTCTCGCGGAGAACCTCCTCCGCACCGAAGACGGTGCCAACATCACCGCCGACCACATCCGTTCGATCGCGTCGTGGGACCCCTCGGCCGACCCGAGCATCGAAATCCAGTTCACCCCCGCCCGCGTCATCATGCAGGACTTCACCGGCGTTCCTTGCGTCGTCGACCTCGCAACCATGCGTGAAGCAGTGACCACTCTCGGCGGCGACCCGAACAAGGTCAACCCGCTCTCGCCTGCCGACATGGTCATCGACCACTCGGTCATCCTCGATGTCTTCGGTCGCGCCGACGCGCTCGAGCGCAACGTCGACCTCGAGTACGAGCGGAACGGCGAGCGCTACCAGTTCCTTCGCTGGGGCCAGGGCGCGTTCGACGACTTCAAGGTCGTCCCCCCCGGCATGGGCATCGTCCACCAGGTCAACATCGAGTACCTCGCCCCCACCGTCATGACCCGCAAGGGCCAGGCCTACCCCGACACCTGTGTCGGCACGGACTCGCACACCACGATGGTCAACGGCCTCGGCGTGCTCGGTTGGGGCGTCGGCGGCATCGAGGCCGAGGCGGCCATGCTGGGCCAGCCCGTCTCCATGCTCATTCCCCGCGTCGTCGGCTTCAAGCTCTCCGGCGAGATCCAGCCAGGCGTGACCGCTACCGACGTCGTGCTCACTGCAACCGAGATGCTCCGTAAGCACGGTGTGGTCGGCAAGTTCGTCGAGTTCTACGGCAAGGGCGTCTCCGAGGTTCCGCTGGCGAACCGCGCGACCCTGGGCAACATGAGCCCCGAGTTCGGTTCCACCGCGGCGATCTTCCCCATCGACGAGGAAACCATCAACTACCTGCGCCTCACCGGCCGCAGCGACGAGCAGTTGGCACTCGTCGAGGCGTACGCCAAGGAACAGGGCATGTGGCACGATCCGGACAAGGAGCCGGTGTACTCCGAGTACATCGAGCTGAACCTGAGCGACGTCGTTCCGTCGATCGCCGGACCGAAGCGCCCGCAGGACCGCATCCTCCTGTCGGACTCGAAGGTGGCCTTCCGCAAGGACATCCACAACTACGTGGAGGAGAACTACCCGACGGACCACACCCAGCTCGACGAGGCCATCGAGGAGTCGTTCCCCGCGTCCGACCCGGCGACGCTGTCCTTCGCCGACGACGGAGCAGTCGACGTCCAGTCGGCCGCGTACGGCTCCGAGGGACGCCCGAGCAAGCCCGTGCGCGTCGTCACCGACGAAGCAGGCGAATTCGTGCTCGATCACGGTGCGGTCGTCGTCGCAGGCATCACGTCCTGCACCAACACCTCGAACCCGTCCGTCATGCTCGGCGCCGCACTGCTCGCGCGCAACGCCGTCGAGAAGGGCCTGTCCACGAAGCCGTGGGTCAAGACCAACATGGCACCCGGTTCGCAGGTCGTCACCGACTACTACGAGAAGGCAGGGCTGTGGCCCTACCTCGAGAAGCTCGGGTACTACCTCGGCGGATACGGATGCACCACGTGCATCGGTAACACCGGCCCGCTGCTCGAGCCGATCTCCAAGGCCATCAACGACAACGACCTCTCGGTCACTGCTGTGCTGTCGGGCAACCGCAACTTCGAGGGTCGCATCTCCCCCGACGTGAAGATGAACTACCTCGCGTCGCCTCCTCTCGTCATCGCCTACGGCCTCGCGGGCACCATGGACTTCGACTTCGAGTCCGATTCGCTCGGCACCGACCACGAGGGCAATCCCGTCTACCTGAAGGACATCTGGCCGTCCTCGCAGGAGATCGAGGAGACCATCCAGTCCGCGATCAGCCGGGACATGTTCAGCAAGTCCTACGAAACGATCTTTGCCGGGGACAGCCGCTGGCAGAACCTGTCGACCCCCGAGGGCGACACCTTCGAGTGGGACCCGAACTCCACCTACGTTCGCAAGGCGCCGTACTTCGACGGCATGGAGATGGAGCCGGCTCCGGTCAAGGACATCAAGGGCGCCCGCGTCCTCGCACTGCTCGGCGACTCGGTCACCACCGACCACATCAGCCCGGCAGGTCCCATCAAGGCCGGTACACCTGCAGCCCAGTACCTCGACTCCCACGGCGTCGAGCGCAAGGACTACAACTCGCTCGGATCGCGCCGCGGTAACCACGAGGTCATGATTCGCGGAACCTTCGCGAACATCCGCCTGAAGAACCAGCTCCTCGACGACGTCTCGGGCGGATACACCCGCGACTTCACGCAGGAAGACGGTCCGCAGGCGTTCATCTACGACGCGTCGCAGAACTACCAGGCTGCAGGCATTCCTCTCGTCGTCCTCGGCGGCAAGGAGTACGGTTCGGGCTCGTCGCGTGACTGGGCTGCCAAGGGCACCTCGCTTCTCGGTGTCAAGGCCGTGATCACCGAGTCGTTCGAGCGAATCCACCGTTCCAACCTCATCGGTATGGGCGTCGTTCCGCTGCAGTTCCCGGCAGGCGAAAGCGCGAAGTCGCTGAAGCTCGACGGTACCGAGACGTTCGACATCGTCGGCGTCGAGAAGCTGAACGAGGGCGTGACGCCGAAGACCATGGCCGTCACAGCCACCAAGACCGACGGAACCAAGGTCGAGTTCGACGCAGTGGTGCGCATCGATACCCCCGGCGAGGCGGACTACTACCGCAACGGTGGCATCCTGCAGTACGTGCTGCGCAACATGATCCGCGGCTAGACGCCACTGGATTTCGATCCCTGGAGGTTCCATCACCGACCAGGACAGCAGAACGCGCACGACCACCACGCGTCGGGCTCATGCCCGGCGACTGCGGTGCTCGTGCGCGTTCTGCGCTTGCCAGCAGGTCCCCCGTGCGCACCGTCCGTGCGCACCGGCAGTCCGACGAAGGAGGCGTGCACGTGCCCAAGGTCAGTGAAGACCAGTTGGCCGCGCGGCGCAGCGAGATTCTCGACGGCGCACGCAGGTGCTTCGGTGAGTTCGGCTACGAAGGTGCCACCGTTCGACGTCTCGAAGAGGCCACCGGCCTCTCCCGCGGCGCGATCTTCCATCACTTCAAGGACAAGGACGGTCTGTTCCTGGCTCTCGCGCGGGAAGACGCTCGCCGTATGGCCGAGGTCGCCGCCGGCCAAGGTCTGGTCCAGGTCATGCGCGACATTCTGGAGGAGCCGGATCGGTTCGAATGGCTGGGAACGAGGCTCGAGATCGCCCGACGCCTGCGCACCGATCCCGAGTTCAGGAACAGCTGGTCTCAACAGTCCGCCGAACTGACGGACGCCACGCTCGCCCGCTTGGAGCGGCAGAAGACAGCCGGCCGCCTACGGGACGACGTCGCGCCGGACGTCATGGTCGAGTACCTCGATCTGGTGCTCGACGGCCTGGTCGCGCGAATCGCATCCGGTCAGGACGGTCACAATCTTGCTGCGGTGCTCGACCTCGTCGAGGAATCGGTTCGCAAGCCCGACACCGCCGGCTGATCGAGTGCTACCCGACTCACCCCGGGAGACGACGCACTGCGGGTTTTCGGTTGGGCCCGCCGCGTGATCTGAGGACGGTGCCGGACTCCCCCAGCACCTTGTGCACGAACCCGTACGATCTGCCCGTTCGCACGGCCAGAGATCGAATACTCGCCCCGGCCTCGTATTGCTCCTTCAGCGAGGACTGCAATCGATCACGCGAATCCCCGGTTATACGAGCACCTTTCACGTACGTGGACTTTCGGGCTCGTTCCTTGGCCATGGGATCCTCCAGTCAGCCACGAATGTGCTCGCTCACCGAAATTCCCCCGCGGATTCAGGGTAGAGGACAGAGGACGCGCGGCATGGCCGAACGCGTCGAACTCGATCACGCGAGCTGAATCAGCTCCAGGTACTCCTGTGACCAGTGATCCTCGGTGCCGTCGGGAAGAAGAATGACGCGTTCCGGTGACAGCGCTTCGGCAGCACCCGGATCGTGCGTGACGAGCACGACGGCACCCTTGTAACTCCGCAAGGCGTCGAGCACCTGCTCGCGCGAGATCGGATCGAGATTGTTGGTGGGCTCGTCCAACAGAAGTACGTTCGCCGCCGACGAGACCAGACCAGCCAGTGCCAGACGGGTCTTCTCACCGCCGGACAGAGTCCCCGCGGGCTGCTCGAGTTGAGGGCCGGTGAACATGAACGCACCGAGCAGCGAACGAAGTTCCTGCTCGCCCGTGTCCGGAGCCGCGTGCCGAATGTTCTCCCACACCGACGCGTTGTCGTCGAGGGTGTCGTGTTCCTGAGCGAAATATCCGACGCGCATGCCGTGGCCCGGTTCGATGTCGCCCGTGTCGGCTTTCTCCGTGCCGGCGAGGATACGGAGAAGAGTTGTCTTGCCTGCGCCGTTCAGCCCGAGTACCACCACACGGCTTCCTCGGTCGATGGCGAGATCGACGCCGGCGAAGATTTCGAGGGATCCGTACATCTTCGTGAGGTTCTTGGCCATCAGCGGAGTCTTTCCGCAGGGCGCGGGCTCCGGGAAGCGAATGTGCGCAACCTTGTCCGATACCCGCTCGGCGTCCAGATTGGCCAACAGTTTGTCAGCGCGCTTCGCCATGTTCTGCGCTGCAACGGCTTTGGTGGCTTTCGCGCCCATCTTGGCGGCCTGTACGCGTAGGGCACCCGCCTTCTTCTCCGCATTGGCACGTTCGCGACGACGACGCTGTTCGTCCGTTGCCCTCGCGTCGAGGTACTTCTTCCAGTTCATGTTGTAGATGTCCGCTTCGCCGCGCACCGCGTCGAGGAACCACACACGGTTGACCACGTCGCCGAGCAGTTCCACGTCGTGACTGATCACGATCAGCCCGCCCTCGTGGTTCTGCAGAAAACCGCGGAGCCACGTGATCGAATCGGCGTCGAGGTGGTTGGTGGGCTCGTCGAGCAGAAGTGTGGTGGTGGAGCGGCCGCCGCTACCGTCCGACGCGGCGAACAGAATGCGGGCGAGCTCCACGCGACGGCGCTGTCCTCCGGACAGCGTGCGGAGCGGTTGGCCGAGGATGCGATCCGGCAACCCCAGGCTGTTGGAGATTCGGGCAGCTTCGCTCTCGGCCTCGTAGCCGCCGAGCGACGCGAATCGTTCCTCGAGCTCGCCGTACTTGCGTACCGCGCGGTCCAGGCGATCCTCGTCGGCCGTCTCGGCCATCAACGCCTGCTGCTTCTCCATCTTGTGCAGCAGCGTGTCGAGTCCGCGCGCGGACAGCACTCGATCCTTCGCGAGAACGTCGAGGTCTCCCTCTTTCGGGTCCTGCGGTAGATAGCCCAGCTCACCGGTACGTACGACGGAGCCCGCGTACGGCTCGCCCTCGCCGGCCAGGATGCGCAAGGTCGTGGTCTTGCCTGCACCGTTACGACCGACGAGCCCGATCCTGTCGCCGGCCTGCACGCGAAGGGCTGGTCCTGGCGCCGAGAGCAACGTGCGGACACCGGCACGAACTTCGAGGTCGGTGGCGGTGATCACGCGTGGGCTCCTTGGACTGGGAAGACAACAGGGCATGCAAGTCGATCGGTTGTTCCCCCGCACCATGTGCACGGCGAGGACTCGAAGACAGAGCAACCACTCATTTTAGACCGTCGAACGGCGTGCTCCGACCACCCGCGACAGTGACACCGGTAACGTCTCGCCCATGACAGCCGCGAACACTGCACCACGCAAGGATCTGACCGGAAGAACCGCTCTGGTGACCGGCGCCAGCCGGGGAATCGGCAAGGCAATCGCCGCCGAGTTGCTCGGGCGCGGTGCGAACGTTGCGATCACCGCCCGCAAACCGGAACCGCTCGCCGACGCCGCCGGCGAACTGCAGGCCGCGGCACCCGATGGCGCGAAGGTGCTGACCATCGCCGGTAACGCAGGTGACGCGGATTCCCGTCGAGACGCAGTCGATCGGACCGTCGCCGAACTCGGGTCCTTGGACATTCTGGTCAACAACACCGGCATCAATCCGGTGTACGGGTCGTTGATGGAAGCGGACCTCGCAGGCGTCAAGAAGATCTTCGACACCAACGTCGTCGCGACTCTCGGGTTCGTGCAGGAGGCGTACCGAGCCTGGATGAAGGAGCACGGCGGCGCCGTCGTCAACCTCGCCAGTGTCGCCGGTATCCGGTCGACCGGTGTCATCGCGGCGTACGGGGCGTCGAAGGCCGCACTGATCAGGTTGACCGAGGAACTTGCCTGGCAGCTGGGACCGACAATTCGCGTCAATGCGGTCGCCCCCGGCGTGGTGAAGACGAAATTCGCCGAAGCACTGGTCGCCGGCGGCGAGGACACCGCGTCGGCCGCGTACCCGCTGAGGCGTTTGGGAGTCCCCGAGGACGTGGCGTCGTTGGTCGCGTTTCTCGTATCGGACGAATCGTCGTGGATCACCGGCGAGACCGTGCGGATCGACGGAGGTCTCCTGGCCACCGGAGGGCTGTGAACGCCTCTCGTTCCGCCGATGTCGTGGTGATCGGACTCGGGCCGGCCGGTCGTGCGCTGAGTACGCGAGCATCTGCGGCGGGCATGACGGTGATCGCTGTGGACCCCCATCCCGAGAGGGCGTGGACGCCGACCTACTCCGCGTGGTCGGACGAGCTTCCAGGGTGGCTGTCCCCCGACGTCGTGGCCACCAGAACGTCGAGCCCCACCGTGTTCACCACGGCTCGCCTGTCGATCGAGCGGCCGTATTGCGTACTCGACACGCCTGCGCTGCAGCGCAGTCTCCGGTCCGACGGCGTGCAGGAGGTGCAGGCACACGCCGAGTCCGTCAGCGCGAATGCGGCGACCCTCGCCGACGGCACGGTATTACGCGCCGGAACGGTCGTCGACGCTCGTGGAACGATCGGCGAGGTGGGCCTCGCCGAACAGACAGCGTTCGGCATCATGGTGCCGAGAGATGTCGCATCGCCCGCGCTCGACGGCGTCGACGCATGGTTCATGGACTGGCGCCGCGACAACGGTGCGGCACCGACCGATGTCCCCAGCTTTCTCTACGCGGTGTCACTCGACGCCGAGACCGTATTGCTCGAGGAGACCTGCCTGGTGGGAAGGCCGGCACTGAGCTTCGCTGTCCTCGAGGAGCGCCTGAGGACTCGGCTGCGGAACAGAGGGGTGATCGTCTCGGGCGCCGAGCCGGTCGAGCGGGTCCGATTTCCCGTCCAGCCGCCACCGAGGAACGGCGCTGAACGTGGAGTGGTTCGTTTCGGAGCCAGGTCGTCGATGATGCATCCTGCCACCGGCTACAGCGTCGCGGCTTCGCTCAGCGCCGCAGACGAGGTGGTCGACTTCATCGGGCGAGGTGAGCGAATGGGCTCGCTGTCGATCTGGGCGGTACAGAAGCTGCGCAACCTCGGACTTCGAACCGCCCTCGGACTCGAACCGGAGCTCGTTCCACACTTCTTCGCGAGCTTCTTCGATCTGCCGGTTCCGCTGCAGCGCGCCTACCTGTCCGGTCGGGCAGATCCGAAGGGCACCGCACTGGCGATGACCCGCATGTTTCCGACGCTGCCCACCGCGGCCAGGATTGCCATTGCGCGAACAGTTGCAGGCCGATAGTTTTCTGCCCATTGGGGTCGACTGACGCACGTATCTCGTGAATCATGAACCCCATGCGTTCCATTTGGAAGGGATCGATCGCCTTCGGGCTCGTCAACGTCCCGGTGAAGGTCTACTCGGCGACCGAGACACACGACATCAGGTTCCACCAGGTGCACGCGAAGGACGGCGGCCGCATCAAGTACGACAGGGTGTGTTCGGAGTGCGGTAACTCGGTGCAGTTCGCGGACATCGACAAGGCCTACGACTCTCCCGACGGGGAACGCGTCATTCTCACCGACCAGGACTTCGACAAATTGCCTGCCGCGGAGAAACACGAGATACCCGTGCTCGAGTTCGTTCCGACGGACCAGATCGATCCGATTCTCTTCGACAAGAGTTATTTTCTCGAACCCGATTCGTCGTCCCCCAAGGCCTACGTGTTGCTGCGCCAGACTTTGCTGGAAACCGAGCGAACAGCGCTCGTGCACTTCACTCTCCGGCAGAAGACGCGTTTGGCTGCTCTGCGCGTACGCGACGACGTACTGGTGATTCAGACCCTGCTCTGGCCCGACGAGGTTCGCGCCGCCGAGTTCCCGTCGCTCGAAGACGCCCCCGGCGCGCGCCCACAGGAAGTGAAGATGGCGACGTCGCTGGTGGAAAGCATGTCGTCGGATTTCGATCCGACCGAGTTCACCGACGACTACCAGATCGAACTCCGCAAACTCATCGACGACACGATCGCCAACGGTGGCGAGAAGGTGATTCAGACCGACGAATCGTCGTCCGACGACGGTGAGGACGCCGAGGTGGTGGACCTGGTCGCCGCGCTACAGCGGAGTGTCGAAGCCGCGGGCAAGAACGCGAAGAGTTCCGGCGGTTCCTCGGAACCCGCGAAGAAGACGGCCGAAAAGAAAGCGCCGGCCAAGAAAGCCGCAGCCAAGAAGGCACCCGCAAAAAAGGCGGCAGCCAAGAAGACTGCCGCCAAAAGTACTCAGGCACGCAAGGGCGCCTGAGTACTTCCTGCTCCGTGAGCTCTGTTCTAGGGAGCTCCGTCTGTGCGAGATCTGTCGCTACACGGTGAAGCCGAGTGCCCTGAGCTGCTCACGACCGTCGTCGGTGATTTTGTCCGGGCCCCACGGCGGCATCCAGACCCAGTTGATCTTCAGGTCCGAGCACAGGCCGCTGCGAACGAGCGCACCCCGCGCCTGATCCTCGATGACATCGGTCAGCGGGCAGGCCGCCGACGTCAGCGTCATGTCGATCGTGACGATTTCCTCGTCGTCGATCTTGATGTCGTACACGAGACCCAGGTCGACGACGTTGATGCCCAGTTCGGGGTCCACGACGTCACGCATCGCTTCTTCGAGATCCTCGAGGACCTTGATCTCCTCGGGGGTCAACGGCGCAGGCGCCTGGGCGCTCTCCGTCGTCTCTGTCACGGTGGTGTCAGTTTCGGTCATTCTTGTCGTCCCTACGATCGTGCGGGTTCAGCAGGTCCCGCTGTCTTCTCGTTCACTGTCGGGCTCTCGTCCACTATTCGAACAACCGCGTCCTTGAAAGCCATCCATCCCAACAACGCGCACTTCACACGCGCGGGATACCTCGACACACCAGCGAAAGCGATTCCGTCACCGATGACGTCTTCGTCACCTTCGACGGTACCCCGGCTGCCGACCATCTCGTTGAACGATTCGACGATCTTCAGCGCGTCACCCACCGACTGCCCGACGACCTGATCGGTCAGCACGGACGTCGACGCCTGACTGATAGAACATCCCTGCCCGTCGTAGGACACATCGGCAACGGTGCCGTCGTCGGAGATGTGCACGCGAAGTGTCACCTCGTCGCCACACGTCGGATTGACGTGATGCACCTCGGCACCGAACGGTTCACGTAGGCCGCGGCCGTGCGGATGCTTGTAGTGATCGAGGATCACCTCTTGATACATCTGCTCCATACGCATCAAGCACCCCCAGCCTCTCGAGTCACTCCTGCAGGCTCCGCTCCCACCCCGAAGAACGTCTGCGCCCGGCGGATTGCGTTGGCCAGCACAGCGACCTCGTCGACGGTGTTGTACAGAGCAAAGGATGCTCGTGCGGTTGCGGCGACACCGAACCTACGGTGCAGTGGCCAAGCGCAGTGATGACCGACTCTGATGGCAACGCCCTCGTCGTCGAGGATCTGCCCCAGGTCGTGGGCGTGGATCCCGTCGACGACGAACGACACTGCAGAGCCCCGGTTCACGTTCTCGGTCGGCCCGATCACGCGCACACCGTCGATCGCGGCGAACTCGGCCAATGTGGCTGCCACCAGCGCTTTCTCGTGTGCAGCAATGGCCTCGATTCCGATGCGCTCGAGGTACTGCACTGCCGCGCCGAGTCCGACGACCTGCGATGTCATCGGCACGCCCGCCTCGAACCGCTGTGGCGGAGGCGCGTAGGTCGTCTTCTCCATCGTCACGGTCTCGATCATCGAGCCGCCGGTGATGAACGGCGGCATGGCATCGAGGAGCTCACGCTTGCCGTACAACACACCGACCCCGGACGGACCGAGCATCTTGTGCCCGGAGAACGCCGCGTAATCCACGTCGAGCGCGTGGAAGTCGACGCTCATGTGCGGAACCGACTGGCACGCGTCGAGTACGACGAGCGCACCCACGGCTCGCGCTCGCCTCACCAACTCCTCGACCGGCGCTACCGCGCCGGTGACGTTGGACTGGTGGGTGAACGCGACGACCTTCACGCGCTCGGTCAGTTCCAGCGAATCCAGGTCGATACGACCGTCGTCGGTCACGCCGTACCACCGCAGTGTCGCACCGGTTCGTCGTGCGAGTTCCTGCCACGGAACGAGGTTGGCGTGGTGCTCGAGCTCGGTGATCACGATCTCGTCGCCAGGACCGACTCGGCGGTCGAAGCGGTCGTCACCGAGCACGTGCGTCACCAGATTCAACGACTCGGTCGCGTTCTTCGTGAACACGACCTCGTCCACGTCGGAACCCACGAAGGATGCGATCAGAGCGCGAGCACCCTCGTACGCATCGGTGGCTTCTTCGGCGAGTTGGTGTGCGCCGCGGTGCACGGCCGCGTTGCATGTGACGAGGAAGTCCCGCTCCGCGTCGAGAACCTGCACCGGGCGCTGCGACGTAGCGCCGGAATCCAGGTACACCAACGGTTTGTCGTCACGAACGGTCCTCGCCAGGATCGGAAAATCCGCGCGGATCGACGTGACGTCGAAAGCGCTGTCCTTCAGAGCAGCCGGCGCGACCATTCTCACGCTCCTGTCGGTGCAGCCTGAGTGAACCCTGCATAACCGTTGGCCTCGAGCTCGTCGGCGAGCTCTGCCCCACCGGACTGAACGATCTTGCCGCCGACGAACACGTGCACGAAGTCCGGCTTGATGTAGCGCAGGATACGGGTGTAGTGAGTGATCAGCAGCACGCCACCGTCCTCACGCTCCTTGTACGTGTTCACGCCCTCGGACACGACACGGAGCGCATCGACGTCGAGACCGGAGTCGGTCTCGTCGAGGATCGCGATCTTGGGCTTGAGCAAGCCGAGCTGCAGGATCTCGTGGCGCTTCTTCTCGCCGCCCGAGAATCCTTCGTTGACACTGCGCTCGGCGAACTCTTCTTTGATCTCGAGTTCGCCCATCGCGGTCTTGACCTCTTTGACCCAGTGGCGGAGCTTGGGTGCATCACCGCGCACGGCAGTTGCCGCGGTGCGCAGGAAGTTGGACATCGAGACGCCGGGAACCTCGACGGGGTACTGCATCGCGAGAAAGAGCCCGGCGCGAGCACGCTCGTCGACGCTCATCTCGAGAACGTCCTCGCCGTCGAGAGTGATCGTTCCCGACGTGACGGTGTACTTGGGGTGTCCAGCGATGGCGTAGGACAGCGTCGACTTCCCGGATCCGTTGGGACCCATGATGGCGTGCGTCTCACCGGAACGCACCGTGAGGTCGACACCATTGAGGATGTCGATCGGCTCTGCGGTGGCATCGGAGTTCGCGACGCTGACGTGGAGGTCGCGGATTTCGAGCGTGGACATGAAATTTCCTTACGAAGTTCGTTGAATGACTAGGCGCCGGTGACGGCGAGTTCGGTCTCGATCGCGGCGTCGAGACGCTCGCGGACCGCAGGAACCGGAATGCGATTGATGATCTCGTGGAAGAACCCGCGCACGATCAAGCGTCGTGCGGCATCCTCGGAGATTCCGCGAGCGCGTAGGTAGAACAGCTGCTCGTCGTCGAAACGTCCAGTGGCGCTTGCGTGCCCGGCACCGAGAATCTCGCCGGTCTCGATTTCGAGGTTGGGAACCGAATCGGCGCGTGCACCGTCGGTGAGCACGAGGTTGCGGTTGAACTCGAACGTCGAGGTGTCCTCGGCTTCGGCGCGGATGAGGACGTCGCCGATCCAGACGGTGTGTGCGTCGACTTTCCCCGGTCCTGCTTCACCTTGCAGGGCGCCCTTGTAGAGGACGTTGGACTTGCACTTCGGCGCGGTGTGGTCCACCAGCAGCCGCTGCTCGAGATGCTGTCCGGCGTCGGCGAAGTACAGACCCAGTAGCTCGGCGTCGCCGCCCGGAGCGTCGTAGTGCACCGTCGGGCTGACTCGGACGAGATCGCCGCCGAGGCTGACGTTGAAGTGCCGCAGCACTGCGTCACGACCGAGGCGGGCGTGGTGTGCCGCGACGTGCACTGCGTCGGATTCCCAGTCCTGGATCAGCACGACCGTGAGCTTCGCGCTGTCGTCGACCACGAATTCGATGTTCTCGGCGTACGTTCCACTACCGACCTGATCGATGACGACGGTCGCGACGGCGAACTTCTCGAGCCGGATCTGCAAATGCCCGTAGGCGATCGCGTCGGCACCGGGGCCGGTGACGGTGATCTCGATGGGCTCGGCGACCTCGTTCTCCGAGGCGACGGTCACGACCGTCGCGTCGGAGAACGACGAGTACGCCTGCGCTGCAATGCGATCGGCGGGCACACCGGCCACACCGATCCGAGCGTCGTCGCGGGCTACGGTCTCGACGGTCACGCCGGCCGCGTCGGACACCGCGATGTTCGCGCCTGCCGTGGACACCGCCGAGCCGTCGTGGAGCCCACGGAGGCGTCGCAGCGGCGTGAACCGCCACAGCTCGTCACGACCGGACGGAACCTCGAACGCGTTCACGTCGTAGGAGGTGAACTGGGCGCCCTTGTTGGCGACCAGCTTGGACTTGTCTTCGCGAGCCGGGTTCTCCGACGTCACTGCGTCGATCACACCGTTCGCGGGTACCGCTGGGTTGCTCACTTAACCGACCGATCCTTCCATCTGAAGCTCGATGAGCCGGTTGAGCTCGAGCGCGTATTCCATGGGTAGTTCGCGGGCGATCGGCTCCACGAAGCCGCGGACCACCATCGCCATGGCCTCGTCTTCGGTGAGACCGCGACTCATCAGGTAGAAGAGCTGGTCGTCACTGACTTTCGACACCGTCGCCTCGTGGCCCATCGACACGTCGTCTTCACGGATGTCGACGTACGGGTAGGTGTCCGAGCGCGAGATCGTATCGACCAGCAGCGCGTCGCACTTCACCGTCGAACGCGAGCCGTGCGCACCCTTGTTGATCTGGATCAGACCGCGGTAGGAGGTACGTCCGCCACCGCGAGCCACCGACTTGCTGACGATGTTCGACGACGTGTGCGGCGCGAGGTGCAGCATCTTGGAACCGGTGTCCTGATGCTGGTCCGGTCCGGCGAACGCGACCGACAGAACCTCACCCTTGGCGTACTCGCCGGTCATCCACACGGCCGGGTACTTCATGGTGACCTTGGAGCCGATGTTGCCGTCGATCCACTCCATCGTCGCACCTGCTTCTGCCTTGGCGCGCTTGGTGACCAGGTTGTACACGTTGTTGGACCAGTTCTGAATGGTCGTGTAGCGGCAACGGCCACCCTTCTTCACGATGATCTCCACGACCGCCGAGTGCAGGGAGTCCGACTTGTAGATCGGCGCCGTGCATCCCTCGACGTAGTGCACGTACGCGCCCTCGTCGACGATGATCAGCGTCCGCTCGAACTGCCCCATGTTCTCGGTGTTGATGCGGAAGTAGGCCTGCAGCGGGATGTCGACGTGCACGCCGGGCGGCACGTAGATGAACGATCCGCCGGACCACACTGCGGTGTTCAACGCGGAGAACTTGTTGTCACCGGCAGGAATCACGGTGCCGAAGTACTCACGGAACAGCTCGGGCTGCTCCTTCAATGCCGTGTCGGTGTCGAGGAACAGCACGCCCTGAGCCTCGAGATCTTCACGAATCGAGTGGTACACGACCTCGGACTCGTACTGCGCTGCGACACCGGACACGAGGCGCTGCTTCTCTGCCTCGGGGATGCCGAGCTTGTCGTACGTGTTCTTGATGTCCTCGGGCAGGTCGTCCCACGTGGCTGCCTGCTTCTCGGACGAACGCACGAAGTACTTGATGTTGTCGAAGTCGATGCCGTCGAGGTCGGAACCCCAGTTGGGCATGGGCTTGCGGTCGAAGGTCTTGAGCGCCTTCAACCGAGCCTCCAGCATCCACTCCGGCTCGCTCTTCTTCGCGGAGATGTCCCGCACTACGGCCTCGGACAGGCCTCGCTGCGCGCTCGCGCCTGCGACGTCCGAGTCCGACCAGCCGTAGCCGTAGTTGCCGAGCGAGGCAATGGTCTCGTCCTGAGTCATCGGCACTGCTGGTGTCACCTGATCTGGTGTGACGGTCATGCGAGCTCCTTCCGGAGGCTTGTGCGATTTCCGGTGCTGGGCTGAGCACCGGACGGGGTGGAGGGGGTGGACAGGTCGACTGGATTGGTCAGGGGTACGTGCGTGGTGCAGGCGCAGTCACCGTTGGCGATGGTGGCCAGACGCTGCACGTGAGTACCGAGCAGCTCGGCGAAGGCCTCGCGCTCGGCGTGGCACAACTCGGGAAATTCGGATGCCACGTGCGACACCGGGCAGTGGTGCTGGCAGATCTGCACGCCGTTGCCCACGACCCGCGTCGATGCGGCGAATCCGGCAGCGGTGAACGCGTCGGCGATGCGATCTGCGGCCTCCTCGATGTCCGACGGCTCGTCGCCGCTGATCGGTTCGACGTCCGCGACGATCGCGTCGACTCGCTGGCGAGCGAAGGTTTCGATCGCAGCGTCGCCACCGATCTTGCGCAGTTGCCGCATCGCGGCACCGGCCAAGTCGTCGTAGGTGTGGCCCAGCTTGTTCCGCCCGGCCGCCGTCAACTGGAAGTGCTTGGCGGGGCGGCCTCGGCCTCGTTGCCGGAGGGCAGCGGCGGGTGCGACCCGAGCTTCTCCGTTGTCGATCAGGGCTTCGAGGTGACGACGAACACCGGCCGCGCTCAGACCGAGCCTGGTGCCGATGTCCGACGCGGTGATCGGGCCCTCTTCGAGAAGTAGGGTCACCACAGCGCTTCGGGTGTGACCGTCGTGGCCGACGCCGGAAGCCCCGACTCCACCGGCGGGCGTTTGAGCAGGGGCGAGTGTGCCGTTACCGGCGCTTTCGCCTGCGCGCGCCGCGGTAGTCGTGGTTTTCACAACACCAGTGTGACGGAATTGATTGCACTGGTCCAGCAAGGGTGCCCTTCTTCACCCGGTGGCGTCACCAGGGAATATCGCGAGGGGCGCTCGTGTTGGGGGCGGTCATCCGAGAGGCCGACCTCGAGCCAGTGGTGTTCATCTCGGCCGCGGGGCACCGCTACGCTCTTTTGGTGCCACCGCCCGCTGACGAGCAGAACATCGAACCGAAGTCCGCGGTCTCTTCCGTCGACGTCGTGCGTCCGGTATCCGGTGTCGAGCGACGCGTCGTGCGGCCACTGCGTCGCCTGGTCGGACTGGACGCCGATCAGCGCGAGTCGAGTGTGTCGATCCTTCACGGGGACGAGGCCGAGTCACCTGGCCTGAATTCTACCGAGACCGGACAGCTCCGGAGTATTCGCAGGTTCGGCGCTGCCGGCGCGATTCTGATGGCCGTGGGTGCTCTCGGCGCGGGTGCTCAGCCGGTACTGCAGAACCCGGTTGTCGGCGTTCGGATTCTCAGCCTGCCGTCGCGAATGGCCACCACTGCACTGACGGTGACGATGACCGGCACGGTGATGGTGGTGTTGGCGTGGTTGTTGCTCGGCCGATTCGCCGTGGGGCGCCTGCGAGGCGGCACGGCTCCGCGGCGCCTGACGCGGTCGCAGTTGGACAGAACTCTGCTGCTGTGGATTCTTCCGTTGTGCGTCGCTCCGCCGATGTTCAGCCGCGACGTCTATTCGTATCTCGCGCAGAGCGAGATCACTGCTCGAGGCCTCGACCCCTACGAGATCGGCCCTGCCGGCGCCCTCGGCGTGGACAACGTTCTCACCAGAACGGTCCCCAACATCTGGCGCGAGACGCCTGCGCCGTACGGTCCGCTGTTCCTCTGGATGGGCCGCGGGATCACGTGGTTGACCGGTGAGAACATCGTGGCCGGGATCTTCCTGCACCGCCTACTGGCGATCGCCGGTGTCGCGCTGATCGTGTGGGCATTGCCCAGGCTCGCGAAACGATGCGGTGTGGCTGCGGTGAGCGCTCTGTGGCTGGGCGCCGCGAACCCTCTCCTGCTCTTCCACCTGGTGGCCGGTATCCACAACGAAGCGCTGATGATCGGTTTGATGCTGGCGGGTACCGAGCTCGCGTTGCGCGCCATCGAATCCGCGGATCCACTGAAGAAGACATCTCTGCTCCTGTTGTTGTCCGGCGCCGCTCTGATCGCACTGTCCTCGACGGTGAAGATTCCCTCTCTCATCGCGCTGGGATTCGTGGGCATGGCCCTCGCCCGCAGATGGGGAGGCAGTTTTCGGGCGGTCGCGGCGGCTGCCGCTCTGCTCGGAGCGGTGAGCATCGTCATCATCGTCGGTGTCAGCGCCGTCAGTGGTCTCGGATTCGGCTGGGTGCACACCCTCGGCACCGCGGGGGTCGTGCGGAGTTGGATGTCCATTCCCACCATCCTCGGCCTGGGCACCGGGTTCGTCGGCGTACTTCTGGGGCTCGGTGATCACACCACCGCGGTGCTCAGCCTCACGAGACCGATCGCCGCCCTCGTCGCCGGCTTCATCGCACTGCGAATGCTCGTTGCCGTGTTGAAGGGACGCCTGCATCCGGTCGGCGCCCTCGGTGTCTCGCTCGGCGCGCTCGTGCTGCTGTTTCCAGTCGTTCAACCCTGGTACCTGCTGTGGGCGGTCACTCCCCTCGCCGCGTGGGCGACGACGCGGGCGTTCCGCGGTCCCGCCATCGTCTTCTCGTCGATCGTCAGTGTCATTCTGATGCCGAACGGCAGTGAGTACCTTCCGTTCCAGATCGTTCAGGCTGCGCTGATGACCATCCTGACCATCGGCATCCTGTTCCTGCTCACCCGATCACGATTGCCGTGGCGAGGCGAGACCGGACCACCGGAACCCGGTCGGCCGGTCGGGGAATACGCTGGTTCCTCGTGATCGCCGGTGCGCAGACGAGAAGCGGGGTGTCGAACTCGACGCAGCCCGCAGTGCAGCTGACAGACGTGACCAAGACGTACGACGGCACCGTTGCCGTGGACGGGCTCGGCTTCACCGTCGAGCGCGCCCAGGTACTCGCCCTCCTCGGACCCAACGGTGCGGGCAAGACGACGACGGTGGAGATGTGCGAGGGCTTCGTCGCCCCCGAGTCCGGCTCGGTGCGTGTGCTCGGCCTCGATCCGATCACCCAGTCCGCGCAGCTGCGGCCCCGCATCGGCGTGATGCTGCAGGGAGGCGGCGCCTACCCGGGTTCGAAAGCGGGCGAGATGTTGAAGCTCGTCGCCTCGTACTCCAACGATCCGCTGGACCCCGACTGGCTGCTGGACTGCCTTGGCCTCTCACAGGCGACGAGAACCCCGTACCGGCGGCTGTCCGGCGGTCAGCAGCAACGTCTGGCGTTGGCGTGCGCCATCGTCGGCCGGCCGGAACTGGTGTTTCTCGACGAGCCGACGGCCGGGCTCGACGCGCAGGCTCGGCTGCTCGTCTGGGAGCTCGTCGATGCATTACGCCGTGACGGGGTCAGCGTCTTGTTGACCACACATCTGATGGACGAGGCGGAGCAGCTCGCCGACGAACTCGTCATCATCGACAACGGCAAGATCGTCGCGTCCGGGACGGCATCGGAACTGACGAAGCAGGGGGCGGAGGGACGACTGCGATTCAGTGCGCCCGCCGGACTCGAGTTGTCGCTGCTCGACGCGGCCCTTCCGGCCGGCTATCACCCGGTCGAGGAAAGTGCCGGGTCGTACGCGATCGAGGGCGTGATCGAACCGTCCATACTGGTGACGGTGACGTCGTGGTGCGCCGAACAGAACGTACTGGCGACGGAACTGCAGGTGGACCAGCGAAGGCTGGAAGACGTCTTCCTCGAATTGACCGGCAGGGAGCTCAGGAAATGACGGCTCGCAAAGACGTGCGGCTCGCGAGCAACAGGTTCGCCGACGGCCTGTTCGCACCGAAACCCGAGCCCAGCTCTCCGGTCACGATGTTGTCCGCCCAGTCGATGCTCGAGCTGAAGTTGCTGCTGCGCAACGGCGAACAACTGCTGCTGACGATGTTCATTCCGATCACCCTGTTGATCGGCCTCACGCTGCTGCCACTGGGCGCCATGGGCGACGACCCCGTGAATCAGGTCGTGCCCGCGGTGATGATGGTCGCGGTGATGTCCACGGCGTTCACCGGCCAGGCCATCGCCGTCGGATTCGATCGCCGCTACGGAGCACTCAAACGGTTGGGCGCGACCCCACTGCCCAAGTGGGGAATCATCGCCGGGAAGTCCATCGCCGTTCTGCTCGTGGTGATTCTGCAGTCCGTGGTTCTCGGCGGAATCGGACTGGCCCTCGGCTGGCGGCCGGAGGTCACCGGCCTGCTGCTCGGCGCAGTCGTGATCGCGCTGGGTACGACGACGTTCGCCACCATGGGTCTGCTGCTCGGCGGCACCCTCAAGGCCGAGATCGTCCTGGCCCTCGCGAACATCCTCTGGTTCGTGATGCTGGGTATCGGGTCTCTCGTCGTACTGGCCGACGATCTGCCGACCACCCTGCACACGATCGCTCGACTGGTGCCGTCGGGTGCGCTGGCAGAGGCACTCGGTCAGGCGGTCACCGGTTCCGTCGACTGGTTCGGAATTGCCGTTCTTCTCGGCTGGGCAGGACTGTGCGGCGTGCTCGCGAGCCGCTCGTTCCGCTTCACCTGACCGACACCGCCGGGGTCAACGACAGCGTGTAGTTGATCGCCGTCTACCATCGCTACGTGCTGTATCGAGCGTATTTGCGCATTGTCGACCGCTTGCCGTTGCCTTCGGTCCGAGCGCAGAAGATCCTGGCGTTCGTCGTCATTCTGACTCAGGGCGGCATCGCCGTGACCGGTGCCATCGTCCGCGTCACCGCGTCGGGCCTGGGCTGCCCGACGTGGCCGCAGTGCTTTCCCGGTAGTTTCACACCCGTCGGAGTCTCGGAAGTACCGGTCCTGCACCAGGCCGTCGAATTCGGCAACCGCCTTCTGACGTTCGTCGTCGTGCTCGCCGCAGCTGCCGTCGTCCTCGCTGTCACCCGCGCCCGCAGGCGCAACAACGTGATTTTGTTCGCGTGGTTCATGCCGTTGGGAACGGTCGTTCAGGCGATCCTGGGCGGCATCACCGTGCTGACCGGACTGTTGTGGTGGACAGTGGCAATCCACCTCCTGGCCTCGATGGCCATGGTGTGGCTCGCAACTCTCCTGTACTTCAAGGTGGCCGAATCCGACGAGGACTCCGTCGTCGTCAAGACGGTCCCCGAACCGCTCCGCCTGTTGACCGCACTGTCCGGTGTCGTCATGGCAGGTGTGTTGGTAGCCGGAACGATGTTGACCGGCGCCGGTCCGCATGCCGGCGACAAGAGCATCGACGAGCCCGTCCCTCGCTTCGAGGTGGAGATCGTCACGCTCGTGCATCTGCACGCACAGCTCCTCGTGGCGTACCTCGCGCTCTTGGTGGGTCTCGGGTTCGGCCTGTACGCGGTCAAGGCGACGCAGAACGTCACGACGAGGTTGAAGGTACTGGTCGCCGTGGTGGTGGCGCAGTCTCTCGTCGGAGTCGTGCAGTATCTGACCGACGTACCCGCTGCACTCGTGGCCATTCACGTGGCAGGAGCAGGCGCTACGACCGCGGCCACCGCTGCTGTCTGGGCAGCGTGCCGAAAGCGGATACCTGCATCCGACGACACTGCCGAACACGCCGAGAAGGTCAGCCCCTCCTGACCGGAGAGACACGAGAGGAGAGGTAGCCGGTCTCCCCCTCAGACGACCGACTACCTCTCCCACTTAGATTTGACGGACCCGAACCCCGATCGGTTCCACCTCCACCGAAAATCTTTCGAACTATTTCTCCAGAGCCGCGTTACGCGCCTTCGGGAATTTAGTCTGGCGAGCAACCCATCCCGCCATCTTGCGGTAATGCCCGGGCGCAGGGGTGACTGCACTGACGAGTTCGCGATCCCACTCCGATTCGGTCAAACCGTCGACGGCGGCGACGAGGGCGTGTGCGACGTCGTTGTTCTCCACGACCTGATCGCCCAACACGCCGTCGGCACCGACCAGGGTGACGCGCGTTCCGGCACGTCCGATCGGTTGGATCACGACATTGCCGGTTCCGCCGTGCTCTCCGACGAACGCCTTGACTGCCGAGAGGGCACCTGCAGGCACCTCGACCTTCGGCTCGGCCGCGTCGGTCTCACGCGATGTTGTCTCTGTTTCGGTCGCCATACTCGAAGACGATACCGCTCGGTAACTTCGTGTGGCCAGAACCCCTGGGAATCGGCAGGTGTACAAAGACACCATGCGTGCACTGGAGATCCGTGAACATGGTGGACCGGAGGTCCTCGTCCCCGTCGACATCGCCGAGCCGACTCCCGGCCCCGGCCAGTTGCTCGTGCGGCTCGAAGCCGCAGGCGTCAACTACATCGACACCTACTTCCGCACCGGCCTGTACAAACGCGAACTGCCGTACGTGCCCGGAGACGAGGGGTCGGGGGTGGTGGAGTCCGTCGGCGACGGGGTCGGCGAGTTCGTCGTCGGTCAGCGCGTTGCCTGGGCGACCGCGCCGGGTAGCTACGCCGAGAAAGTGATCGTTCCGGCGTCGGCCGCGGTAGCGGTACCCGACGGTGTTCCAGCCGAACAGGCCGCATCCGCACTTCTGCAGGGGATGACGGCCCACTATCTCCTGAAGTCGACCTACCCGGCCGCTGCGGGCGACACCGTGCTCGTGCACGCGGGTGCGGGTGGCGTCGGGCTCATCCTCACCCAACTCGCCGTCGCGGCGGGTGTTCGTGTGATCACGACCGTATCGACGGACGCCAAGGCCGAGCTGTCCCGGCAAGCGGGTGCCTCGGAGGTACTGAAGTACACCGACGACGTCCCAGCGCGGGTACGGGAACTGACCGACGGGGAGGGCGCACACGCGGTGTACGACGGTGTGGGCGCCGCGACGTTCGAGCAGAGTCTCGCCTCGCTACGGATCCGCGGGATGCTCGCACTGTTCGGCGCCGCCAGCGGTCCGGTACCGCCGTTCGACCCGCAGCGGCTCAACGGAGCGGGGTCATTGTTTCTCACTCGGCCGACGCTGGCTCATCACATTCGTGATCGACGTGAGCTCGAGTGGCGTGCGGGCGAGGTGTTCAAGGCGATCGCCGACGGAATTCTGAACATTCGAGTGGGTGCGGTGCACCCGCTGTCGGAGGCAGCCACGGCTCATACCGAGCTGGAGGGGCGCCGCACGACGGGCTCGGTGGTACTCGTTCCCTGAGACCGGATCAGGACAGGAGCTGGCTCAGGGTGTCCCACCCGACGACCGAGTCCACGGCCAGGCCGCAGAACACCAACGCCAGGTACTCGTTGGACAGAATGAACAACTTCAACGGCTTGACCGGAGTGCCTGCGCGTACTCCGGCATACAGCCGGTGCGCCACGACGAGGAACCAGATGCCCGACGCCAGGGCCACCGCCGCGTAGATGACTCCCGAACCGGGCGCCAGAGCGAACGTCGCGCCGACTGTGGCCCACGCGTACAGGACGATGTGCTTGGTCACCTTGGTTTCCGATGCCACGGCAGGAAGCATCGGGACGTTGGCCGCCTGATAGTCCTCCTTGTACCGGAGCATGAGGGCCCAGGTGTGTGGCGGAGTCCACAGGAAGATGACCAGGAACATGACGACTGCTTGCCAGCCGATTGTCCCGGTGACGGCGGACCAGCCGATCATCACGGGCATGCAGCCTGCAGCGCCGCCCCAGACGACGTTCTGTGACGTACGGCGCTTGAGGACGAGGGTGTAGACGAAGATGTAGAAGCAGATGGTGACGACCGCGAGGATGCCGCTCAGCAGGTTGGTCGTGAACCACAACCAGAAGAACGAGACGACTCCCAGGGTGACACCGAACACGAACGCGTGCGACACCGGCATCGCGCCGCGTGCGAGCGGGCGTTTGGCCGTGCGGGCCATCACTTTGTCGATATCGGCGTCGGCGACCATGTTCAGGCAGTTGGCCGACGCGGCGGCGAGCATTCCACCGAACAACGTGGTCAGGATCAGACCGGGCTGCACCTGGCCTCGATCTGCGAGAAGCATCGCCGGGATCGTCGTGACGAGCAGAAGTTCGATCACACGCGGCTTGGTGAGCGCGACGTATGCCATGACGAGCGCAAGCGCTCGTCGAGGAGCCGACTTCGGCGGTTCGGCTGCACCGGCCCGATGCCCGTCCTCGGGTCCACCAGCGGATCCGTCGTGCTCGGGATGGCTGGGGCCGCCTGCGAATCCGTGGCCGCCCGGCTGCTGCCCAATTCGCACTACGTCTCCTTGCACGGGCTCGACACTCATGAACGAGCAGCACGCACACCGGCACAGAAACCTGAGGCGAGCGCACTACTACAAGCGATGGTAGACGTGAACCACCTGCACTCCAATTCTCAGGGCACCCAAAGTGAAGAGACGGAGCCCTGTGACGACACAGCCCGGGCTCGACCGGGGGGAAGACACGACAGCCGACCCGGACGGAACTAGGCTGGTGGTCGACGTGTTCGATCTGCGCCAGATCGAGCGCGTTCTGCCTCACTCGTACCAATGTCAGGAGATCTCTGCTCGTGTCGATCACAGACGATATTGACGTCCTCACCACAGCGCACCACCCCAGCGACTGGACGGACCTGGACACCAGGGCGGTCGACACTGTCAGAGTCCTCGCTGCCGACGCAGTGCAGAAGGTCGGCAACGGCCACCCCGGCACCGCGATGAGTCTCGCGCCCCTGGCCTACACCCTCTTCCAGCGGACCATGCGTCACGACCCGAACGACACGCACTGGATCGGGCGCGACCGATTCGTTCTCTCCTGCGGGCACTCGAGCCTGACGCTGTACCTGCAGCTGTACTTGGGTGGCTTCGGTCTCGAACTGGTCGACATCGAGTCGTTGCGCACGTTCAAGTCCAAGACTCCGGGCCACCCGGAGTTCCGCCACACCGACGGTGTGGAGATCACCACCGGACCTCTCGGCCAGGGCTTGGCCTCCGCGGTCGGCATGGCCATGGCGTCGCGTCGCGAGCGCGGTCTGTTCGATCCCGAGCCCGCGCTCGGGACGAGCCCGTTCGACCACTTCATCTACGTCATCGCATCCGACGGCGACATCGAGGAAGGTGTGACGTCGGAGGCGTCCTCGCTCGCCGGCACGCAGCAGCTCGGCAACCTCATCCTGTTCTACGACGACAACAAGATCTCGATCGAGCACGCCACCGACATCGCCTTGTCGGAGAACACCGCCGCACGCTACGAGGCATACGGCTGGCACGTGCAGGTCGTCGAGGGCGGCGAGAACGTCACGGCCATCGAGGAAGCCATCGAGGCCGCGAAGGCCGTGACCGACAAGCCGTCGATCATCGTGCTGCGGACCATCATCGGGTTCCCGGCGCCGACGATGATGAACACCGGCGCAGTTCACGGTGCAGCCCTCGGCGACGAGGAAATCGCCAAGGTCAAGAAGGCACTCGACTTCGACCCGGAAAAGAAGTTCGAGGTCACCGACGAGGTCATCGACCACACGCGCGGACTGCAGGAGCGCGGCCGCAAGGCGCACGCGGAATGGAACACGGAATTCGACGCGTGGGCTGCGCGTGAGCCCGAGCGCAAGAAGTTGCTGGATCGACTGACCGCGGGCGATCTCCCCGAGGGCTGGACCGACGTCCTGCCGACGTGGGAGCCCGGCAGCAAGGCGATCGCGACCCGCGCCGCGTCCGGCGAAGTTCTGAGTGCCGTCGGACCCGTTCTTCCCGAACTGTGGGGCGGATCCGCCGACCTCGCCGGCAGCAACAACACCACCATCAAGGGCGCGAAGTCCTTCGGGCCCACGTCCATCTCCACCGACGACTGGGATGCCGAGCCCTACGGACGGACTCTGCACTTCGGAATCCGTGAGCACGCGATGGGCTCGATCCTGTCCGGCATCGTCATGCACGGGCCGACCCGGGCGTACGGCGGAACGTTCATGCAGTTCAGTGACTACATGCGCCCCGCAGTCCGGCTCGCGTCGCTGATGGACATCGACCCGATCTACGTCTGGACGCACGATTCCATCGGCCTCGGCGAGGACGGCCCGACGCATCAGCCCGTCGAGCACCTCGCCGCACTGCGCGCCATCCCCAACCTGTCCGTCGTCCGTCCGGGCGATGCCAACGAGACGGCGTACGCCTGGCAGTCGACGCTCGCGCGTTCCAGCAGCAGCGGACCCGTCGGCCTGGCACTGACCCGTCAGGGCATCCCGGTCCTCGAGGGCACCAGCTACGAGGGGGTCTCGAAGGGCGGCTACGTCCTCGTCGAGTCGTCGAAGGCTGCTCCGGACGTGATCCTGATCGGAACGGGTTCCGAGCTCCAGTACGCAGTCGAGGCACAGAAGACGCTGGAAGCACAGGGAATCGCCGCACGGGTCGTGTCAATGCCGTGTGTCGAGTGGTTCAACAGCCAGGACCAGAACTACCGCGACCAGGTTCTTCCGCCCACGGTCAAGGCTCGCGTCTCCATCGAAGCGGGCATCGCGATGCCGTGGTACCCGATCGTCGGCGGCTTCGGCGAGATCATCTCGCTCGAGCACTACGGAGAATCCGCCGACGCCAAGACCCTTTTCCGCGAGTACGGATTCACGGCCGACGCAGTGGTCGCCGCCGCGCAGCGCTCCATCACCAACGTGAAGGGATAACCCATGACCCAGAACAAGAACCTCGCAGATCTGTCCGCAGCAGGCGTATCCGTCTGGCTCGACGATCTGTCCCGAGACCGCATCACCTCCGGCAACCTGCAGGAGCTCATCGACAGCAAGAGTGTCGTCGGCGTCACCACCAATCCGTCGATCTTCCAGGCGGCACTGAGCAAGGGCGACGCCTACGACGCCCAGGTCACCGAGCTCGCCGAGCGCGGAGCGGACGTCGACGCGACGATCCGCACCGTCACCACCGACGACGTGCGCAACGCCTGCGACATCTTCGCTCCGATCTACGAGTCCTCGGCAGGCGTCGACGGACGCGTGTCGATCGAGGTCGATCCGCGTCTGGCCCACGACACCGAAAAGACGATCGCGCAGGCCGTCGAGCTGTGGAAGATCGTCGACCGACCCAACGTCCTGATCAAGATCCCCGCGACCGAGGCAGGCATTCCGGCCATTGCCAAGGTCATCGGCGAGGGCATCAGCGTGAACGTCACGCTGATCTTCTCGGTCGAACGCTACGAGGCCGTCATCGGCGCGTACCTGGAGGGCTTGGAAGCTGCACGTGCGGCCGGCCACGACCTGTCGAAGATCCATTCCGTGGCGTCGTTCTTCGTCTCGCGCGTCGACACGGAGATCGACGCCCGGCTGGACAAGATCGGCACGCCCGACGCCGAGGCGCTCAAGGGCAAGGCTGCGCTCGCCAATGCTCGCCTGGCGTACGTCGCCTACCAGCAAGCGTTCGAGGTCGGTCCTCGCTTCCACGAGCTCGCAGGCTCGGGAGCTCGTCCGCAGCGGCCACTGTGGGCATCCACCGGGGTCAAGAACACCGCCTACCCCGACACGCTGTACGTGACCGACCTGGTCTCCCCCAACACCGTCAACACGATGCCGGAGAAGACTCTGGACGCCGTCGCCGACCACGGTGAGGTATCGGGAGACACCATCTCCGGCAAGGGTCCCGAATCGCAGGAAGTCTTCGACCGGCTGTCCGCGATCGGAATCGACGTGACGGACGTGTTCCTCACCCTCGAGAACGAGGGCGTGCAGAAGTTCGAGGCGTCCTGGAGCGAGCTGCTCGAGGCCACCGGCGAGCAGCTGCGTCAAGCAGGCCAGAAGAGCTGAGACGTGGCCACCGCAGAAACCGATCAGAAGGATTCCGCGGAGTGGCACAATCCACTTCGCGATCCACGTGACAAGCGTCTTCCACGGATCGCGGGTCCCTGCAGCCTCGTGATCTTCGGTGTCACCGGCGACCTCGCCCGTAAGAAGCTCATGCCTGCGGTGTACGACCTGGCGAACCGGGGGCTCCTGCCCCCCGGTTTCGCCCTCGTCGGTTTCGCTCGGCGTGATTGGGAGAACGAGGACTTCGCGCAGATCGTGCACGACGCGGTCCGCGATCACGCCCGTACGCCGTTCAGCGAGGAGGTGTGGAACACCCTCGCCGAGGGATTCCGCTTCGTTCAGGGATCGTTCGACGACGACGCAGCGTTCGACACCCTGTCGACCACGCTCGCCGAACTCGACGAAACTCGTGGCACGGGTGGCAATCACGCCTTCTACCTGTCGATTCCCCCCGGCGCCTTCCCTGTCGTTCTGGAACAGCTCTCTCGCTCCGGACTCGCCCAGCGTGAGGAAGGCAAGTGGCGCCGAGTCGTCATCGAGAAGCCTTTCGGTCACGATCTGGACAGCGCCAAGGAACTCAACGCTGTCGTGAACCGAGTGTTCCCCGAGGACACCGTCTTCCGCATCGATCACTACCTGGGCAAGGAAACCGTCCAGAACATTCTGGCTCTGCGCTTCGCGAACCAGTTGTTCGATCCCATCTGGAACGCCCACTACGTCGACCACGTGCAGATCACGATGGCCGAGGACATCGGATTGGGCGGTCGCGCAGGGTATTACGACGGTATCGGCGCGGCCCGGGACGTCATCCAGAACCATTTGCTGCAGTTGCTGGCGATCACGGCGATGGAAGAGCCGGTCAGCTTCAGCCCGTCCGAGCTGCAATCGGAGAAGATCAAGGTTCTCTCCGCCACCAAACCCGCCGAACCGTTCGCCGAGACCACCGCCAGGGGTCAGTACGCAGCCGGGTGGCAGGGCAGCCAGAAGGTCAAGGGACTCAAGGAGGAAGAGGGATTCGACCCCGAGTCGAGCACCGAAACCTACGCCGCCATCACACTCGAGGTCGACACGAGACGCTGGGGCGGAGTTCCGTTCTATCTGCGGACCGGAAAGGCTCTGGGCCGCAGGGTCACCGAGATCGCCATGGTGTTCAAACGTGCGCCACACCTGCCGTTCGACGCCACCATGACCGAGGAGCTCGGTCAGAATGCGCTCGTGATCAGGGTCCAGCCCGACGAGGGCGTGACCATGCGATTCGGTTCGAAGGTGCCCGGGTCGAGCATGCAGGTTCGCGACGTCAGCATGGACTTCAGCTATGGCCAGGCGTTCACCGAATCTTCGCCGGAGGCGTACGAACGGCTCATCCTCGACGTTCTGCTCGGGGAACCGTCGCTGTTCCCCGTCAATGCCGAGGTCGAGTTGTCCTGGAAGATCCTGGACCCGATTCTCGACTTCTGGGCGTCGGGCGGCACCGCTGAACCGTACGAGGCAGGCACCTGGGGTCCGGCGACCGCCGACGAGATGATGCAACGTACCGGACGCGAATGGAGAAGGCCGTGATTGTCGACATTCCCTCGACGACGACAGCCGAGGTGGGAAAGCAGCTGGTCTCGCTCCGGGAGTCCGGCGGTGCCGTGACCATCGGGCGTGTGTTGACGCTGATCGTCGTCAGCAAGGACGCCACGAAAGCGGAGACCGCGATAGCTGCGGCGAACGAGGCATCCCGGGAGCATCCGTGCCGCGTCATCGTGCTCATCCACGGTGACCGGTCCGCGGAGTCGAGCCTCGACGCACAGATTCGTGTCGGAGGTGACGCAGGAGCGTCCGAGGTCGTCGTCCTTCGCCTGAACGGCGAACTGGCAGATCACGAGCACAGCGTCGTCATACCGTTCCTGCTGCCGGACACACCGATCGTCGCCTGGTGGCCCAACGAAGCACCTGCCGTTCCTGCTCAGGATCCCCTGGGGCGCCTCGCGATTCGCCGTATCACCGATGCGACCAACGCACCGGACACGACGGCTGCGATCAAGAGCAGGTTGTCCAGTTACACCGACGGCGACACCGACCTGTCGTGGAGCCGAATCACCTACTGGCGTGGGCTTCTTGCCACGGCACTGGATCAGGCACCGCACGAATCCGTCGTCTCCGCGGTGGTGTCCGGTCTGGCCGAGGAGCCGGCGCTGGACATCCTCGCCGGTTGGCTCGCGGCCAAGCTGGAGGTTCCGGTGCATCGTCGAACGGGTGAGCTGAAGGTCGTGCTGGATCGCGAGACCACCAGCATCTCCATCACCCGCCCGCAGACCGGAAAAACCGCCACGCTGCGCAGAACCGGCCAACCCGACGCGGAGGTCGCGCTTGCTCGACGTGGAACCCGCGAGTGCTTGGCCGAGGAGCTCAGGCGCCTCGATACCGACGAAATCTACGAACTGGCCTTGAAAGGTCTGTCGAAGGTGAGCTATGAGTAAGAAATCCGTCCTGCAGTTTCTCGACGCGCAGTCATTGGTCGACGCAGCTCGATCCCGCTTCGTCGACGTGGTCGTGGCCGCTCAGGCCGAACGCGGCGTCGCATCGGTCGTGCTGACCGGCGGCGGCACCGGCGTCGCGCTTCTCGAGGCCCTCCGCGCGGATTCCGGGGCCATCGACTGGGGACAGGTCGACATCTACTTCGGCGACGAACGGTTCCTTCCCGCAGGCGATCCCGAACGCAACGAAGTGCAGGCATCGGAGGCACTGCTCGAGCACGTGGGTGTGCACCCGGACCGCGTGTTTCGCATGGCGGCGTCGGACGGGCCGCACGGCAGTGATCCCGAGGTGGCTGCGGCAACG
Source organism: Rhodococcus sp. 14-2470-1a (assembly GCF_002259425.1). NCBI lineage: Bacteria > Bacillati > Actinomycetota > Actinomycetes > Mycobacteriales > Nocardiaceae > Rhodococcus > Rhodococcus sp. 14-2470-1a. The sequence continues at coordinate 172,007 of NZ_NPFZ01000033.1, forward strand.
TACGCGCAGATCCTCGGTGCCCGCTCGAACGGTGAGCACACACCGGAATTCGACGTGCATCTCCTCGGCATGGGCGGTGAGGGACACATCAATTCGCTGTTCCCGCACACCGACGCCGTTCGCGAACAGCACCGGTACGTGGTGGCCGTCGAGGATTCACCGAAACCGCCGCCGGTGAGAATCACGCTCACGTTGCCCGCTGTCCGACGTGCGAAGCACGTCTGGCTCCTGGTGTCCGGGGACGCCAAGGCCGACGCGGTGGCCGCTGCAGTGGGCGGCGCCGACTCCGATGACGTCCCGTCGGCGGGCGCCGTCGGATCCGAATCGACCGTGTGGTTCCTCGATGCAGGCGCGGCGTCGAAGCTGGAGAACAGCAACTAGATTCGAGCCACGACCGACTGTCCGGCGGCGCCGGTACCCGATTCCTCACAGGGTACCGGCGCCGTCGGCGTCGGTGTCGCGTGTGGTCGCCGTCTCGTCGGCGTCCTTCTCCACGGGCGGTGTCCGCCTCCTCGACTGCGCAGAACGGTACGCCGAGCCGTCGCGCCAGGATTTGGCATCGGATGTGCACTGCCTCATACCTAGTCAGACGCAGCCGGCACGGCGACGGTTCCCGAGTCGACGACGGCGGAACCGCAGGTGACTACCCGCTGTTGCGCAGAGCAGTCGCCAAACCGTTCATCGTCAGCAGGATGCCGCGTTTGACGCGCTCTTCCTCGTCACCGGCGCGGTAGCGGCGCAGCATCTCGACCTGCATCTGATTGAGGGGCTCGAGGTACGGGAACCGGTTGTGGACCGACCGTTCCAGGGCCGGATTGTCCTCGAGCAACCTCGAGTGTCCGGTGATGGAGAGGTACATCTCGATGGTCTTCGCATGCTCTGCTTCGATCATTCCGAAGATCCTGGTGCGCAGTTCCGTATCCGGGACGAGTTCGGAGTAACGAGCAGCGATCCCCAGATCCGATTTGGCCATGACCTGCGCGAGGTTCGACAGTACCGTTTGGAAGAACGGCCACTTCCGATATAGGTCCGTCAGTACCGCCAGCTTGTCGTCGTCGCCGCCGACCCATTCCTCGAACGCCGTACCGGTTCCGTACCAGCCGGGCAGCATCACACGGCACTGGCTCCAGGACATCACCCATGGGATCGCGCGCAGGTCGTACACCGAATTGGTCGGCTTGCGTGACGCGGGGCGGCTTCCGATGTTGAGCTCTCCCACCTCCGCAACCGGAGTGGACATGCGGAAGTACTCTACGAATCCGGGCTCCTCGTGCACGAGCCGGCCGTACGCAGCGCGGGCTTTCGCAGCCAGGTCGTCGAGCACCTCGTAGGCAGGCTCGGCACCGTCGCCGAGACCTTCCACGTCGAGGAGGGTCGATTCGAGCGTGCCCGCCACCAGCGATTCGAGGTTGCGGCGCGCCATGGACGGCTCGGCGTACTTGGCGGCGATGATCTCGCCCTGCTCGGTCAGACGCAGCGACCCCTGCACGACGCCCGGAGGCTGCGCGAGGATGGCGTCGTAGCTCGGACCGCCGCCGCGACCGACGGTGCCGCCACGACCGTGGAACAGCCGCAACCGAATTCCGGTCTTCCGCGACGCCTCGAGCAGATCCAGTTCGGCGCGGTACAACGCCCAGTTGGCGGCGAGGTATCCGCCGTCCTTGTTCGAGTCCGAGTAACCGAGCATCACTTCCTGGTTCATCCCGCGGCCCGCGACGAGAGCCCGGTAGACCGGAACGTCGAGGGTGGCCACGAGCGTGGCCGCACCCTGCTGCAGGTCCTCGATGGTCTCGAACAGGGGCACGACGCCCACCGTCGACGTCGGGGCGGATCCGTCGGTGCCGGGGTCGAAGATCCCGGCCTCCTTCAGCAGCAGGGCCGCCTCGAGCATGTCGCTCACCGACTGGCACATGCTGATGATGTAGTTCTGGATCGTGTCGGGCCCGAGGTGATCGATGGCCACCTTCGCAGCGCGCACGATACCGAGCTCCTTGGTCGCGAGCTCGCTCAGCTGAGCTGTCGGACCCACGAGGGGACGACGAGTGGTCAGCTCGCGGGACAGAAGAGCCACCCGCGCGTTCTCGTCGAGCGAGGCGTAATCGGAGTGCACGCCGGCCCAGGACAGGAGTTCGGCGACGACTTCCTCGTGCGTCTCCGAGTTCTGGCGCATGTCCAGAGCCTGCAGGTGGAATCCGAACGTCTCGACGGCCTGACGCAGCGCCAGCAGACGATCATCGGCGATGAGCGCATCACCGTCGGCGCGCAGCGCCCGGTCGATCGTGTCGAGATCGTTCAATACGTCCTGGGGCGCGGCATACGGGATGGATCCGACGTCGAGTCCGGCGACGGGAACGGAGTCGAGAACCCGGGCGGCGGTGGCCGTCAGGCGTGCTCGGATCCCGCGAACCGCAACGCGATACGGCTCGTCGTTGCGGTTGTCGGCGGGATCGCCTGCTTCTGCCGCCAACGTCAGCAGTTCGTCGCTGACCGCGACGAGACGCACGGACATCGACAGTTCTTTCTCGAGCGCGACGAGCTCGTCCAGGTAATGAGCGAACGCGGTGTACCCGGCCTGATGTGTCGCGGTGTGCACGACCTCGGCCGTGACGTTCGGATTACCGTCGCGGTCTCCGCCGATCCACGAACCGGGACGAAGAATGGGCTGCGGCAGCAGGTCGCTCGACGGCCACCTCTGGCGGAGAGCCGCACGGACGTCCGCGTTGAGCGCCGGAATGACGTCGAACAGTGACGTCTCGAAGTAGCGGAGGCCCACCTCGATCTCGTCCTGAATTCGGAGCCGTGACAACCTGATCAAGGCCGTCTCCCACAACGTCAGAACCTGGCGACGGATCTGAATGTCCACCGCAGCAAGCTCTTTGGCGGCACTCGACGCCTTGTTCGCCGCCGCGGACGAGGCAACCTCGCGCCGTCGCATGAGCTCGGTGATCCTGGATTGAACATCGAACACCGTCCGTCGACGCGTTTCCGTCGGATGCGCAGTGATGACCGGGGCCACCAGTGCATCAGTCAGCGCGTCGGCCACCTGCTGCTGGGTGAGGTCGGCGGAATCGAGTTTGATCCACGTCGCGTCGAGGCTGCTGTCCTGAGGCGGATCCTCGCGATCGAGGTGAATTGCGCGACGGCGCTCGCGGTGCAGGTCCTCGGCGAGGTTGGCCAGCAGCGAGAAATGACTGAACGCACGAATGAGCGGAACTGCCTGCGACACGTCGAGATCTGCGTAGATCCCGAGTGAATCGTCGCGCTCGCCCTCCGAGCGGCGGACGGCGAAGGATTCGACGCGGGCACGTTCGACGAGGTCGAACACGGCGGGTCCTTCGTGCTCGCGGATGATGTCACCGAGAATTCCACCGAGGTATCGAATGTCTTCCCGCAGCGGCTCGGTCAACTCACGACCTTGCATCGTGGGTGTGACGAAGGCGGGAGATCCTGACGACTCCAAAGGGGTTTCGCTCATCCCCCGATTATCGTGCACCCACCGGTGTCATGCAGCCCGAGGTCCTGTTCGGGCCCGGCACCGACACATGATATGTAAGGACAAACCCGATCAGGAGAACTTGATCTCCAGGCCGATTCCGAGGATTGCGATCAGCCACACGACGCCGGTGAAGATGGTCAACCGATCCAGGTTCTTCTCCACGACCGTCGAGCTCGACAGAGACGACTGGACACCGCCGCCGAACAGACTGGACAGGCCGCCACCCTTGCCCCGGTGCAGCAGCACCAGAAGAATCAGCGCCAAACTGGTGACCACCAGCAAAATATCCAGGAACAGTTCCATGTCCGCCTCACAATAGTCTCAGCTCACAACCCGTGACAGCCTACCTGCACGACGCACATTGCCGTGTCACCGCCTCGGTGGCGGTGACACGGCAAGGTCCGATGTACGGCTCGACCAGCTGCTGCGATCAGGGCAGAGGGCCACCCGCGGCGATTGCCGACAATGTGGCGAACTCGTCCGCCTTGAGGGAGGCTCCACCGACGAGCGCACCGTCGACGTCGGGCTGGCCGACGATCTCGCCCACGTTCTTCGCGTTGACGGAGCCGCCGTAGAGGACCCGCACGCCCGCCGCCACCTCTGCGGAGGCGAGCGTCTTCAGCTCCTCGCGGATTGCCGAGCACACTTCCTGCGCGTCCGCGGCACTGGCCACTCGACCGGTGCCGATCGCCCACACCGGCTCGTAGGCGACCACGACCTTCGCGATGTCCTCGGCCGACAACCCGGCCAGCGAACCACGAAGCTGCGTGATGTTGTACGAGACGTGCTCGCCAGCCTCACGGATGTTGAGGCCCTCACCGATGCACACGATCGGTGTGAGTCCGTGCTTCAGTGCAGCCTTGGTCTTGGCTGCGACCGCGGCGTCGTCCTCGCTGTGCAGGGTTCGACGCTCGGAGTGCCCGACGACAGCGAACGTGCAACCGAGCTTCGCGAGCATCGACCCACTGATCTCACCGGTGTATGCGCCGGACTCCTGTGCGGAGACGTCCTGCGCGCCGTAGGTGAGCAGGAGCTTGTCGCCCTCGATGAGCGTCTGCACACTGCGGATGTCCGTGAACGGCGGAATGACCGTCACGTCCACCTTGTCGAAGTACTTCGCGGGCAGCGAGAACGCGATCTTCTGCACCAGCGAGATCGCCTCGAGGTGGTTCAGATTCATTTTCCAGTTGCCTGCGATGAGCGGCTTACGTGCCATGGTTCATCCCTCCAGCGCTGCGATGCCGGGAAGCTGCTTGCCCTCGAGGTATTCGAGAGATGCACCGCCTCCGGTCGAGATGTGCGAGAAGCCGTCGTCGGACAGTCCCAGTGCACGGACGGCGGCTGCGGAGTCCCCGCCGCCGACGACGCTGAACGCGCCCTTCTCGGTGGCACCGACGATTGCCTCGGCGATGCCCCGCGTTCCTGCGGAGAACTTCTCGAACTCGAAGACACCGGCCGGGCCGTTCCAGAAGATCGTCTTCGCGTTCGCGAGCACGACGGTGAATCGGCTGACGGACTCCGGCCCGATGTCCAGTCCCATCCAACCGTCCGGGATCTCGGATGCGGCAACGGTCTTGGCTTCGGCGTCCTTCGAGAACGAGTCACCCACGACGATGTCGACCGGCAGGTGGATGACATCGCCGAACCGCTCGAGCAGGTCCTTGCAGACGTCGATCTGGTCTTCCTGCAGAAGCGAAGAACCGACCGAGTAGCCCTGTGCGGCAAGGAAAGTGAACGCCATGCCGCCGCCGATGACCAAAGTGTCGACCTTGGGTGCGAGCGCCTCGATGACACCCAACTTGTCCGAGACCTTCGACCCGCCGAGCACGACCGCGTACGGGCGTGCCGGATCCTCCGTCAACTTGGCCAGCACGTCGACCTCGGTGGCCACCAGACCACCTGCGTACGACGGAAGCAGTTTCGCCACGTCGTACACCGAAGCCTGCTTGCGGTGCACGACGCCGAAGCCGTCGGACACGAAAGCACCCTCACCGTCGGTGAGCGCGACCAACTCGGCTGCCAGCTGAGCACGCTCGGCCTCGTCCTTGCTGGTCTCACGCGGATCGAACCGGATGTTCTCCAGCAGCAGTACGTCGCCGTCGGTCAGCCCTTCGGCACGAGCCTGAGCATCCTGGCCGACGACGTCGCCCGCCAACTGAACGTGGCGACCGAGCAGTTCCCCGAGCTTCGACGCCACCGGCGCGAGCGAGTACTTCGCCTCGGGCTTGCCGTCCGGCCGGCCGAGGTGTGCGGTGACGATGAGCTTCGCACCGGCGTCGAGCAGTGCGTTCAACGTCGGAAGCGATGCGACGATGCGACCGGGATCGGTGATGACACCGTTCTCGATCGGCACGTTGAAGTCCGAGCGCACCAGAACCGGGCGACCCGACACGCCGGCGTCGATCAGGTCCTGCAGAGTCTTGACTGCCATGTGATCAGAGGGACTTTCCGACGAGACCGATGAGGTCGGCCAGGCGGTTGGAGTAGCCCCACTCGTTGTCGTACCAGGACACGATCTTGACCTGGTCGTCGATGACCTTGGTCAGCGGTGCGTCGAAGATCGACGAGTGCGGGTCGGTGACGATGTCCGAGGACACGATCGGGTCGGTGCTGTACTTCAGGATGCCCTTCAGCGGGCCTTCCGCTGCTGCCTTCATGGCGGCGTTGATCTCGTCGACGGATGCCGACTTCTTCAGGTTCGCCGTGAGGTCGGTGACCGAGCCGGTCGGGATCGGCACCCGCAGTGCGTATCCGTCGAGCTTGCCGAGAAGCTGCGGGAGCACCAGGCCGATGGCCTTTGCCGCGCCGGTGCCGGTGGGGACGACGTTGAGGGCCGCTGCGCGTGCGCGACGCAGGTCGCTGTGCGGGCCGTCCTGCAGGTTCTGGTCCTGCGTGTACGCGTGCACCGTGGTCATGAGCCCCTTGACGATGCCGAACTCGTCGTCGAGGACCTTGGCAATGGGGCCGAGGCAGTTGGTGGTGCACGACGCGTTGGAGATGATGTTCTGGCTGCCGTCGTACTTGTCGTCGTTGACGCCCATGACGATCGTGATGTCCTCACCCTTGGCAGGTGCGGAGATGATGACCTTCTTGGCGCCTGCGTCGAGGTGGCCCTTGGCCTTCGAGGCGTCGGTGAAGATACCCGTGGACTCGACTACGACGTCGACGCCCAGGTCACCCCACGGGAGAGCCGACGGTCCCTCGCGCAGCGACAACGCCTTGATCTTCTGATCGCCGACGACGATGGTGTCGTCGCCTTCGAGGCTGACGTCGTGCGGCAGACGGCCCAGGATCGAGTCGTACTTCAACAGGTGCGCCAGGGATGCGTTGTCGGTGAGGTCGTTGACAGCCACGATCTCGATGTCGGTGGTGCCCAGAGCTTTCTGCGCATCGACTGCCCTGAAGAAGTTACGTCCGATGCGGCCGAAGCCGTTCACGCCTACCCGGATCGTCACTGTTCGCTCCTAAGTTGTTGAACCGATTGTCGTATTTCGCGCATGGGGCAAGTCCCTACGTGCGTTTTCCACCCTAGTGTGCGCACTGCATTCGCGCGCGCATCACCCTCCACCTGCAGTTATCCGAGCAGTCGCGTCGTCGGCTCTCGCCGGTGCCTCAGGCCTCGTCGAGCAACTCGGCGGTGACGGCGGACTCGGTGTCCGGAATGCCGGTGTCCTTCGCCTTTCGATCCGCCATGGACAGCAACCTGCGGATACGTCCGGCGACCGCATCCTTGGTCATCGGTGGGTCCGCGAGTTGGCCGAGTTCTTCGAGCGATGCCTGTCGATGCTGGACGCGCAGCGACCCGGCCGCAGCCAGATGATCCGGCACGTCTTCGCCGAGAATCTGCAGCGCACGTTCGACCCGCGCCGCCGCGGCCACGGCGGCTCTCGCCGACCGGCGCAGGTTGGCGTCGTCGAAGTTGGCCAGCCGGTTGGCGGTGGCACGCACCTCACGACGCATGCGCCGTTCTTCCCAGACGAGCCTGGTGTCCTGCGCTCCCATGCGTGTGAGCAGCGCGCCGATGGCTTCTCCGTCCCGCACGACGACTCGGTCGGTGCCTCGCACTTCCCGTGCCTTGGCGACGACGCCGAGGCGGCGAGCTGCACCGACCAGTGCCAGTGCGGCCTCGGGACCGGGGCAGCTGATCTCGAGTGCCGAGGACCTACCCGGCTCCGTCAGAGAACCGTGAGCCAGGAACGCCCCGCGCCACGCTGCTTCGGCGTCACCGACCGTGCCGCCGACCACCTGAGCGGGCAGCCCTCGGACGGGACGTCCACGCATGTCGAGAAGTCCGGTCTGGCGGGCGAGTGCCTCGCCGTCCTTGGCCACTCGGACGACGTACCGCGAGCTCTTCCTCAGACCACCGGCGCTGAGAACGTGGACGTCGGACGTGTACCCGTAGAGGTCCAGGATCTCGCGGCGCAGTCGGCGTGCTGTCGAACCGAGGTCGACTTCCGCCTCGACGACTACTCGTCCGGCAACGATGTGAAGCCCGCCGGCGAAACGCAGCAGCGCCGACACTTCGGCCCTCCTGCAGCTCACCTGGGTGACAGCGAGCCTGCTCAGCTCGTCCTTCACCTCAGCTGTCATGGCCACGAAGTGATCCCCTCTCTGCGCGGCCCGTCGGACGCGTCGTTCTCCTGCGAGGAGACGATGCTACCGAGAGCCGCAGCCAACTTTCCGAAATGATGTGCGTGGGTGCCCGGTTCCGCGACGTCCACGTAGACGACGTCGGCTCCCAACCGTGCTGCCGCTCGGGCGAGATGCTCGCGTTCGCCACCGGCCGGGACGAACGCGGAGTCGACGACGATGTGGTCGACCCTGAAATCCGGTGCGTGCTGGGACAGTACGTGCAGGTGCCGCTCGGCGGAGAATCCGGTCGTCTCCCCCAATTCCGGTGCCAGATTGAGTACGAGCACCTTGACCGCGGACGACCGTGCCAATGCGGCCAGCAGATCCGGGACGAGTACGTGGGGAATCACACTCGAGAACCACGACCCCGGTCCGAGTACGACCAGATCGGCCTCGTCGATGGCGCGAACCGCTTCGGGCGTCGCTGGCGGATCCGACGGTAGGAGTCGTACGCGCCTGACCTTGCCCGGTGTCGTCGCGACGGCGACCTGTCCGCGGATGACGCGCGACACCCTTGGATCGTCCTCCAAGCCCGAGACGTCGGCCTCGATGTCCAGCGGGATCGGTGCCATCGGCACGACGCGGCCCTCGATTCCGAGCAGGCGCGCTGCTTCGTCCAACGCGAGCACCGTGTCACCGAGAACCTCCGTCAGGCCCGCGAGGATCAGGTTCCCGACGGAATGGCCCGCGAGCGCACCCGATCCACCGAACCGATGCTGCATGACGTCCGCCCACATGCGCGTGCGTTGTTCCTCCGACGACAGCGCTGCCAGCGCCATACGGAGGTCGCCCGGCGGGACCATCCCGAGCTCCGCGCGGAGCCGGCCCGAGGACCCACCGTCGTCCGCGACGGTGACGATTGCTGTCACGTGCGATGCGAGCCTGCGTGCCGCGCTGAGCGTTGCGTACAGACCGTGTCCACCGCCGAGGGCGACGACTTTCATGTCGCTCATTCGCGGCCCGCGTCTCGGTGCAGCACCCGCACCGACAAGTCTTTCTCTCGCGCCAGCATGTCTGCCAGCGCTTCTGTCATTGCCACACTTCGATGCTTGCCACCCGTACACCCGACCGCGACGGTCATGTAGCTCTTGCCCTCCCTGCGATACCCGTCGACGGTCAAGTGCAACAAGTGCCGAAAGGTCTGCAGGTAGTCCTGGGCACCGTCTTGACCCAGGACGTAATCACGCACTGCAGGCTCTTTGCCAGTATGTTCTCGCAACTCGGGAACCCAGTGCGGATTCGGCAGAAATCTCACGTCGCACACCAGATCGGAATCGATCGGCAGACCGTATTTGAAGCCGAAGGACTGGACGGTCACACCGATCACCGCGATGTCGGTTCCTCCGAACGACGCCTCCACTCGGCGACGTAGTTGATGCACCGACAGCGATGTCGTGTCCACGACGACGTCCGCGACGGATTTCACCTCGGCGAGCCGGGCACGTTCGGCGTGAATCCCCTCGGACAGGGTGCCGTCCTGGCCGTCGTTCTGTAGTGGGTGGCTTCGGCGGTTGGATTCGAACCGTTGGATCAGCACCGCATCCGCGGCCTCCAGGAACAGGACTCGGTTCCGTATGCCCCGTGAGTTCAGTTCACGAACGACCCATCCGAGGTCACCGGTGAACAGTCGGCTGCGGACGTCCATCACCAGTGCGAGGCGTTCGAGCGGAGGTTCCGAGGCGAGCGCCACGTCGATCATCTTCGAGATCAACTCGGGTGGCAGGTTGTCCGCCACATACCACCCCAGGTCCTCGAGAACCTTCGCGGCCGTGCGCAGACCCGCACCGGACAGACCGGTCACGAGCGCAACCTCGATAGCATGAACTGCGGTCGCTCGAACTGCGGTGGCTGGAATCGCGTCCGGTCGTGCGTCCACGTCTCCAACCGGGTCCGCTTCGTGAACGTCGTCGTCCTGCCGAACATCCGGTTCGCTCACGTCGCAACCTGCCCTGTCGAAGTCGTCTCCTGCCGATCTTCCCCCACCGGCGCCGTCGATGCCGACATATCGCCCTCGACCTCGGCCGACGACCCTTCGCCTGCGGCTGCCCCCGTCGCGGTGACGCCGGCGTCGGCGTCACCTGCCCCCAGTGCGTCCAGGACTGCCTTGGCGGTGGTGGCTCCGATTCCCGGGACCTCGACGATGTCCTCCACCGTCGCCTGTTTGAGTTTCGCGACGGAGCCGAAGTGCGTCACCAGCGCCGTCCGTCTGGTCTCGCCGAGACCCTTCACCGAATCGAGCGCCGACGCGGTCATCCTTCTGGACCGCTTGCTGCGGTGGAACGTGATGGCGAACCGGTGCGCTTCGTCCCGAACCCGCTGGAGCAGGTACAGCGACTCGCTGGTTCGAGGAAGGATCACCGGATCGGATTCGCCGGGAACCCACACTTCCTCCAGACGCTTCGCCAGGCCGACCACTGCGACGTCGGTCACACCCAACTCGTCGAGTACCTCGGACGCGGCAGCGACCTGCGGTGCTCCGCCGTCGACGACGAACAGGTTGGGCGGATACGCGAACCGTCGCGGACGCCCGGTCTGCGGATCCAACGCGGCCTCCGGCGACAGGTCGCCCCCGGATTCGTTGCCCGAGGCATCGGAGCTGTGGCGCAGGAATCGTCGGCGGGTGACCTCGGCGATGCTCGCGACGTCGTCGGAATGCCCGTCTCCTGCGGCTTCCTTGATCGCGTAGTGCCGGTAATCGCTCTTGCGCGGCAACCCGTCCTCGAAGACGACGAGCGACGCGACGACATCGGTGCCCTGAACGTGCGAGATATCGATGCACTCGATGCGCAGCGGCGCGGAATCCAGATCCAGCGCCTCCTGAATACCCTGCAGCGCGGCGGATCTCGATGTGAAGTCACCGGCTCGCTTCAACTTGTGCTGTTGCAGAGCTTCTTTCGCGTTTCGTTCGACGGTTTCCGCGAGCGCCTTCTTGTCTCCTCGCTGCGGAACCCTCAGCTGCACGTTCGATCCGCGCAGCTCGCTCAGCCACTGCTGCACCTCGTCCGCGTTGCCCGGTAGTACTGGGACCAGCACTTCCTTCGGGACCGCGTTGGCTCCCGCGTCGTCGACGCCGGGAGTGCGCGAGGACAACGCTGCTTCCTGGCCGTAGAACTGGGTGAGGAACTGCTCGACCAGAGCCGGAAGGTCGGACTGATCGTCGGCCACCGTCTCGATGACCTCACCCGCCTTCTCCACGACCCATCCGCGCTGTCCGCGGACTCGGCCGCCGCGTACGTGGAAGACCTGCACCGCAGCCTCCAGCGGATCGGTCGCGAAGGCCACCAGGTCGGCGTCGGTTCCGTCACCGAGCACCACAGCCTGCTTCTCCAGTGCCCGCTTCAAGGCGCCCACGTCGTCGCGGAGTCGAGCAGCGGATTCGAAGTCCAGATTCTCCGACGCGTCCTGCATCTTCTTCTCCAGCTGCCGAACCAGCTTGTCCGTCTTGCCGGACAGGAAGTCACAGAAGTCCTCGACGGTGCGTCGGTGCTCGTCGGCCGACACGCGTCCGGTGCACGGCGCGGAACACTTGTCGATGTAGCCGAGCAGACACGGGCGACCGATCTGCTTGTGCCGTTTGAGAACTCCTGCCGAACAGGTACGGGCCGGGAACACACGCAACAACAGATCGAGAGTCTCGCGAATTGCCCACGCGTGTGCGTAGGGACCGAAGTATCGGACGCCCTTGCGCCTGGGTCCGCGGTAGACGAACAGACGCGGATACTCCTCGTTCATCGTGACCGCAAGCATCGGGTAGCTCTTGTCGTCGCGGTACCGAACGTTGAATCGAGGATCGAACTCCTTGATCCAGTTGTACTCGAGCTGCAGCGCCTCGACCTCGGTCGTCACCACGGTCCATTCGACGGATGCCGCCGTGGTGACCATCTGGCGAGTGCGCGGGTGCAGGGACGCGACGTCCGCGAAGTACGAATTGAGGCGGCTTCGAAGGCTTTTGGCCTTGCCCACGTAGATCACGCGTCCGTGAGGATCACGAAATTTGTACACGCCGGGCTCCACCGGGATGGTTCCGGTTGCCGGGCGATATGTAGCTGGGTCGGACACGGTGTCCAGGTTAGCCGCAGCCACCGACCGGCTTCGGCGAGCTAGCGGTCCGAGCCCGCATACTTCGCTTCCAGGCTGCGGAAGGACCGGACCGCGGCGACCGCGTGATCCCGATCGTTCGACTGGATGGCCATCACCGGAATGAACTCGTCGTCCGGGATGTCCACCCGCGCCCACATCGCCCCGTCGGGGAAGGACAGACCGCGAACGAGGTCCCATTCGATCAGACGCTCGGACAGGATGTTCCTGACCGCAACGCCCTTCTTGCCGACCCGCACGCGTGGGCGCGTCAACAACAGTGCGATACCGGCCAACAACACACCGATGCCGGCCAACGCCAGCTGATCGGCAGTGCGGAAGTACACCCCGGTGGGCGAGATCCGCAGCAGGATCGCCACGGTGGTGTGTGCCACCACCAGCAGAACAGCGGCAGCAATCGCGTAGCGCGCGGACTTCTTGGACCGGACCTCGAGATCCCAGCCTGCGTTCTCCGTCATCGAAATTCCTGGTTCGTCCACGGTTGCCGCAGATGCTTCAGGGTCAGCGCGGTGTCGATCGCCGCCGCAGCGGCCTGCCCGCCCTTGTCCTCCTTCGACCCGGGAAGCCCGGACCGATCGAGAGCCTGCTGCTCGTCGTCCGTCGTCAACACTCCGTTGGTCACGGGAGTGCTCTCGTCGAGCGACACCCGCGTCAGACCGGCCGTGACGGCGTCGCACACGTACTCGAAATGCGGTGTTCCGCCCCTGATCACCACGCCGAGAGCAATCACCGCGTCGTGGTCACGGGCCAAGGTCTGCGCGACGACAGGAAGCTCGATCGCCCCCGCCACTCGAACGACGGTGACCTCGGTGACACCGGCTTCCTCGACCTTTCTGCGTGCGCCGTCGAGCAGAGCCTCGGAGATGGTGCGATGCCACTGACCGGCAACGATGGCGACCTTCAGATCACCTGCGCCCTCGAGTTGTAGTTGTGGTTCGCCTTCCCCGCTCATGAATGCTGCCCCTTCTCGTATTCGTCGAGTCCGGCCAGGTCATGGCCCATGCGGTCGCGCTTGGTGCGTAGGTAGGTCAGGTTCTCCGCGTTCGCCCGCAGCGGCATCGGGACGCGCTCGGTGACGTGCAGTCCGTATCCGTCGAGACCGACTCGCTTGGCTGGATTGTTCGTCAGCAGGCGCATCGAGGAGATGCCGAGATCCACCAGAATCTGAGCACCGATTCCGTAGTCCCGCGAATCGGCTGGAAGTCCGAGCTGAAGGTTTGCGTCGACGGTGTCCGAACCTGCGTCCTGCAGCTGGTACGCCTGCAACTTGTGCAACAGCCCGATACCGCGGCCTTCGTGCCCTCGCATGTACAGCACGACGCCTCGGCCCTCGGTGGCGATCATGTCGAGCGCAGCATCGAGCTGAGGACCGCAGTCACACCGCAGCGAACCGAAGACGTCGCCGGTCAGGCACTCCGAGTGCACACGGACCAGGACGTCGCTGCCGTCACCGACCGGTCCGGCGATATCTCCGCACACCAGGGCGACGTGCTCCACCTCGTCGTAGACGCTCTGGTATCCGACGGCGCGGAAAGTGCCGTGAGCGGTGGGAATCCGAGCATCCGCGACGCGCACGACGTGCTTCTCGTGCTTGCGGCGCCACGCGATGAGATCGGCGATGGAGATGAGTGCGAGGTCGTGGTCGTCCGCGAAGACCCGCAACTCGTCGGTCTGCGCCATCGAGCCTTCGTCCTTCTGGCTGACGATCTCGCAGATGACTCCCGCAGGCCGCAGATCGGCCATTCGTGCCAAGTCGACGGCCGCTTCGGTGTGACCCGGTCGACGCAGAACTCCGCCGTCCTTCGCGCGAAGCGGAACCACGTGTCCCGGCCGGGTGAAATCGCCCGCGCCCGTCGTCGGATCCGCCAGCAGCCGCATGGTCGCAGCCCTGTCCGAGGCCGAGATTCCGGTCCCGATGCCCTCCCGGGCGTCGACCGTCACCGTGTAGGCCGTGCCGTGCTTGTCCTGGTTGGTCGCGTACATGGGAGGAAGACCCAGGCGGTCGCAATCGTCACCGGACAGCGGTACACAGAGGTACCCCGAGGTGTACCGCACCATGAACGCGACGAGTTCCGGCGTCGCCTTCTCGGCCGCGAAGATGAGGTCGCCCTCGTTCTCGCGATCCTCGTCGTCGACCACGACCACAGCTTTACCTGCGGCGATGTCCGCAACCGCTCGCTCGATACTGTCGAACCTTGTCACGTCCTACGCTCCATACGTCTTGTTCACACCCCAGACGAATTCAGGCATGAATACTTCGTCAACAGTAACTTTCCGGCATTCCTACTCGGCGGCGAGGGTCTGCAGCCGTTCGACGTATTTGGCGATCACGTCGACCTCGAGGTTCACCGGCGTCCCGACGTCCGAACTACCCAGCGTCGTCAGGTCGAGCGTCGTCGGAATGAGCGAGATCTCGAACCAGTGCCCGCCGCCGTCGTCGCGACCGAGCGCCGACACCGTCAGCGACACCCCGTCGACGGTGATGGAGCCCTTCTCGACGACGTACCGCGCGACCGAGGTGGGCATTGCGATCCGGACGACCGTCCAGTTCTCCGAAGGAGATCGGTTCACCACCGTCCCGGTGCCGTCGACATGACCCTGAACCAGGTGACCACCCAGCCTGCTGTTCAGTGCTGCCGCACGTTCCAGATTGACCCGGCTGCCCACCTCCAAGCGCTGCAAGCTGGACCGGTTCAACGTCTCCTGCATCACGTCGGCCGTGAACGCGCCGTCGGCCAGCACGTCGACGACCGTCAGGCACACACCGTTCACGGCGATCGAATCACCGTGCCCTGCATCCGACGTGACGATCGGACCCTTCACCGTGAAGCGGGCGGCATCGGTCAGATCGTCCTTGCCGACGATCTCGCCGAGTTCCTCGACAATCCCAGTGAACATCAGATCTCCACTCTCTCGTTTCCGGTCACTTCTGCAGCTTCACCGCGCTGACGACCACGTCGGTTCCCAGTGGGACGACACTCTCGATCGAGAACCGCAGGGCGTCGGAAATTGTTCCGACGCCTGCATTCTCCACCGCCGAGGTCCCCGAACCGAGTACGACGGGAGCGATGTACGCCACGATGCGGTCGACGACACCTGCGGCGAGAAAAGCGCCGGCCAGGGTCGGCCCACCCTCGACCAGGACGTCGGTGTACTCGCCGAGCGCGTCGACGACGTCGTGCGGATCGTGCGATCGGACGAAGATCGTGCGTGTGTGGTCGCCGCGGATGCGCGCCTCGGGAGGGATGTCACGATGGCCGACGACGACGCGGACGGGTTGGTGCGGTGCGGAGCTTCCGTCGGGAAGCCGGGCCGTGAGCAGCGGATCGTCCGCGATCACGGTTCCGGTCCCGACGACGATTGCGTCCAGAGTCGCGCGCTGCGCGTGTACGTGCGCGCGAGCGTCGGGTCCGGTGATCCACTGACTCGTGCCGTCCTGCGCTGCGCTGCGGCCGTCGAGACTCGCCGCGTACTTCAACGTGATGTGGGGGCGTCCGGTCCGTTGCTTGTGCAGCCACGGACGCAAGGGACCGCGCTTCACGGCGTCGGACTCCAACCCGGACGAGACGTCGACGCCTGCCTCGGCGAGCGTGCCTGCTCCCCCTTCGGCAAGAGGGTTGGGATCGGCCACCGCATAGACGACACGACGAACGCCTGCCGCGATCAGCGCCTGCGAGCACGGACCGGTCCGACCGGTGTGATTGCACGGTTCGAGCGTGACCACTGCCGTTCCGCCGCGTGCGCGTTCACCGGCTTCCGCAAGAGCGACCACCTCGGCGTGCGGACCCCCGGGCGGCCGCGTCGCCCCGGTCCCCACGACGACCCCGTCGGCGTCGAGGATGACGGCTCCGACCGGCGGATTGGGACTGGTCGACCCCCTGGCCGTTTCCGACGCGGCGATGGCGAGCGCCATGGCGGCGGTCTCGCTCACAGCGGCGCCGGATGTCATCAGTGTGCGAGGTGGTGCGACGCCCCGGCTGCACGGTCGCGCAACGCGCGCACGGTCGCTGCGGGATCGGCTGTGCCGTACACGGCGGACCCGGCGACGAAGCAGTCGACGCCGGCGTCCGCGGCCTGCTCGATGGTGTCGGCATTGATGCCGCCGTCGATCTCGACGACCAAGGTCAATTCGCCGGAGTCGACGAGATTGCGTACCGTGCGAGCCTTGCTCAGCACCTCGGGCATGAACGACTGTCCGCCGAAGCCCGGCTCGACGCTCATGACGAGCAGCGTGTCGAAATGCCGAAGTATCTCGAGGTACGGCTCGATCGGGGTGCCGGGCTTCACGCTCAGGCCTGCTTTGGCTCCCGCTGCACGGATGTCCTTCGCGACGGCAATGGGATCGTCCGTCGCCTCCGCGTGGAACGTGACGTTGTAGGCACCCGCCTCCGCGTACGGCGGCGCCCACCGAGCCGGATCCTCGATCATCAGATGGCAATCGAGGGGTATGTCGGTGGCCTTGACGAGACTCTGGACGACGGGAAGGCCGAGCGTCAGATTGGGAACGAAATGCGCGTCCATGACGTCGACGTGGAGCCAGTCGGAGCCTGCGACGGCCTCTGCTTCCTCCCCCAGACGGGCGAAGTCGGCGGAGAGGATGGACGGAGCGATCATCGGAGCTGCCACGATGAGACAGCTTAAAGGGTCGGCCGCCGGGCTCCCGCGGCGCGTGATTTCTCCGTGCCCGATTCAGAGCCGCTTCAGGGCCCGCTTGGGGGCCTTCGCTCGCCACGCTTCGGTGAGCAGCTCCTGCACTTCAGTGGCGTCCGCCCGGTCCAGGTCCACGATGATCGAGCCGTGCCCGTCGTAGTGATCCGTGGTGTAGTACGCGGAGCCGGGCGAGGCCAGCAGAGCTTCTTTCTCTTCGAGGCTGCACATGACGACCACGCCGCCCTCTGCTTCGGCCCGTAGACGGGCTATCAACTTGTTCGCCACCTTCAACGCGGGAGTGTTGTAGGACGTCGACTCCTCGGTCTCCGGAAGGGTCGCGGCGAACGAGACGAGGTCTTCCCATGCAAGTGCCATGGGAACAGTGTCGACCATGTCCGGCCGCGACACTTGGAGGAATGCGCAGCGTCAGTCCAACGGTCGACGAAGCGCAGCGAGGAACATCGCGTCCGTTCCGTGGCGGTGCGGCCACAGCTGCGCCGACGCACCGTCACCGAGCTGTGGAACGTCGGGCAGGAGCTGGTGGGTGTCCAGCTGCCGAGCGCCGTATCGGCGCACCGCGTCCGCGACGACGGCCGTGGTCTCGGACAGGTGCGGCGAACAGGTCGAATACACGACGACGCCGCCCGGCCGTACCAGCTTCAGTGCGGAGGCGAGCAGTTCCTTCTGCAACGCCACCAGCCCCGCCAGGTCGGACTGCGTGCGACGCCACCGCGCCTCGGGCCTCCGGCGCAGCGCTCCGAGTCCGGTGCAGGGCGCATCGACCAGGACGCGGTCGTATCCGCCGTCGAGACCCGGGTCCCGGCCGTCCACGACGTGAACGGTGACCGGGAGCCCCTTCGTCGTCTTCGACACGAGGTCGGCACGGTGCGGGGTCGGTTCGACGGCGTCGACACGGGCGCCGTCGATCTCGGCGATCGCCCCGAGCAGAGCCGCCTTGCCTCCGGGACCTGCACACAGGTCCAGCCAGCGTCCGCCGTCCTCGCCCTCGATCGGTGCCAGCGTCAGCGCGCGCGCCACCAGTTGGCTGCCCTCGTCCTGCACACCGGCCAGGCCGTCTCGGACTGCGTCGAGCTTGCCGGGATCACCGCCGTCGAGATAGACGGCGTACGGCGAGTACTTGCCCTCTTCACCTCCGGTGACGAGGGCGAGCTCCTCGGCGGAGATCTCCCCAGGTCGTGCGACGAGATGGACTGCGGGCCTGGCATCGTCGGCGGCCAGCACATCCGCCAGTTCTGCGGCGTCCGCCCCGAGCGCGTCGGCGAAGGCCTGCGCGATCCACTTGGGATGCGCGTACTCGAACGCCAGATGTCCGACGGGATCCTTGTCTGCTGCGGGAGCGAGCTCGTCGACCCATCGATCGGCGGACTTCTCCGACACTCGCCGAAGCACGGCGTTGACGAATCCTGCCTTGCCGCTGCCGAACTCGGCCCTGGTCAGATCGACCGACGTCGCCACGGCAGCGTGGGGCGCCACGCGGGTACGAAGCAGTTGGTAAGCACCCAGCCTCAGGATGTCGAGCAGACCACCGTCTATCTCCGAAATCGCACGACCCGAACCGCTTTCGATGACCGAGTCGAGGAATCCTCGGGCTCGCGACGCTCCGTAGGCGAGTTCGGTCGCCAGGGCAGCATCACGCGTGTCGAGCTTGCGCTCGCGCAGCAGCCCAGGGAGCACGAGGTTGGCGTAGGCATCCCGCTCGCGTACCGCCTTCAGTACGTCTCTGGCGGCGAGTCGCGCAGGGTCGACAGGCGGGGTCGACCCCGGCCCTCCCCCACGATTCGGCCGGTTGCCCGCCCCCCGGCGGGATCCCGAGGTGCGCGTCGGCCCGTTGTTCACGTTGCCGCGTCGGCCTGCTCGGCCCTGGTTCTTCTCGGAGCTCACAGGGCAACCGCCGTTTCCGTCAGCCGGGCACCGCGCGCCCAGTCGAGTGCTTTCATGAGTTTCTTGCCCTGGGGTTGGACGTCGCCCAGAGCTACTGCGGTCGTTGCAGTCCCGACGAACACCCCGTCCTTGCGGACCAGGACGTGCCCGGCTTCGAGGCCCACGTCCGACACTGTGACCGGGGCTACTTTCAGCCGCACGTCTCCGATCGTCGTCCACGCACCGGGCGACGGGGTCACCGCGCGGACGTGCCGGTCGATCGACGCCGCCGAGGAGGTCCAGTCGATGCGCGCCGAGTCGACGGTGATCTTCGGTGCGTAGGACACGCCGTCTACCGGTTGCGGAACTGCGGAGGCCTCACCGGCCTCGATCGCGTCGAGAGTCGCTTCGAGCAGTACCGCACCACTGAGCGCGAGGCGGCCCAGCAGGTCGCCCGCCGAGTCGGTCGACCCGATGGTTTCGGTGACGACGCCCAGGACCGGGCCGGTGTCCATGCCTTCCTCGAGGAGGAACGTCGATGCGCCCGTCACGTCGTCGCCCGCGGAGATCGCTGCTTGAACCGGGGCCGCGCCCCGCCACGCGGGGAGCAGCGAGAAGTGCAGATTGATCCATCCGAACTTCGGTACGTTCAGCACCGGCCGCGGCAGCAGTGCTCCGTATGCGACGACCGGGCACACGTCGGGTTCGAGCGCGGTGAGAGCGTCGAGGAACTCCGGCTCCGACGGGCGCTGCGGCGTCAACACCGGGATCCCGTGTTCGTCTGCCAGCAGTCCGACGGGCGAGCGTCCGATCTTGCGTCCACGACCTGCGGCCGCATCCGGACGCGTGATCACCGCGACCACGTCGTGCCGATCCGACGAGATCAGTCGCGCCAGCGACGGAACTGCCGGGTCGGGCGTACCTGCGAACACAACGCGCACCAGAGGGCTCCCACGAATAGGTAGAACGGATTTCTCACGAACCACCCATTCTAGGGACCACCCACCGGGCACGAGCACGCCCGTCGATCATGCGTCGGACTCACCGGCGTGCGGTGTCTCCTCCTCGGCCAGAATTCGGTACAGGCGTCTGCGCGCATCGACGAGAACCTCGCTTGCGGCCGCGACCTGACTCGGCGTCCCGACCGCAGCGACCTGACCTGCGGCACCCATCAGCAATCCGATCAGACCCCGCAGGTCCATCGCATCACCTCCGACCGTTCCGCGTACGTCGTCCCACGGAGAACCCAGCTCCTCCCGGTGTTCGTCGACGAACGTCCGGCCGGTCTCGGTCAGGCGAGCCGTCTTGCGACCGTCGACCTTCTCGATCAGGACGAGACCCTCGTCCTCGAGCTGTGAGAGCGCGGGATAGATGGACCCCGGGCTCGGCTTCCACGCGCCCTCGCTCTTCGCGACGATCTGCTGGATCAGCTCGTACCCGTGCATCGGCGACTCGGCCAGGATCAGCAGGACTGCAGCTCGAACGTCACCGCGACGACCTCGTCCTCCGCGGCCGCGGCCGCGGCCGAGGTTGCCCGCAGGCCCGAAACCGCCGGGACCGAATCCACCGGGCCCGAAACCGCCGGGACCGAAACCGCCCCGATGATGGGGACCGCCCCGGTGATGCGGTCCCCCGCGCCGTGCGTGTCCGTGGACGTGCTCATGTTCGTAGAAATTTTCCATGTCCGTCTCCTTCTGTATCGTTTGGACGTATTGACGATATATCGCCAATACGTTTTCGGCAAGAGTGACTGTCGAGCAGTTCATTGGACGGCGGCCGACAGCTGCCACGAGCGGCTAGCCTGTTCGCACCGAGGTTCGTGTCGATACGAGGGGGCACCATGGCGAACTCACTGAGGAAGCGCGTGATCGCTTCCCTCGGTGCGGTCGCCCTCGTCGTGGCGCTCGCGAGTTCCGGACTTCTCCCCGACGCCGCGTCGGTCGCCCTCGACGACGCAGGCCAACTCGCCGGAGGGATCGCTGCCACCGTCGTGTGCTGGCGCACCGGTGGACGCCGATCCGGCGCACAGCGTCGGTGGCGCCTGCTGATGGCCGCCGGCATGGCGTGCTGGACCGGCGGGATGGTGATCTGGGCCCTCTACCGATCGGTGCTGGATGTGCCCTTGCCATCGCCGTCCTACGCGGACATCGGTTTCTTCCTCTTCCCCATCTTCGCGGTGCCCGCACTCCTGTCCGTGATGCGACGCGCGCCCCATCGCACGGAGTCGGGCAGCAGTTACCAGTGGCTCACGTCGGTTCTGGACGGTCTCGTCGTCGTCGGCTCGTTGTTCGTGATCTCGTGGGCGACGGTGCTCGGTCAGGTCGCCCGCTCGGACCGATCCGATTCGCTGCAGTTCCTCATCGCTCTCATGTACCCCATCACCGACCTCGTCCTCCTGGCCATGGTCGGATTGCTCGCCGTGATACCCCGCGTCCTGCGGCGTTACCGGGCTCAGCTCACCCTGCTGGGTGGGGGTCTGACATCGCTGGCCGTCTCCGACAGCCTGTACGCGTACCTGGTCGCATCGGGTGCAGACGAGATGCCGTTGATCGCCGACGCCGGTTTCATCGCCGGACCGGTCCTGATCGCGCTGGCGGCCTCGGCGCCGTCGGTCGTCGCGACGAGCACGGACCCCGAGTTCGCCCCAACACCGGCGCCCATCCGATCACCCGCGCCCATCCGATCACCCGGGCCCACCCGGCCACTCGAGCCCACCGAGTCGCTGCCCGGATCCGGGCACGACCGGACCCAGCTCCTGGTGCCGTACGCGCTGATGGCTCTGACCGGAGTGGCCGTGGCGCTGCAGCGGTTCACGAACGGGACCGTGGACCCTGTCGTCTTCGGTCTGTTTCTCGGCGTGATCGTGCTCGCGGTGGTGCGGCAGGTCATGACGCTCGTACAGAACGACGCGCTCCTGCGCACGCTGTACTCGACTCAGAACGAGCTGACCTATCGCGCCCACCACGACGGATTGACCGGTCTGCTCAATCGCTCCGCCTTCGACGAACACCTCGCCGCCGCCATCGAACGTCACAACGACAACGGCGATGTCGGAGTACTTCTGCTCGTCGACCTGGACGACTTCAAAGCGATCAACGACAGGCTCGGTCACGGAGCAGGCGATCGATCGCTGAAGACTCTGTCGGGTCGACTCGTGGATTCGGTGAACGCTGGAGAACACGGCGGAGTCGTCGCCCGATTCGGCGGCGACGAGTTCACCGTGCTCATCCCGGCATCCATCGATGCCGGCTGCACCACGGCCCGATCGATAGTGGACTCACTGCGAGAACCACAGGACATCGAGGGCCACGTCGTCTCCATCGGTGCCAGCGTCGGCGTCGTGGAACTCGACGTGTTCGAGCACTCCGTCACCGCTGACGCCCTGCTACGCAACGCCGATCGAGCGATGTACGAGGCCAAGAAGAACGGCAAGGCCGGAGTGTTCGCGTACGACTCCGACGGAACCCTCCGTATGGTCTACAACCTGTCGGTGCAGGGCGCGCCGTTCGACTGGTTCGGTCACGGGCGCGCCGCTGCGGACGCTCAGGGCAGCCGTGGAACCAGTCCGAATATCGTTGCCGGCGAACCGGATCCAGCCCGATTGATCGGACCACCGACCAGAACGTAGGCGCCGGTGGTGGGCAGCTGTTCCAGGTTGCGCAGATTCTCGAGGCTGATGCGATGCCTGTCGTACAGCTTCACCGACACCGGATAGGTGTCGTCGTTGCCGAGGTCGGGCCCGAAGGTGTCGGTTCCCAACGCACCTCGTTCCGCGAGACGACCCGTGTCGATGAGCCACTGCACTGCATCGACGGAGAACCCCGGCTGGTGAGTGACACCGTCGGCGTCGGCGTTCACGTACGCGTCTGTCCCCCAACGCGATTCCCACCCGGTCCACAGAACGACGGCGGCACCGGACGGAATTCGTCCGTTGGACGCCTCCCACTCCTGAAGATCGGCGATCGTCACCGCGTAGTCGGCGTTCGCCGCCGCCCTCTCCCGAATGTCGACCTTCACCGCCGGGAGAAACAGATCCTCCGGAACGAGCTGATCTGCCGTCAGGCCACCGTCCTGGAAATGAGCGGGTGCACCCCAATGCGATCCGGTGTGCTCACCCTCACGAACGTTCTGGAGGTAATAGCCGTCCTCGGCCACCGTCGCAGCCGTCTCGAGCACGAACTCCGGATCGCCGGGGAAGATCGGCGTCGTCGCCGGGTCGTTCACGTGCGAGAGCGACACGATCTTCAGCAGACGGTCCAGCGGTATTCCGAACCCCGGCAGATTCGACGACCCCGACCCCGGTGCCGCCTGCGCGACCGCAGGCCCGGCGAGTTTCGCACCTGCGACGACGGCCAAGCCCGTCGCGACACGTCTGATCAACTGTCTACGTTTCATTTCCCCGACCCCGCTCCGATGTACGACTCGATGTCCAGTCCGACTCGACTGTCGGTATGGACTCTAGGCGCTGAGGGGCGCTGATGGGAGCGTCAACCGATGCGGATCGGATCGATCTGTACGCGAACCGCTTCCGTGTTCTTCCGGGCGCTGCTGGCGGCTTGCGCGTCGGCGAGAGCACGCGCCAGCGCTCCGCCTGCACGACGAGGCACGCGGAGCAGTATTCGCTGTACGTCGCCGGGAAGTCGGTCCTCTCCCCCGCCCGCGGGCAGACGCTGCCCGTCGGGCAGTTCCACGGGCCCGAGGACTTCGGTCTCGGCCGGAAGTTCCGCAGATTCGACGAGCGCCGTGATCGCGGCTGTCGTTCCGTCGACCGCCGCGACGTGGACGGCGGGAGGAAAGCGAACGTCGACGCGCTCGTCCAACTCGCTTCGGGCGTGGCCGACCGGATCCCACCGCACCAACGCCTGAACGGTGGGCAGCTCGGATTCCGCGACCACGACCACCCTGCCGCCGTCGGCACCGGGGCGTACCAGCGCCGACGCCGTCATCCATCGTCTGAGGGTTTCCTCGGCCGCTCGGAGGTCCGCACGCCCGAGCAGTGCCCATCCGTCGAGCAGCAGCGCCGCCCCGTACCCGCCGCTGATCGTCGGTTCCGCACCCACCGTCGAGATCACCAGCGACGCACCGGCATCCACCGAGTCCAGGACAGCGCTTCCACCGGACGTGCGCACCGGAACACCCGGGAAGGCGCGGCCCAACTCCTCGGCGGTGCGGTGCGCGCCGATCACGACCGCACGCAGGGCCCTCGATCCGCACACAGCGCACTTGTGGTTGGTGTCCGCAGCTCCGCACCACCGGCACGTCGGGCTACCTGCTCCGTCGGCACCCGGCGCAGACGGCAACGCGAGCGGTCCGTTGCACCGTCGACATCGAGCGGGGTTGCGACACTTCGCGCATGCGAGCGACGGAACGTACCCGCCGCGCGGAACCTGAACCAGCACCGCCGTGTCGTTCTTCAGAGCGGTCCTCGCGGCGTCGAACGCGATGGCCGGCAGTCTCGCAGCACGCGCCCCCGGGTCACGTGCCAGCGCATGATCACTGTCCGCCAGCGCGACGATGTGCGGTTGCGCGGCCCGCACCGTCTCACGCGACGCCAACAGGTCGTGAGCCCACCCCGAGTCGACGAGGGCTTCGGCCTCGGCGGTGCGCGCATGCCCGGCGAGGACGACGCCGCACCCGGTGCCGTGCGCTCGGAGGAGCGCCACCTCGCGCGCATGGGGATAGGGCGAACGTGGTTCGGCGTACCCGTCGTCGCCGTCGTCCCACAGCACCATCAGGCCGAGGTTCTGCACCGGGGCGAACACGGCACTCCTGGTCCCGACCACTACGGACACGTCGCGCCGTAGCGCAGCGAGCCAGCGTCGATAGCGTTTCGCCGGGCCGAGCCCGGCCGACAGTGCCACCACCTGGTCGTCGCCGAGGACGGCCTGACACGCCGACGCCACTCGGTCCAGATCCCGCTGGTCCGGCACCACTACGACGACACTGCGACCCGACGTTGCCGTCACGGCCGCTATCTCCGCGATCCGCCGTGCCCAGTCCTCACCCGGCAGCGCCTGCCAGACCGCTCGGGGTCCACGGCCCGCCCTGAGAGCATCGACGAACGCAGCGCCGTGTGTGTACCTGTCCCACACAGAGGCGTCGACAACTGGGTGGTCGGCAGCGGTGGAGACGGCGGAGACATCCGGCAGCGGCTCCGATTCGACCTTGGCGTGACGTGGCGGGACGGCGAGCCTCAACACGTCGGCGCGCGTTCCTGCGTAGCGGTGCGCAACAGCGTCGACCAGCGTCGCGATCTCCGAGGTGAGGACACGTTCGGGTGAGACGACGCGATCGAGAAAGCCGAGTTTGCCGGTGTGGTCGCTCGTGGCGACACGCTCCACGATGTAGCCGTCGACCAGCCGGCCGGCAAAGCGAATACGCACTCGCACACCGGGATTCGCATCCTCCGAGAGCTCCGCCGGAACGAGGTAGTCGAATTCGCGGTCGAGATGCGGGAGCGGGAGAAGCGGCAACACCCGAGCTACGGGTAGCTCGGGTGCTGCCGCTTTCGGTGCGCTGCTCAGGCGAGTCCCGCGGCGGCGCGGAGCTTGTCTGCGCGGTCCGTCGACTCCCACGGCAGGTCGATGTCGGTTCGGCCGAAGTGGCCGTACGCGGCGGTCTGCGCGTAGATCGGTCGGAGCAGATCCAGATCGCGGATGATGGCGCCCGGACGTAGGTCGAACACCTCCGAGATCGCGGCCTGGATGCGAGCAGGATCGGTCTTCTCGGTTCCGAAGGTCTCCACGAACAGACCGACGGGTGCAGCCTTGCCGATGGCGTAGGCGACCTGTACCTCGATGCGGTCCGCAAGACCTGCCGCCACCGCGTTCTTGGCTACCCAGCGCATCGCGTACGCGGCGCTGCGGTCCACCTTGGACGGATCCTTGCCCGAGAACGCGCCACCGCCGTGCCGGGCCATGCCGCCGTAGGTGTCGACGATGATCTTGCGTCCGGTCAGGCCTGCGTCACCCATGGGCCCGCCGAGAACGAACTTGCCGGTGGGGTTGACCAGCAGCCGGACGTCGGAGGTGTCGAGGGACGGGACGTTCAGTTCCGCCAGGACCGATCCGAGCACCTTCTCGCGAATGTCCGGCGTCAGTAGGTTGTCGAGATCGATGTCCGCGGCGTGCTGCGTGGACACGACCACCGTGTCGAGACGGACTGCGTTGTCACCGTCGTACTCGATGGTGACCTGAGTCTTGCCGTCGGGACGCAGGTACGGCAGGACGCCGCTCTTCCGCACCTCGGTGAGTCGCCGAGAAAGCCTGTGCGCCAGAGCAATCGGCAGTGGCATGAGCTCAGGAGTGTCGGTGTTGGCGTACCCGAACATCAATCCCTGGTCGCCTGCGCCCTGACGGTCGATCTCGTCGTCGGACAACCCCTCGACACGCGCCTCGTGCGAGTGATCGACGCCCTGCGCGATCTCGGGCGACTGTGCGCCGATCGCCACGTTGACTCCGCAGGAGTTGCCGTCGAAGCCCTTCGCCGACGAGTCGTACCCGATCTCGAGCACCTTGTCGCGCACGATCTTGGGGATGTCCGCCCACGCCGTCGTATTGACCTCGCCGGCAACGTGAACCTGGCCCGTCGTGACGAGCGTCTCGACGGCCACGCGTGCACGAGGATCCTCCGTCAGCAGCGCGTCGAGGATCGAGTCGCTGATCGCGTCACAGATCTTGTCGGGGTGGCCCTCTGTTACCGACTCACTGGTGAAGAGCCGACTACCGGACTTACTCACGTGTTTCCTCTCGACGTGTCAAAAGCGTTCACTTCAGCCAAGCTGTATCTACAAATATTCGACACTAGTCGTGCACAGGATGCCTGTGCACCCTTGCAATCACGGCTGATTCGAACCCGTGCGATGTGTCGATTCCGTGCGCTGTGTCGAACCTGCGGACAGTATCGTGCCGACCGCGTCGAGGACGCGGCCTGCGAGCAAGGACTTGGATCCCTCACCCAGTGCGGACTCGGATCCGTCGGCGCCGAGCAACCATCCGTCGTTGTGGTCGACCTCGAACGCCTTGCCTTCGCCCACGGCGTTGACCACCAGTAGGTCGCATCCCTTGCGGGCCAACTTGGCCCTCGCGTAAGTCAGAACGTCGCCGTTCTCGTCACCGGTCTCCGCCGCGAACCCGACGATGACGGTGGAGGCGGGGATTTCGCCTGCTCGACGGGCGTCGACGAGGCCGGCGAGTATGTCGTCGTTCTTGACCAGAGGTATCGAATCGGGCTCGTTCGCGCCCTTCTTGATCTTGCTGCCGGCCACGCTGGCCGGACGGAAGTCCGCTACGGCGGCAGCCATGACGATCGCGTCCGCGTCGGGAGCGAACTTGCGAACCGCGGCCTGCATCTGCTGCGCCGTCTTGACTTCGACGACATCGACAGCGGCGGGGTCCGCCAGATTTGCGGTGTAGCCCGAGATCAAGGTCACATCCGCCCCACGCTGAGCGGCGACTCGCGCGAGCGCGTACCCCTGCTTGCCGGAACTCCTGTTCCCGAGGAACCGAACAGGATCGAGAGGTTCGCGCGTACCGCCCGCCGTGACGACGAGCGTGCGACCGCTCAAGTCACGAGGAAGCGCGTCCGCGCGCTCGGCGAGCAGAAGCGCGAGACCGTAGATTTCGTCTGGGTCGGGGAGTCTGCCTGCCCCCGTGTCGCGTCCGGTCAGCCGACCGGATGCGGGTTCGAGGACGGTGACGCCCCGACTGCGCAGCGTGTCGACGTTGGCGACGGTTGCCGGGTGCTCCCACATCTCGGTGTGCATCGCTGGAGCGAGCAGCACGGGACACCGAGCGGTGAGCAGAGTTGCAGTCAGGAGATCGTCTGCACGGCCGCCGGCGAGTCGAGCCATCAGATCCGCCGTTGCGGGCGCGACGACGACAAGATCGGCTTCCTTGCCGAGCCGGACGTGCGGCACCTCGGGCACGTCGGCGAAGACGCCGGTGTGAACCGGGCTGCCGGACAGAGCCTCGAACGTTGCGCGACCGACGAATTCCAACGCCGATTCCGTGGGCACCACACGAACGTGATGACCTGCCTCGGTGAAGCTACGAATGATGGAACAGCTCTTGTAGGCGGCGATTCCCCCGCCTACCCCGACGACTACGCGCAACGGACCCGGTCCTATTCGATTGTCATTCGCCTTCGGTGTGCTCGAGCAGATCTTCGTGGATCTCGCGGAGCGCGATCGACAGCGGCTTCTCCTGCAGACCCGGCTCGACGAGCGGGCCCACGTACTCGAGGATTCCGTCACCGAGCTGGTTGTAGTAGTCGTTGATCTGGCGTGCACGCTTGGCCGCGTAGATGACCAGTGCGTACTTGGACGACGTGCGAGCGAGGAGCTCGTCGATGGGAGGGTTGGTGATTCCGAGCGGCGTGTCGTAAGCCGGAAGTGCGCTACGCGCGTCGAAGTCGGAACCGGCCAGAGAACTACTGCTCACTATGAATCTCCTGAGTTGTACATCGTGTGTGCTGCGGAGCGCTTTCGTCGATTGCAGGCCGGGGTCAACCGACCGACGACCTACCGACCAACAAGGATACCAACTGAGCACAAGAATGGTCGACATCGGTATTGACAACCACCGTGTCGAACTCCTCCTGCGCAGCCAATTCGACCTTCGCCGTCTCGAGTCTACGTGCGGTGACCGCCGGATCCTCCGTCGCACGCGAGGTCAGGCGCTGGACCAGATCGTCCCACGTGGGCGGGGCCATGAACACCAGAGTTGCCTCCGGCTTCGACACACGTACCGCGCGTGCCCCAGCCAGATCGAGCTCGAGCAGAACGGGCTTGCCGTCCTCCAACGCCGCCTCCACCGGCGCGGCAGGCGTACCGGAACGATGCAGACCACTGTGCACACTCGCCCACTCGAGCAACTCGCCTGCCTCGATCATCCGGTCGAACTCGGCCGCTGTGACGAAGTGGTAGTCCTCGCCGTCGATCTCGCCGGGCCGCGGATCCCGCGTCGTCACCGACACGCTGAACCACAGTTCCGGAAGTTCACGTCGCAACACGCGAACGACGCTGGATTTGCCGACACCGGAGGGACCGGCCAGAACGATCAGCCGGCCCCTCCCGTGCGGTGACGCGTCACTGTCGGACACGTGCCGTACCTCCGTAGATCACGCTTCGAAATCGAATTTGGTCAACAAAGCCTTACGCTGACGATCACCGAGGCCCCGGATGCGCCTCGACGGTGCGATCTCCAACTCGGTCATCAATTCTTGAGCCTTGACCTTACCCACCTTCGGCAACGCCTCCAGCAGGGCCGAGACCTTCATCTTGCCGAGGATCTCGTCGGTCTCCGCATCCGCGAGAACCTGCTTCAGATCGGTCCCGCCTCGCTTGAGCCGCTCCTTGAGCTCGGCACGTACTTTTCGGGCTGCAGCCGCCTTCTCTAGCGCGGCGGCACGCTGCTCCGGCGTCAATTGGGGAAGCGCCACGATTCCTCCGTAACTCGTTCGTCGATGAACCGTGCACCTGTGGTCTCCCGGTGCACGTCGCTGCTGACAGACCAGCGGTAACCAGCAACGACAGCGACGGTACCGACGTGCGGGCCGCGCCGCTAACTCACCCCGTGGCCGACGAGGTCGGTCCTATCGGCTATGAAAGACCCGCCTCGACTTCGTCGCGGAGCGTCGCCGCAGCGCTTCGGAGAGCAGCGACCGACGGCCCGGCAGCGAGAACACCACGCGAGGAGCTGGGAAGCAGTAGCGCTGTCGAGGTGTCGAAGATCTGCGCCAGATCGGCCACTGTCGCACCCTGCGCGCCGAGCCCGGGCGCGAGAATCGGGCCGTCGAAGGACGACAGATCCAGTCCGTGATCACGGGTGGCGCCGACGACGAGGCCGACCGTCGCCGAGCCGTCGCCGTTCGCTGCCGCTGCACCGTCGACGATCGACTGCGCGACCGTCGAGGAACCCGCCGCGGCGTTCTGCAGGGCTGCGCCTTCGGGGTTCGAGGTGCGCGCCAGAACGAACACTCCCCTGCCACCTCGTCGAGCCAGCGAGATCGTGTCCTGCAGGGACTCGAAACCCAGGTACGGCGAGACGGTCACCGCGTCCGACGACAGGTCGGTCCCCTCCCCGAGCCACGTCTGCGCGTACGCGCTCATCGTCGTGCCGATGTCGCCCCGTTTCGCGTCGGCGATCACGAGAGTCCCGGCATCCCGCAGTACCGAGATGGTGCGCTCCAGAACCGCGTAT
Source organism: Rhodococcus sp. 14-2470-1a (assembly GCF_002259425.1). Lineage (NCBI taxonomy): Bacteria > Bacillati > Actinomycetota > Actinomycetes > Mycobacteriales > Nocardiaceae > Rhodococcus > Rhodococcus sp. 14-2470-1a. The sequence goes on from NZ_NPFZ01000033.1 coordinate 201,965, forward strand.
CCCGCACTCCCGTAGGCCTCGAAGAATGCGACCTGAGGTTTCACGACAGCGACCTCGCCGACGAACGCCTCCACGCACTTCTCCGCGAACACCTCCAGCCCCTCGGCGTCCACCGACAGTCCCCACTGCTCGAGCAGTGCAGGGTGAGGATCTATCCCCACGCACAGTCGTCCGCGGTGCTCGATCGCACGGCGGAGCCGTCCGAGCCACCCGTGGTGGCTCATGACGCCCCGGCACCGCCTGCGAGCGCCGCGTGCAGATCCTGCAGCGAACGCACGCCGATACCGCCCGCGATACCTGCCTCGATCCCCAGCACCGCGGCGGACGCGCCCTGCACAGTGGTGATGCACGGAATGTTCTGCGCAACGGCCGCACTTCGGATCTCGTAACCGTCCACGCGAGGGCCCGAATTGCCGTACGGGGTGTTGATCACCATGGCCACGTCGCCGGCGAGAATGCGATCGACGATGGTCGATTCGCCCGCAGGGACGTCCTCGCCCGATTGCTTGTAGACCTGTTCGCACGCAATCCCGTTGCGTCGCAGCACCTCTGCAGTGCCTTCGGTCGCGAGAATCGTGAAGCCCAGGTCCGTGAGCCGTTTGACCGGGAAGATCAACGAACGCTTGTCCTTGTTGGCCACGGAAACGAACACGGCGCCCGAGGCCGGGAGGGAGCCGTACGCCGCCGTCTGGCTCTTGGCGAACGCGGTACCGAAGTCCGCGTCGATGCCCATGACCTCACCGGTGGACTTCATCTCGGGACTCAGGAGCGTGTCCACGCCCGTTCCGTCGGCACGACGGAAGCGGTTGAACGGAAGCACGGCTTCCTTGACCGCGATCGGTGCGTCGAGCGGCGTCGTTCCCCCGTCGCCTTCCGCGGGAAGCATGCCGCTGGCGCGCAGGTCCGCGATCGACTCACCGAGCATGACGCGGGCGCACGCCTTCGCCAACTGCACTGCCGTCGCCTTGGACACGAACGGCACCGTGCGGCTCGCGCGGGGGTTCGCCTCCAGGACGTACAGGATGTCGTCCTTGAGGGCGTACTGAACGTTGAGCAAACCCTTGACGCCGATGCCCTTGGCGAGCAACTCCGTCGAGCGGCGCACGTTCTCGATGTCCGCTCGGCCCAACGTGATCGGCGGCAGCGCACACGCGGAGTCACCGGAGTGGATTCCGGCTTCCTCGATGTGTTCCATGACGCCGCCGAGGTAGACCTCGCTGCCATCGCACAATGCGTCGACATCGATTTCGACGGCATCCTCGAGGAAGCGGTCGACGAGAACCGGGCGGTCGTGCGAGATCTCGGTGGCGCGCGAGATGTAGTCGGCGAGGGATGCCTCGTCGTACACGATCTCCATGCCGCGTCCGCCGAGGACGTACGACGGACGCACCAGCACGGGGTATCCGATTCCGCCGGCGATGTCGCGGGCACCGTCGAACGTGGTCGCGGTGCCGAACTTCGGTGCAGGCAACCCTGCTTCGGTGAGGACGCGTCCGAACTCACCGCGGTCCTCGGCGAGATCGATGGCCTCGGGACTGGTACCGACGATCGGCACACCGGCGGCCTTCAGTCGCTTGGCAAGGCCCAGGGGCGTCTGACCGCCGAGCTGCACGATGACGCCGCGCACGGTTCCCGACGCAGCCTCGGCGCGGTAGACCTCGAGTACGTCCTCGAACGTCAACGGTTCGAAGTAGAGCCGATCGGCGGTGTCGTAATCGGTGGAGACGGTCTCGGGGTTGCAGTTGACCATGACGGTCTCGTACCCGGCTTCCGACAACGTCTGTGCCGCATGGACACACGAGTAGTCGAACTCGATGCCCTGTCCGATTCGGTTCGGGCCCGAGCCGAGAATGAGCACCTTGTCACGTTCACGCTGCTCGGCTACCTCGGACTCCGCCTCGGGGTCGAGTTCGTAGGTTCCGTAGTGGTACGGGGTCTTCGCCTCGAACTCCGCCGCACAGGTGTCGACCGTCTTGTAGACAGGATGGACGCCGAGCTCGTCGCGCAGCGCGCGAACACCGTCCTCGTCCACGAGTTCCGGACGCAGCGCAGCGATCTGGCGGTCCGACAGCCCGTGGTACTTGGCCTGTCGCAACAGCGTCTCGTCGAACTTCTCGGCGGCACGCAGTTCGTTGCCCAGCTGGTGGATCTGCTGGAACTGATCGAGGAACCACGGGTCGATCTTCGTGGCGTCGAACAACTGCTCGAGAGTCGCACCGAGCGCGAAGGCCTTCTCGATGCCGTACATCCGGCCGTCCTTCGGGACCGAGATGTCCTCCAGCAAAGCCTCGAGGCTCACGGCTTCGACCTCGGGGCCGGTCCAGTAGCCCGCACGCTTGGTCTCGAGCGAACGCATGACCTTGCCGAAGGCTTCGGTGAAGTTGCGTCCGATCGACATCGCCTCGCCGACGGACTTCATCGTCGTCGTCAGGGTGCCGTCGGCGCCGGGGAACTTCTCGAACGCGAACCGAGGTGCCTTGACCACGACGTAGTCGAGCGTCGGCTCGAAGCAGGCCGGTGTTTCCTTGGTGATGTCGTTGACGATCTCGTCGAGCGTGTAGCCGATGGCGAGCTTGGCTGCCATCTTCGCGATCGGGTATCCCGTCGCCTTCGATGCAAGAGCCGACGACCGCGACACGCGGGGGTTCATCTCGATGACGACGAGCCGTCCGTCGGTCGGGTCCATGGCGAACTGGATATTGCAGCCGCCGGTGTCCACGCCGACCTCACGAAGGATGTCGATCGAGAGGTCACGCATCTTCTGGTATTCGCGGTCGGTCAGCGTCATGGCGGGAGCAACCGTGACCGAGTCCCCGGTGTGCACACCGACCGGGTCGACGTTCTCGATGGAGCAGACGATGACCACGTTGTCGCGGCCGTCGCGCATCAGTTCGAGCTCGTATTCCTTCCATCCGAGGATGGATTCCTCGATGAGCACGTTGGCCGTCGGCGACGCGGCGAGTCCGCCGCCGGCGATGCGTGCAAGGTCCTCGTCGTTGTAGGCCATACCCGAGCCGAGGCCACCCATCGTGAAGGACGGGCGGACGACGACGGGGAATCCGAGATCGGCGACCGTCGCCCGAACCTCGTCCATCGTGTAGCAGACAGCCGAACGAGCCGACTCTCCCCCGACCTTGGCGACGATGTCCTTGAACTTCTGCCGATCCTCACCGCGCTGAATGGCGTCGAAATCGGCACCGATGAGCTCGACGTCGTACTTCTCGAGAATTCCCTGCTCGTGCAGCGCCACCGCGGCGTTGAGCGCCGTCTGGCCGCCGAGCGTCGCCAGCACGGCGTCGATCGGGTTCCCCTGCAGAGCTTCGCGAGCGAAGATCTTCTCGATGAAGTCGGCCGTGATCGGCTCGACGTAGGTGGCGTCGGCGAACTCGGGGTCGGTCATGATGGTGGCCGGATTGGAGTTGACGAGGCTGACGCGCAGTCCTTCCTCGCGGAGCACCCGACAAGCCTGGGTTCCGGAGTAGTCGAACTCACAGGCCTGTCCGATGACGATCGGTCCCGATCCGATGACCAGGACGTGTCCCAGATCTGAGCGGCGTGGCATTACTTGTCAGCTCCCTCGAGGGTGGATGTGAACCGATCGAACAGGTAGGCGGCGTCGTGCGGGCCTGCCGCTGCCTCCGGGTGGTACTGGACCGAGAACGCGGTGCCGCTCAGCAGCTCCACGCCCTCGACCGTCCCGTCGTTGGCGCAGGTGTGGCTGATACGAGCCCGACCGAAGTCGGTGTCGAATTCCTCGCCCGCTTCGCCTTCGAGAGCGAACCCGTGGTTCTGGGCGGTGATGGCGATACGTCCGGTGGTGTGTTCGACGACCGGGATGTTCATGCCGCGGTGGCCGAACTTCATCTTGTACGTGCTACGCCCGAGCGCGCGTCCGAGGATCTGGTTACCGAAACAGATGCCGAAGAGCGGCAGCTTCCTCTCCAGCACCTCGCGAGTGAGCGCAACGTTGGCGTCGGCCGTTGCCGGGTCGCCCGGTCCGTTGGACAGGAACACCCCGTCCGGTTTCAGTTCCAGAATCTGCTCGATCGACGTGGCCGACGGGACGACGTGCACGCGGATACCTCGCTCGGCGAACATCCGTGGGGTGTTGGTCTTGATTCCCAGGTCCACTGCGACGACGGTGTAGCGGGCGTCGCCGCCCGTCGGCTCGATGACGTAACCGGACTTCGTGGTGACTTCACCCGCCAGGTCGGCGCCGAGCATGGAGGGCTGATCCAGGACCTGCTGCAGCATCTCGTCCTGGGTGCCCAGAGCGTCCCCGGAAAAGACGCCCGCACGCATGGATCCGCGTGTACGCAGGTGACGCACCAGTGCTCTGGTGTCGATCCCCGCGATGCCCACGACGCTCTGTGCTTCGAGCTGATCCTGCAACGAACCGGTCGCGCGCCAACTCGACGTGCGCCGAGCCGGGTCTCGAACGACGTAGCCGGCAACCCAGATCTTGTTGGGATCCTGAGCGCTGGCCGCTTCGCCGTCCTCCTGGTTCCAGCCTGTGTTGCCGATCTGCGGCGCCGTGGCGACGACGATCTGGCGGTGGTAGCTGGGATCGGTCAGTGTCTCCTGGTAGCCGGTCATGCCGGTGCAGAACACGGCCTCTCCGAGCGTCCGGCCCTGTGCACCGAAGGTGGTGCCGCGGAAGGTCCGGCCGTCCTCCAGAACAAGAACTGCGCTGCTCACGCCGTTGTCTCCTTCGAATCGTGTCGATCGGTATCGGTGTCCACCCAGATGGGGTAGACGAGTTTGTCGTCGGCGCGAAAGCCTGTGTCGATCTCGGTGCCGGTGGGAAGCGTCCAGCGGATGACGAGCAGTCCGTCCTTGCTCATGACCTTGCCCGCGAGCCCGCGTTCGGTTCGGATCACCGAGATGGACTCCTGCGGAATCCAGATTGTGGACTCCCCGGAACGCTCGAGCAGGATTCCACGCTCGTGTCGGGACAGCTCACCGGTCGCGCGGTGGCCGATGTCGCCGACGGCGATGCGGTCCTGCCAGCTGGGGGCGATGGTGCTGCCCACGTACAGCCCGGTGGAGGGTTCGATCAGTGTCGCGCCGAGGTCGTCCGGGACCGGTGGGAACGAGCCGATCGAGTCGGCTTGACGCTTCTGCCTGCCTCGCCAACCCCAGAAGATGAGGCCGATCATCGCGATCCAGAACACGATGAACGCGATGACGATGAGAACTCTGTCCATTACTCGCTCACCTTCCGGTCATCGACACTGCCGAGTCCGAGACGGTCGGGGCGTCGAACCACACCGTCGCGAGCGGTGATTCGACCGCGCAGCAGCGTGGTGGTGACCTTGGCGGAGAAGGTCATCTCCTCGAACGGTGTGTTGTGCGACAGGCTGGCCAAGCCCTTGCCTCGCACCGTCCACGGCGAAGCGGGATCGACGAGGACGAGGTTGGCGACCTCCCCCACTTCCACGGGTCGTCCTTGATCCGGGAGGCCGACGATCTCGGCCGGACGCTCGCTCATCACCCTGGCAACACCGCGCCAGTCCAGCAGGTCGGTGTCCACCATCGTCTGCGCAACGATCGCAAGCGCGGTCTCGAGGCCCAGCATTCCTGGACGTGCCTGGGAGAATTCGCAGCACTTCTCCTGCTCCGCATGCGGTGCATGGTCGGTCGCGACGCAGTCGACCGTGCCGTCGGCCAGTCCTCGCCGGAGAGCGTCGACATCCGATGCTTCCCGGAGCGGTGGGTTGACCTTGTTGATCGCGTCGTACGTCTCGAGCCGCGAATCGTCGAGCAGAAGGTGGTGAGGCGTCACCTCGGCGGAGATCGAAATCCCCTGCCCCCGCGCCCACTTCAGGATCTCGACCGTTCCGGCAGTGGACGCATGGCAGATGTGCACCTTCGCACCCGCATCGCGCGCCAACAACGCGTCCCGGGCGACGATGGACTCCTCAGCGGCGCGTGGCCACCCGGTCAACCCGAGCCGAGCCGCAGTCGGGCCCTCGTGCGCCACGGCTCCGACGGTCAACCGAGGCTCTTCGGCATGCTGCGCGACGAGAACACCCAGAGAGCTCGAGTACTCGAGTGCCCGGCGCATGATCAACGGGTCGTCGACGCACTTGCCGTCGTCGGAGAACATCTTCACCTTGCCGACACCACCGGCCATGGTCGCCATCTCGGCGAGCTGAGTACCACCGAGCCCGACGGTCACCGCTCCGACGGGATGCACGTCGACCAAGCCGACTTCCTGCCCGCGACGCCACACGTGGTCGGTGATGACGACGGAATCGGCGACAGGCGCGGTGTTGGCCATCGCGAACACTGCGGTGTATCCGCCCAGTGCCGCGGCAGCAGATCCACTGTCGATGGTCTCGGTGTCCTCACGACCCGGCTCACGCAGATGTGTGTGCAGATCCACGAATCCGGGAAGCAGTATCTGCCCGCTCCCCTCGACGACCTCGGCATCGCCGGCGCCGAGATCGGTTCCGATCGCGGCGATCTGGCCGTCGGACACGAGAACGTCGGTGGCCGGTTGTTCCCCGTAGACGAGGACGTTGCGGAGCAGAACGCTCACAGCGCACCTCCGTCCGAGCCGACGAGCAATCGGAACAGCACCGCCATGCGCACATGAACTCCGTTCGTAACCTGTTGCAATACAGCAGTCCGCGGTGAATCCGCCACCGACGACGCAATTTCCATTCCGCGCAGCATCGGACCGGGATGCAGAACGACAGCGTGCTCGGGCAGAAGATCGAGCCGCTTCTGCGACAACCCGTAGGTGATCGAGTACTCCTTCGGCGACGGGAAGAACCCACCGTTCATACGCTCCGCCTGCACCCGCAACATCAGCACCGCATCGAGCGCGGGCAACTCGGCGTCGATGCTGTGAGACACCCGAACCGGCCACGTCGACGCTCCGACCGGAAGCAACGTGGGCGGCGCGATGAGCACGACCTCGGCCCCCAGCGTCGACAGCAGAATCGCATTCGACCGCGCCACACGACTGTGCAGAATGTCCCCGACGATTCCGATGCGCTTGCCTTCGATGTCGCCGAGCCGCTGCCGCAACGTCAACGCATCCAGAAGCGCCTGCGTCGGGTGTTCGTGAGTACCGTCGCCTGCATTGATGACCGACGGGCCGCCGGACGTGGAGCCTGCGGAACGCCCTGGAAATCCGGATGCGGAAGCGTCGAAGGACCCACCGGTTCCCAGCCCAGCCGTCCACTTCGCGATCTGGTGCGCAGCACCCGACGCAGGGTGACGAACGATCAACGCATCCGCGCCCGCCGCCCGCAACGTCATCGCCGTGTCACGAAGAGACTCACCCTTGGACACCGACGAGCTGCTGGCACTGACATTGATGACATCGGCACTCATCCACTTGCCCGCCACCTCGAACGACACCCTCGTCCGGGTCGAGTTCTCGAAGAACACCGTCATCACCGTGCGTCCCCGCAACGTCGGAAGCTTCTTCACCTCCCGGCCCAGCAACGCCTGCTCGAACCGGTCCGCATCGTCGAGCAGTTCGGTCGCGCTCTCACGGCTCAGATCCGCAACCGACAACAAATGCTTCACCGAGCGTCCTTCCCGTCTTCCTCTGGGTCACTCCTGCGGGCTCCGCTCCCGTCCACTTCCGGGTCACTCCTGCGGGCTCCGCTCCCGTCCGAAATGCTGACGCGATCGTGGCCGTCGTGCTCGACCAACTGCACCGACACGTCCTCGGTACGCGCGGTCGGTACGTTCTTGCCGACGTAGTCCGCCCGGAGGGGTAGTTCGCGGTGACCGCGGTCGACGAGGACCGCCAGTTGAACGGCACGCGGTCGACCGAGGTCGCGCAGTGCATCCAGGGCCGAGCGGACCGTGCGGCCGGAGAAGAGGACATCGTCGACGAGGACCACGAGGGCGTCGTCGATGCCGCCCGACGGGACGGACGTACGTTCGAGGGGGCGATGCGGCTTGCCGCGAAGATCGTCGCGGTAGAGGGTGATGTCCAGCGAACCGACGGGCGGGCGGACGCCGGTGAACGTTTCGATCCGCTCGGCGAGGCGCTCGGCCAACGTGGTCCCGCGAGTCGGGATACCGAGGAGGACCACGCGGGGCGCATCCGCGGAGTCGAGTGCCGTCTTCTCGATGATCTGGTGTGCCATTCGAGACACGGTCCGACCAACGTCGGCGGCGGAGAGAAGCTCACGCGACGAGCCGGGTGTCGGGGGATCAGGCGTCGAGGGATCGGGGGGCACAACGGGCGCAGGCAAACTACGACCTCCTTCTCCGCCTCTCTGGACGGATCGTTAAAGGATGTCTGACGGTGTAACAGCCTAGCAACGACGCTCCCCGACGGCGTAATTCGGGGAGCGTCGCGTGAGCGGTATTACTCGCTGTCGGTGCTGCTGTTCGCGTCGTCCCGAGAGGACACCGCAGCAGCAGCTGCGCGGACCTGTGGGGCGACGAGAACGATCTGGCCGAGAACACCGTTGACGAACGACGGTGAATCGTCGGTGGACAGCTGCTTGGCCAGTTCGACCGCTTCGTCGACAGCGACGACGGGAGGCACGTCGGTGGCGTGGAACAGTTCCCACACCGCGACACGAAGGATCGCCCGATCCACCGCGGGAAGCCTGTTCAGGGTCCAGTCGGTCAGGTGATCGGAAATCACACTGTCCAGCCGGTCCAGGTTCTCCGCTACCCCGCCGACGAGAGTTTCGGTGTACTCGCTGACCGGCGCGATCGAATCGTCGCCGCGAGCGAGCTCGATGCGTTCCTTCGCCAGGTTCACAGGATCGGTGTCCCGAGCCTCGGCTTCGAACAGGAAGTCCACGGCCCGCTTGCGGGCCTTGTGGCGTGCACCGAGCTTCTTCACCGGCTCACCTTTGCCGGCCGAATGGTTCTTCTTCGACGACACGTCAGGAATTCACACGCCCGAGGTAGTTGCCGTCACGCGAATCGATCTTCAGCTTGTCGCCCGTGTTGACGAACAGCGGAACCGACACCTCGGCGCCGGTCTCGAGGGTGGCGGGCTTGGTGCCGCCGGTGGAGCGATCTCCCTGGAGGCCGGGATCGGTGTGCTTGACCTCGAGCTCGACCGTGACGGGCAGCTCGACGTACAGCGGTGCGCCCTCGTGCGTCGCGACCTGGACCTTCATGTTCTCCAGGAGGAATCGCGAGCTCTCGCCGACGGTGGCCTCGCTGATGGAGATCTGGTCGAACGTGTCGCCGTCCATGAACACGAAGTCCGAACCGTCGTGGTACAGGTACGTCATGTCGCGGCGGTCGACGGTTGCGGTGTCCACCTTGACGCCCGCGTTGAAGGTCTTGTCGACGACCTTGCCCGACAGGACGTTCTTGAGCTTGGTGCGCACGAACGCGGGGCCCTTGCCCGGCTTGACGTGCTGGAACTCGATGATCGACCACAGCTGGTTCTCGATGCTGAGGACAAGACCGTTCTTGAAATCGCTTGTGGAAGCCACTGGCTCTTACGTCTCCTCGTGTTTCTCGTGTTCAGGAACTGCCGTGCGTCACACGAGAGTAAGTTCCTTGCTGGTCATGGTCAGCAGCTCGGGACCGCCGTCACGGACGATAAGCGTGTCTTCGATCCGGACGCCACCGCGTCCCGAGAAATACACTCCCGGCTCGACGGTCACAGCTGCACCGCTCAGCAGTGTACCGGTGCTGGTGCGGGCAATTCCCGGCGCTTCGTGGATTTCCAGTCCGACGCCGTGGCCGAGCCCGTGGAGGAAGAACTCGCCGTAACCGGCCTCCTCGATCACCGAGCGCGACGCTGCGTCGACGGACGCCGTGCTCACACCAGGTGCAAGGGCGTCCCTGCCTGCCGTCTGCGACTGCAACACCAACGCGTACAGATCCTTCTGCCAGTCCTGCGGAGCGCCGATGACGAGTGTGCGCGTCATGTCCGAGTGATAGCCCCCGACCAGCGCTCCGAAATCGAACTTCACGAAGTCACCGGTCGCCAGGACCGCGGATGTCGGGCGGTGATGCGGAACGGCCGAGTTGGGCCCGGCTGCCACGATGGTCTCGAACGAGATTCCGTCGGCTCCGTGCTCGATCATCAGCGATTCCAGTTCTCGGGCGACCTCGAGTTCGGTACGTCCAGCAGCGACGGATCCACGCTCCACCAGCACCGCGAACGCGTCGTCCGCTGCCCGGCATGCATCGCGCAGCAGGGCTACCTCGTGCTCGTCCTTGACCATCCGCAGGTCCTCCACCAGACCGGGACTACGAACGAGATTCAGGGCGGAGTCGAGGCTCGTCCACGCCCGGTGCTGGTCGACCGTGACGACGTGGGATTCGAAGCCGATCGATGCGTTCCTGGGCGCGAGTTCGCCGCCCAGGAGGTACGACGCCGACGCGCGGTCGATCACGGCTCGCAGGTCCGGCACCTGATCGGCGACCTGGGTCACGTAACGCCCGTCCGTGCAGACGACCGTGTTGTCCTCGCGGCCCGGCGAATCGTGAATCGATACGATCAACGCGGCGTTGGACCCGGTGAATCCGGTGAGGTAGCGAATGTTGAGAAGGTCGGTGACGAGCAGGGATTCGAGATCGTTCGCTTCCATGCTTCGCCGAAGAGCGGCGCGTCTGCCGCTGTGATCTACAGGCATTCCTACAAACTACCGCCGGACAGTTCTGTGGGGTCGGACACACCTACCGGCGCGTAGGGCTAGGCTGTCCCCCATGACAGGGTGGGTGGTACGCGGAATCGGCATGTGCTTGATCAACGTGGGGGTGCGAATTCTTCTCGGCGTCACTGTGACTCAGTGGCCTCTGCACGGATCGCAACTCCGGTGGCTGGGCATCGCGGTGGTGTTGATCGCCGTCGTCGTCTGGGCGGGGCTGGACGGCATTCGGGACCGGCGGAAGAATCCCGATCCGGACTACGGCGAGGACTTGACCATGGTCTGGCTCAAGGCTGCGGCATTGGGCGGCCTGGCTGCCGGTCTGGTGACCTGGCTGGTCCAGCTCATCGTCGACTTCAGCGTCGGTCAGAACACCCTCTTCTTCGAATTGACCTCCGGGGCCGCGTTCACGGTGTTGGTCATCTTCATTCCTGCCACCATCGCGGTCTTCCTGGGTCGGCTTCTGGCGGGGCGAGAAGCCAACAAGAAACTTGCGGCCGCGGACGAGGAGCACGCCAAGGAACGGCACGACCGCCATCCGGTGGACAGCACCGCAGGTGCTCCTCAGCAGTCCGGACGGCATCAGTCCGGTCGCGATCAGGCGGGCCGAGAGCAATCGCAATGGTCGGGAGACAACTCCGACACCGAGGTCTTCCCGGCGGTCGAGAAAGACAGGTAGTCCCCTGAGCTGACCGGTGAGGGCATGTGTGCACGTGCACACATGCCCTCACTGGTCAGAGCGGACGGGTCAGAGCAGGTCGGTCAGAGCAGGATGCCGGTGGACGACGAACCCGAGTTGTCCTTCGCGATGGCCGAGTAGGCCGCCACCAGCAGGGACGGGTCCGGTCCTTCGAGACGACCCGGCTTGGCCAGCCCGTCGAGCACAACGAAGCGCAGCAGCCTCGCACGGTTCTTCTTGTCGGACTGCATTCCCTTGAGCAGGTCGCCGAAGGCGTCGCCGTCGTAGCCCACGGGAAGTCCCACTGCTTCGAGCACACTGCGATGACGGTCTGCGGTCGCGTCGTCCAGGCGGCCCGCGAGCCGGCCCAGTTCGGCTGCGAACACCAGGCCCACCGCGACTGCTGCGCCGTGGCGCCAGCGGTATCGTTCACGTCGCTCGATCGCGTGGCCGAGGGTGTGCCCGTAGTTCAGGATCTCGCGCAGGTTGGACTCCTTGAGGTCCGCGGCCACCACGCGTGCCTTGACCTCGACGGAACGCCGAATCAGCTCGGGCAGCACGGTGCCCGACGGGTCGAGCGCAGCCTCCGGGTCGGCCTCGATCAGGTCGAGGATCACCGGGTCGGCGATGAAGCCCGTCTTGATGACCTCGGCGAGACCCGCGACTATCTCGTTGCGCGGGACCGTTTCCAGTGTGGCCAGGTCGACCAGGACCGCCGACGGCTCGTGGAACGACCCGACGAGGTTCTTGCCGGCCTCGGTGTTGATGCCCGTCTTGCCGCCGACGGCAGCGTCGACCATCGCAAGCAGCGTCGTCGGGACGTGGACGATCTTCACGCCGCGCATCCACGTCGCAGCGACGAAACCCGCCAGATCTGTGGCGGCACCGCCGCCGAGGCTCACCACAGCGTCGGATCTCGTCAGTCCGATTCGTCCGAGAACCTCCCAGCAGAAGCCGGCCACGGCAAGTTCCTTGCCGTCCTCGGCATCGGGGATCTCGATGCGGTGAGCATCGATTCCCTTCGCCGCCAACGACTCTCGTACCACTTCGGCGGTCTCGGCCAGCGGAGGTTGATGAAAGATGGCAACGGTCGCCACACCGGCGAGTTCGTCGACCAGATCGTTCAACAATCCCCGTCCGATGATCACCGGGTAGGGAGCAGCCGTTTCGACCATGACGCGCACAGGCTCGGTCATATCGGTCACCTCACACTTTTCTGCTCGTGGTACTGGGTCAGTTTCGAGACGACCTGCCCGACGACCCGCGCCGGACTTCGACCGTCGGTACGTACTCGAATGGACGCGACTCCGCGGTAGAGAGGTCGACGTGTTCGCATCAGATGTTGGTACTTCGCGCGTGGATCGGGCCCGGCCAACAGTGGCCGGGCGGTGTTCGCGCCGGTGCGCCGCAGGCCCTCGGCGACACTGATCTCGAGGTACACGACGGGCAACGGCGCCAGAAGTGCTCGGGTCCGTTCGGACAACACCGAACCACCTCCGAGGGAGACGACGCCGGAGTGCGTCGCCAACGCCTCTGCGACGACGGTCTCCTCGATGCTTCGGAAGGCCGGTTCCCCATCTTGCGAGAAAATGTCCGCGATCGTGCGCCCCGTGGTCCGTTCGATGGCCACGTCGGTGTCCAGAAGCTCGAGCTCCAGCGCCGCGGCGACCCGTCGACCGATCGTGGACTTGCCGGCGCCGGGCGGGCCGACCAGCACCGCGTACGGAGTCATCGCGGAGGTCGGGCAGCTGTGCCCTTCACGTAGTGATCGACGTTGCTGACCGTCTCCGCCAACGAATCTCCACCGAACTTCTCCAACGCTGCCTGCGCGACGACGAGAGCCACCATGGTCTCGGCGACGACCCCCGCGGCGGGCACGGCGCACACGTCGGAACGCTGGTGAATGGCGACGGCTTCGTCGCCGGTACTCATGTCGACCGTCGCGAGAGCACGAGGCACCGTGGAGATGGGCTTCATGGCCGCGCGGACGCGGATGGCTTCACCGTTGGTCATTCCGCCCTCGAGCCCACCGGCGCGGTTGGTGGAACGGAGAATGCCGTCGGGCCCGGGTGTCATCTCGTCGTGCGCGGCGCTGCCGCGTCGACGGGCAGTCTCGAAGCCGTCGCCGACCTCGACACCCTTGATGGCCTGGATCCCCATGAGTGCGGCAGCGAGCCGTGCGTCGAGCCGGCTCTCGCCGCTGACGAAGGACCCGAGACCCACGGGCAACCCGTGCACGACGACCTCGACGATTCCGCCGAGGGTGTCGCCGTCTCGCTTGGCTGCTTCGATCTCGGCGATCATCGATTCCTCGGCCGCCTTGTCGAACGCCCGCACCGGACTTGCGTCGATGGCGTCGAGGTCGTCACCGTGCGGCGGCGGGCCGACGTAAGGATCGGAGGCACCGATGGAGATGACGTGCGAGACGACGTCGACACCGAATGCCTGCTTCAGGAATCGACGGGCGACGGTGCCGATCGCGACACGAGCCGCGGTCTCACGCGCACTCGCGCGCTCGAGAACCGGGCGGGCGTCGTCGAATCCGTACTTGAGCATGCCCGAGTAGTCGGCGTGGCCCGGCCGTGGGCGTGTCAGCGGTGTGTTGCGTGCGAGATCCGACAGGACGCTCTGATCGATGGGATCGGCCGACATGACCTGCTCCCACTTCGGCCACTCGGTGTTACCCACCTCGATGGCGATGGGGCCACCGAGGGTACGACCGTGCCGCACACCGCCGGTGATGGTGACCTTGTCCGCCTCGAACTTCATCCGCGCACCTCGGCCGTACCCAAGACGGCGACGAGCGAGTTGAGTGGCAATGTCCTCGGAGTTCACCTCGACGCCCGCCACCATTCCTTCGAGAATGGATACGAGAGCGGGACCGTGGGATTCTCCGGCAGTTATCCAGCGCAGCACAGCGACCATCTTTTCACGTCGGGGCCACGGTGATCGCCAGCAGGGTCGCCGCGCACATCGCCGGGCCGTGGGGCACTGCGACGTGGCGTCGCCCGGCGAGGACACAGGCCATCCCGGCCGCCCCGGTGAGCAGCGGCGCAGTCACGGCCGCCATGGCCCACGCGTCCACACCGAACTGTCCCGCGACGCCTCCGACGGTGAACGCCAACTTGACGTCACCGGCACCGAACGCGCGTGGCACCGCCAGGTGCACCACCAGATAACACCCGAACAATGCACCGGCGCCCGCGAACGTCGCACCGTACTCGTCACCGGTGACAGCCCATCCGATCAGTCCGGCCGCCCCGACGCCGGTGAGGAGGTTCGGGAGCCTGCGAGTCGCGAGGTCGACCGCGCTGGACACCACGCACCACAGGACGAACAGAGCGCACCACGTCACGGGAATCACTCTGGACCGAGCACCCGAGGGAGCCGACGCGACGTCCCAGCTCGGACATTGCCCTGTGCACAACCGCCGACCTGTGGACAACGCGCAGGCCGTTCACCGGACGGCGCTACGGCGCGGCGAGGGCGGCGCGCATCTCGTCCTTGGGTGCGGGCCGACCCGTGAACTGCTCGACCTGCCCGTACGCCTGGTTCAGCAGCATGGCCAGACCGGAGACGACGGTGCCGCCTGCGCCGCGGACTGCGTCGGCCAACGGAGTCGGCCACGGGTCGTAGATCGCGTCGAGGACGACGGGAGCCTGCGCCATCGCGTGTGCGTACGGTGCGGCGCCGTTCGCCGGAACGGTACTGACCAACACCGACGACGCAGCCGCAGTGTCGGCCAGTTCGGGATCGTCGACGGCCAGAAAAGCTGCGCGCACTCCCGACGCCGCCGCGCAGTCGAGGGTGTCCTGTGCTCTCTCACGCGAGCGTGCGACGACGGTGACCGATGTCGCGCCCAATTCGGCCAGGGCGACGATCGCCGGCCGTGACGTGCCACCGGCTCCGACGACGGTGACGGCCGTTCCCGTCAGATCGTCGGTCCCGGCTTCCCTCAACGCCCCGAGCACACCGTCGACGTCGGTGCAGTCAGCTCGCCAGTGCCCGTCGACGCGAACGAGCGTGTTGGCCGATCCAGCGAGCACAGCACGTTCGGTGCGTTCGTCGGCGTAGGTGAGGGCCGCGACCTTGCCCGGCATCGTCACCGACAGACCGATCCAGTCGGAGGCGAGCCCGTCGACGAGCCCGGGAAGCTGCTCCCCCGTGCATTCGATTCTCTCGTACGTCCAGTCGGTCAACCCGAGGGCGGCGTACGCAGCACGGTGGAGAAGCGGAGACTTCGAGTGCCCGATGGGGCTCCCCAGAACAGCAGCATGCACCGATCAGCGGCCGCTCTCGAGGAAGCCGTCCTCGACCAGTCCGATGTTCGCAAGGTGCTCGTCGTAGCTGCGGGTGAACAGCGTGTCGCCCGCCGCGTTGATGGTGACGAAGTACAGCCAGTCACCGTCGGCCGGCGCTTCGACCGCTTCCACCGCCGCGACGCTCGGCGCGGCGATCGGAGTGGCCGGGAGTCCTTCCATCGCATAGGTGTTCCACGGAGTAACGGTCGCCCGGTCGAGGTCGGTCGTCGCGACCTCGGTGGTGTCGAGCGCGTAGTTGACCGTCGAGTCGAACTCCAGCTTCTGAGGCTCGGCCAGGCGGTTGATGATCACCCGCGCGACCTTGCTGAAGTCCGCAGGCAACGACTCACGTTCGACGAGGGATGCGGCGACCAGAGTCTGATACGGATCGAGGCCGGAATTGGTTCCGGCGGTCAGGATTCCGGTGCTCTCGTACGTAGTGGCACTCTCGGACACGAGCTGACTCAGGATCTCGCCCGGCGTGGCGGTGGGATCGATGTCCCAGCTGCCTGCCGCGATCAGTCCTTCGAGTTGACGATCACGATCGGGGACCCCACGTACCTGATCGGTTGCCCATGCCGGGACCCCCAACGCAGTCGGGTCGTCGACGCCACCCGCGGCGTTGAAGTCCTCGTACGAGATGCAGGTGGGGGTTCCGCTTCCCGTCGCGTCGACGCAACTGGCCTCGGACAACAGCGTGTAGATGCCCTTCTTGACCGCGTCGGTGTTGACGTCACGCGAGTCGTGCAGCTGGCGTCCCTCGGAGATCACCACACTTCCGACGCGCGACGCCGGGTCCACCAGAGTGGCGACGGCTTCGGATGCCGGCACATTGCTGGGCAGCAGGTAGTAACCCGGCTGCACCGACGCCATCGCGGAGTTCTGGACTGCGGCGCCCATGAACGCCCCCTCGCTGGCGACGACTCCCTTGGCGACGGCCTCGCCGCCGATCTGCTGCGCCGTGTCACCGGGATGGACCCGGACGACGACGGAGTCTCCGCGGGCACCGGCCGGGTAATCCTCCGCGACGACAGCGCCACCGGAGAACCGGTCGTACACGAAGTAGCCTCCGCCCGCGAGCACGAGAATCAGGACGAGGCCGAGTGTGGCCCCGATGATGCGGCCGCGCTTGCGCCGGCTACCGGCTTTGCGTGCGTGCCTTGTCTGCGCCCTGCTCCGGCCGACCTCCTGCGGCAGGCCTCTGGGGGCAGCGCCCTCGTGTACGGCACGATGGAACTCGCTGCCCTCCCCGGTCGGGTAGCCGATCGGATCGGTGTGGGCCTCGTCCTCGTGCTGCCTGTAGTTCACTCGCCGACCTCCGGGATGCGACTCTGCTCTTCCGACGGGGTGGAAACTGGGTGTTCTTGCCGAGCGAGATGCGCCGAACGTTCGTCCAGCCATCCCTGAAGGATTGCGACGGCCGCGGCCTGATCGATCACGCCGCGTTGGGCTTTCGCGCGAACGCCGCTGTCGCGCAGCGCACGCGACGCCGTCACCGTGGTGAGTCGTTCGTCGGCCATACGGATCGGAACGTCCGGTATGTGCCGTGCGAGTACGCGAGCGAAACCCTGGGCTGCTTTGACGGCGGAGCCGCTCTCGCCGCGCAACGTCCGCGGCAACCCGACGACGATCTCGACGACCTCGTATTCGCGGGCGAGCTCGACGACACGAGCGACATCGGATGCGTCCGCGCCTTTCGCCTTGGCTCTGGCCACGGTCTCGACCGGAGTGGCCAGTACGCATCCCGGGTCGCTCGATGCGACACCGATACGGACACTGCCGACGTCGATCCCGAGCCGTCTCCCTGGTCCCGGGTCGTCGAACCCTGGCCGATCCGGCGTCCGACCGGCGCCGGATCGGGCTGTGGATTCACTCACGATCAGGCGTCGACTGCTTCGGAGATACGAGCACGGACGGCCACGAGGGCCTGGGCGATGCCGTCCGGATCGGATCCGGAACCCTGCGCGGAATCGGCTTTACCGCCGCCACGTCCGCCGATCGCCGGACCGAAACTGCCGACGAGTTCGCCTGCCTTCACGCCTGCGTCCTGAGCGGCCTTGTTGGTGACGACGACGAACGGCACCTTGCCGTCCACCGAGCCGAACAGCACGACGACCGCCGGGTCACTGCCGAGCCTGCCTCGTACGTCGGTCGCGAGGGTCCGCAGGTCGTTTCCGCCCACACCGTCCGGTGCCCGAGAGATGACCGCCCGAACGCTGCCGATCCGCTCCGCGCCGGCGGCCAGATCCCCGGCCGAGGACAGAACCGCAGCAGCCTTGACGGCCTCGAGCTCCTTCTCCGCCACGCGGAGCTTCTCCACCAGCGTCTCGATTCGGGCCGGCACTTCCTCGCTCGGAACCTTCAGGGACGACGCGACTCCCGCGAGAAGCGCACGTTCCTTCGCCAGGTACCGGTACGAATCGAGTCCGACGAATGCCTCCACGCGGCGCACACCCGACCCGACCGACGACTCTCCCAGCAATGTGACGGGCCCGATCTGCGAGGAATGCTCGACGTGCGTGCCGCCGCACAGCTCCATCGAGAACGGCCCGCCGATCTCCACGACACGCACCTCGTCGCCGTAGTTCTCACCGAACAGCGCCATCGCGCCCATCGCCTTGGCACTCGCGAGATCAGTCACGGACGTGTTGACCGCGAAGTCGGCGCCGATCGCATCGTTCGCGACGGCTTCGATGTCGCTTCGCTGCGATTCCGTCAGCGCACCCTGCCATGAGAAGTCGAACCGCAGATAGCCGGGCTTGTTCAGCGAACCGGCCTGAGTTGCGTTGGGGCCCAGAATCTGTCGGAGTGCGGCGTGCACCATGTGCGTACCCGAGTGGCCCTGCGTCGCGCCCTTGCGCCACGCCGGATCGACGGACACACGTACCACGTCGCCTTCGGTGATCTGCCCTGTCTGCACCGTCACCTTGTGCGTCCACACCTTCTTGGCGATCTTCTGCACATCGTCGACCTCGACCGACAGTCCAGGCGCCGTGATGGTGCCGATGTCCGCGATCTGACCACCGGACTCCGCATACAGCGGACTCCGGTCGAGGATCACCTCGACAGATTCCCCGGCAGTGGCCGTCGGGACACGGACGCCGCCGGAGATCAGGGCGAGAACGTTCGCCTCCGAGGACAACTCGTCGAACCCGGTGAACTCGGTCGGCCCACGATCGACGAAATCCTTGTACACCGACAGGTCGGTGTGCGCATGCTTGCGGGCCCGGGCGTCGTCCTTGGCGCGTTGACGTTGCTCGGCCATGAGCGACCGGAACCCGTCCTCGTCGACGGTCAGCCCCGCCTCCGACGCCATCTCGAGCGTCAGGTCGATCGGGAATCCGTAGGTGTCGTGCAGCGCGAACGCTTCGGCACCGCCGATCGTCTTCCTGCCCGAGGACTTGACCGTCTCCGCGGCCGTGTCGAACAGCTTGGACCCCGAAGTCAGGGTCTTCAGGAACGCCGTCTCCTCGCCGACCGAGACGTTGAGGATGCGGTCGAACCCGGAGACCAACTCGGGGTACGACTCGGCCATCGTGTCTCGGACGACGGTGATCAGCTGAGCCATCGTCTGATCCGGTGCACCGAGCAGACGTGCGGACCGCACGATTCTGCGCAGCAGACGCCGCAGTACGTAACCGCGTCCGTCGTTGCCGGGGTTGACTCCGTCGGAGATCAGCAGTGCCGCCGTGCGGGCGTGGTCCGCGATGACACGAAAACGAACATCGTCGGTGTGATCGACGCCGTACGTGCGTCCGCTGAGTTCCTCGGCCTTGGCGATGACCGGACGTACCAAGTCGGTCTCGTACACGTTGTCGACGCCCTGCAGCAGGAACGCGACACGCTCGACGCCCATGCCGGTGTCGATGTTCTGCTTCGGCAGCGGACCGAGTATCTCGAAGTCGTCCTTGCTGATCCCCTGGCCGCGCTCGTTCTGCATGAAGACGAGGTTCCAGATCTCGATGTAGCGATCCTCGTCGGCCTCGGGACCACCGTCGACTCCGTACTCGGGGCCACGGTCGTAGTAGATCTCGGAGCACGGACCGCACGGCCCGGGGATGCCCATCGACCAGTAGTTGTCCGCCATGCCGCGACGCTGGATCCGCTCGTCCGGAATCCCGGCGAGTTCCTTCCACAGCGCGATTGCCTCGTCGTCGTCGAGGTACGCCGTCACCCAGATGCGCTCGGGATCGAACCCGTAGCCACCGTCCTCGACGCTTCCCGTCAGCAGCGACCACGCGAACTTGATGGCGTCACGCTTGAAGTAATCGCCGAACGAGAAATTGCCGGCCATCTGGAAGAAGGTGTTGTGGCGCGTCGTGATCCCGACGTTCTCGATATCCAGTGTGCGGACGCACTTCTGGACGCTGGTGGCCGTTGCGTACGGCGGAGTCTGCTGACCCAGGAAGTACGGAACGAACTGCACCATGCCCGCATTGACGAACAGCAGGTTGGGGTCGTCGAGCACGAGCGAGGCACTGGGCACTTCGGTGTGCCCCGCCTTCACGAAGTGGTCGAGGAAACGCCTGCGAATGTCATGGGTTTGCACTGGTACAGGTTAACCGGAGAACCACGGCGCCCGCGCATGCGCCGCGACCTGCGCGTCATCCACCGCGCACGATCCTGCGGAGCTTGCCGACGCGTGTGCCGATCTCCCGTTCGACTCCGTGATCGGTGGGTTCGTAGTAGTTCACCCCGACCAGCTCGTCGGGCGGGTACTGCTGACGAAGAACCCCACCGGGATCGTTGTGCGGGTACTTGTATCCGACCGCGTTGCCGAGCGCCTCGGCGCCCTTGTAGTGGCCGTCACGAAGATGAGGAGGGACGGTGCCGGACTTCCCTGCCGCGACGTCGGCCATGGCCGCACCGAGTGCAGCGATCACAGCACCCGATTTGGGTGCCGTCGCCAGATGGATGGTGGCCTGAGCCAGCGCCAGCCGCGCCTCCGGCATACCGATCATCTGCACCGCCGTCGCGGCGGCCGTCGCGGTCTGAAGCGCAGTGGGGTCTGCCATACCGACGTCCTCGCTCGCATGAACGACGAGTCGCCTGGCGATGAACCGAGGGTCCTCCCCTGCCGTGATCATCCGTGCCAGATAATGCAGTGCCGCATCGACATCCGACCCACGAATCGATTTGATGAACGCGCTGATGACGTCGTAGTGCTGGTCTCCGTCGCGGTCGTACCTCACCGCCGCCTTGTCCACGCTCGCTTCGACGGTCGCCAGATCCAGCACCGGCCCGGTAGCCGCACCCGCCGCTGCCTCCAGCGCGGTCAGTGCGCGTCGGGCATCACCTGCAGCGAGTCGGACGAGATGTTCCATCGCGTCCTCGTCGATGGACACCGCACCGTCGAGTCCGCGTGGATCGTTCGCAGCGCGGGTCAGCAACATCTCGATGTCCGACGACGCGAGAGGCTGCAACTGCAGCACGAGCGACCTCGACAGCAACGGTGACACCACCGAGAACGAGGGATTCTCCGTCGTCGCGGCGACCAGAAGCACGATGCGGTTCTCCACCGCGGCGAGCAACGCGTCCTGCTGTGTTTTGGAGAACCGGTGTACCTCGTCGATGAAGAGGACGGTCTGTTCACCCGCAGTCAATCGACGTCGCGCGAGATCGATGACCCCGCGGACTTCCTTCACGCCGGCCGACAACGCGGACAGGGCCTCGAACTTTCGTCCGGTTGCGCCCGAGATGAGCGAGGCGAGCGTGGTCTTGCCCGTCCCCGGAGGTCCGTAGAGCATGACCGACGACGCGCCGGAACCGTCGACGAGCCGGCGCAGCGGTGCTCCCGGCTTGAGCAGATGGCTCTGGCCGACGACCTCGTCCAGCGTGACGGGGCGCATCCGCACCGCCAACGGCGCCTCGGGTGGCGTGTACGGACGCGCCTGAAACGACTGTTCGAGGACCGAATCCAGCTCACCCGGGGTGGATGGCTCGTCGGTCGGCGCGTCGAACAGACCGTGTTCGTCGTTGTCGTCGAGACCGGAGCCGAAACTCGCGTTCATTCCCCGATCAGCGATCCCACTTGCTCTCCAGCGCCGTGACGACGCGGAGGGCGAACGCGGCGACATCGGTGTCACCCGTCCGAGTTGCTTGGTCGACGAGGACGTTCCATCGAGAGATGAGCGCATCCGAACGCGGCACCGACAGATGATGCGCGCGCGCAGCAGCGATACGGGTGTGGTCGTTCGGGAGGAACCAGTACGTCGTCAACCAGACCCAGATGAGCTGCGCATCCAGGATCTTCGACGCCAGAACACCGTCGTCGGCCAGATGCGGCCAGATGCCGACGACCTCGGCGCGCCACGCGTCGATCATGGCCTGCGCTCGGTCGGCGGACAGCTCGAAGTGGCACAGGCAGCCGGGGAACGACGCCAGCGCGTACGTGATGTCCAGTGTGGCGTCGCGGAAGCCACCCCACTCGTAGTCCAGGAAGCGGACACCTTCCTCGTTGACGAGGATGTTGTCCGGGCAGAGGTCGGACGGACTGAAAGCACGAAACGCACCGTGGGCGAACAGACGGCCGCTGCGCTCGACGCGTTCACGCACAGCATCCGGAGTGTCGGTGATGCCGAGGTCCTCCTCGAGCATCCGGGGGACGGCGACGAGCGCGTCGGGGATCTGCGCCGAGATACCGTCGGCACTGGTCGGTACACCGGCCCGACGGAGCAGTGCCGCGAAATCGTCTTCTCGGCCCACCGTCGCAGCGTGCATACGCCCGAGCGCCTGCGCCATGGCCATCAGCGAGTTGGTGACCGACGCTGCATCGGAGTGCTTCAGTAGCGCCGTGATGGGGCTCGCGTCGCCGAGATCGCTGAGAATCAGCAGACGTGCACCCAGATCGTAGGCGAGCAGATCCGGACCTGGCCTGCTGTCGGTGGCGAGTGCCGTGGCGAATTGATACGACGCGGCTTCCCGAAGAAACGCGGAGGGGCCACCGGACTCGGTGTCGGCCGCCGAGTCGACCTCGGGACCGAGATCGGCAGACGCTTCCCTGACCTGCTTGATCACGAGAGTGCGTGGCAGCTGAAAGGGGTTTTCCGCCACCCGAACTCGGAGGACGGTTGCTTGACCACTGCCTCCGAGATCGACTGGGTCCACCAGCCTGACAGGTGCGCCGGTGCGCCTCGTCAGCAGGTGCTGAGCGGCGGCCACCACCTCGGATACAGGGTCTGCCAATGTTGCGGTCATCGGCTACCAAGATACCCGGTAGTTCCGACAGACTGTGGCGCCTGACGGCACCTACTGGAGGAACCTACGTACCGATTTCGTCACGACGCAGGAAAACCGACCGGAGCGACGTCCACGGACACCGAGATGCTGCTTTCCTCCGCCTCGGTGTAGATGACGCCTCGTAGTGGCGGAACGTCGGCGTAGTCACGGCCCCACGCCACCGTCGTGTACCGCTCGTCGACGAGTTGGTCGTTGGTCGGGTCGAAGGCGAGCCATCCAGCCGCGCCGGTCCACACGGCAGCCCAGGCGTGGGTGGCGTCCACCCCGATCATCCGTTCCTTGCCCGGTGGGGGTTCGGTGGCCAGGTAGCCGGACACGTATCGAGCAGCAAGACCTTTCGCCCGCAGGCACGCGATCGCGAGCCTGGCGAAATCCTGGCACACGCCCGATCGCGCCTCGAGCACGTCCGCGACTTTCGTCGACACCGTCGTGGAGCCGGACTGGTAGGTGAAATCGGTGAAGATGCGGTGCGTCAGATCGACGATCGCCTCTCGGAGTGGCCGACCTGCCGGAAAGCTCGCCTCCGCGTACGCCACGACGCCGTCGGTGATCTCCGGCGTGACGAGGTCGAGAACGAACTCCACGGCCGTGGCACGTGCACCGGACGCGGTGTACTCCCCCGGTGCCTGCGGCCTGGCCGTCTCCCACGGTTCCGTCGCACCCGACTCCAGGTCCCGAGTGGACGGCTCGTCGACCTCCACGAGCGAATCGGCGGTCACGACCAGTCTGTCGTGGTCGCTCGTCACGTGGAAGTACACGTCCTCGTTTCCGAAGACATCGACGCCGTAGGACTGATCCGTCGGCGCCGGCTGCACCTCGACCGACTTCTCGAGGCAACGCTGACCCTCGAACTCCCGCGGAGCGAGAAACCCGCGTCCGTACGACGAGGTCACGCGATCCGAATACGTGTAGGTGGTGATGTGCCGGATTCTGTACCGCCTGCTCATCGGAAATCACCACTTCCCGTCGTCTGACGTTGCGAGAGGTTACCGCCGACCGTCCCCCACAGCGGCTGAGTCCCGCCGGGAAGCACCATGTGCGTCGCAAGCACCACACGAGAGAGTTCCTCGAGCTGATCGTGAATGCCGTCCACCAACTCGACGAGGTCCACCCGCCTGCCCGAGGCGTCGACGCTTTCGAGGTCGCCCGGATCCACGCGTCGCAGCCGCACCGCGATCTGTTCGACGAGTTGTTCCGCCCGCGACGTGCCCGACGCGTCGGGAAGCGCTCCGAGATCGTCCTTGACTCGATCCAACTGATAGACCAACGATCGTGGGTTGTATTCGTCGAACAACAGCAGCTGCGCGACGGCGGCGGGGCGTGCACGGCCCCGGTTGCGGCGACGATAGATCACCGACGATTCCGCCGCGCCGAGCACGGAATCGATGACCGCCTGCTCGGTCGACGGTGTCAACGCATGGCTCAGCGTGGCGGACAGCAGTGCCGTCAGCTGAAGCCCGCGCTCGATCCGGCGGCCGCAGTCCATCAGGTACCAGCCCGCGTCACGCACCATCGACTCGGACGCCAGACCGGACAGTGACAGCAGACCGCGCAGCACCGAAGACTGCGACGCCGCCAGTTGTGCGCCGTCGGCGGTGTCGGTGTCGGCTAGCTCGCCCAGCGCTGCCTCGATCCGGCTCAGAACAGCCCAGGTGTCGTTCGACAGCTGATCCCTGACACCTCGCGCGGCTTGCTGCAGACGATCCACCGACTGTGCGACCGAGCCGAGTCGGTCCACGTCGAGCATCAGCGACCGAAGCTCGGCGACCGCGTCGGCGCAGACGTCCTCGTCGAAGAAGCCGGGGCCGGTACGAGACACCTTCGTCACGGCCTGCAGCAGGATGGGCAGGCTGTCGCTGCCGTCCAGCCACGGCATCGAGCGGTAATCCTGGTGTCGTTCGCGCGCCGCGATCAACAGACGTGTCATGTCCTCGGCGCGTTCGCTGTAGCGCCCGAACCAGAACAGATCGCCGAGCACGCGGGGCGAGCTGACGACGTCGACGTTCTCGGTCGCCGCGTACTGCGGCAATTCCTCGACCGAGGCGGGCGGCGTGTGGGCAGCCGAATCGGCCGTGGTCACCCGCTCGGCGGAACGCACCCACACGTCCTTCGACGCCACCGTGATCAGCGGGTCCGCCACGGGCGAGGTGACCAGGACCTGCCCCAGGCCGCCCGTCATCGGCGTGTATCCCGTTCGCTGGGCGACGCTGAACAGCCTCATCCCGACTTCGGCGGCACCGATCGTGCCGCCGAAACCCGACCCGGCGGGTGCACTGGAGAACTCGGGGACTTCCTGACCGACCCACGTCCACGGCTCGGCACGCAGACGATCGACGAATTCGCCTGCCGCGGCATCGGTCAGGTCGTGGCCGACGACGGTGTCACAAGTCGTCACGGATCGGAAGATCAACGAGCGAACGCCTGCCGTCAGACGCGAGACCCCGTGCTGCTCCCCGCCCCAGATCGACGGCGTCGACTCGAGCAGCAGGTCCTCGTCGAGCAACGCACGACTCAGCGCGGGTAGAAGAGAAGGAAGTGCCGGATTCTCGAGCACACCACTGCCGAGGGTGTTGACCACGGTGACTGCACCGCGACGTAGAACCTCGACCAGCCCCACGACACCCAACCGCGAATCGGGACGCAGATCCAACGGGTCGGTGAACTCGGCGTCGACGCGCCGCAGGACCACGTCCACCCGGCGAAGTTTGCCGAGCGAACGCATCCACAGGCATCCGTCGCGCACCACCAGATCGGCGTTCTCCACCAGCGGGAACCCGAGCACAGTGGCGAGGTACGCCTGGTCGAAAGCCGTCTCCGAGTGCGATCCGGGACTGAGGACCACGACGACGGGGTCCTCGGCAGCCGCGGGGGCGGCGTCGATGAGCGCAGACCGGACAGCGCGAGCGAACGTCGACAACGGGCGCGGATTCGTGTCCTGGAACAACTCGGGCGTCGCCCGCGACATCACACGGCGGTCCGCGAGCGCGTACCCGATTCCCGACGGCGCCTGTGTTCGATCGGCGACCACTCGGAACCGACCGTCGGATGCCCGGCCCACGTCGGCGGCGTGGAAGAACAGTTGCCGTGGACCTGGCACGGTGATCCCGTGCGCCTCACGGACGTACCCGGGGTCGCCGAACACCAGTTGCGGAGGAATCACACCGTCGGTGACCGTGCGCATGTCGCCGTAGAGATCGGTGAGAACTGCATCGAGCAGACGCGCGCGCTGGATCAGTCCGGCCTCGAGAACATCCCAGTCCTCGGCGGCCAGCACCAGCGGGATGCCGTCGAGGCCCCACCTCACCGGAGTCGTGAGCGCCTCGGACGCCCCCACCGACACGGGGTTGTACGTGATCCCGTGCTCGTCGACGAGGCTGCGAACTCGATTCTGCAGGGCGCGTTCGCCTCCGCGACCGGCCCGATCGAGCCCGACGATCAGTTCCGACCACTGCCGACGGAGGCCCGAGACTTTCCCGTCTCTCTCGCCGGCGCCGTCACTCAGCAGTTCGTCGTACCGGTCGTCCGAACCCGGCAACCCGCGCCGACGGCTGCGATACGCCTCGACCGCTTCCGTCGACGCGAATCCGACCGTCGAACCGGGCGCACCCGACGACGTCACCGACTCGGGCGACGCGCCGACAGGGGCCGCGCTGCTCGGTGTCGCATCCACGGGCACCATCGAGTCGTCATTCCTTCCGTCGGGCGTCGCGGGTGGCCGCGCGGGCCACTAGCCGGCGTAGACACCCGTACGCCGGAGATCCAACATGCCAGGCGCCGTCACGTCGATCGATTGGCGCGCCTGCAACTCGAGCAATCTTGCTACGTCCACCTTGCCGGAGGTGAACCCGCCCTCCTCGAATCGACCGTTGCGGCGCGCCTCGGCCTCGACCGAGTTCACCGGCGGCCCGTCGTAGGACCGCCCACCTGGATGAACCACGTGGTAGGTGCAGCCTCCGACTGCTCGTCCCGTTTGCTTTTCCACGAGGTCGAACCGAAGCGGACTCTGTACCTCGATGGTCGGGTGCAGTGCACTCGGCGGCTGCCACGCCCGGTAGCGGACGCCGGCGACCTGAACGTCCTGCCGTTCGGTCCGCAGCATCGGCACCGGAACCCCGTTGCACGTGACCATGTATCTGCCATCGTCCGCACCGGCGATCTTCACCTGAAGCCGCTCGACGGACGAGTCGACGTACCGGGCGGTGCCGGACGACGTCGACTCCTCACCCAGTGTGTTCCACGGTTCGATCGCGCCGCGCAGTTCCAATTCCGCATCACCGATCACGGTGGTCCCCAACCGCGGAAACCGGAATTCGGTGAAGGGGTCCAGCCAGCTGGTGTCGAATTCGATATCGTGCTCTCTCAGGTCCTCCGCGACTCGGCCGATGTCGCTGATCACGAAGTGCGGCAACATGTATCGGCCGTGCAGGTTCGACCCGTGCCGAATAAGCGGCGCGTCGAGCGGTGTGTCCCAGAACCTCGACACCATCGACCGCACGAGCAGCGACTGCACCATCGCCATCTGGTGGTGCGGCGGCATCTCGAATCCGCGCAGTTCCAGCAGACCCAATCGGCCGCGTGTGCTGTCCGGGCTGTAGAGCTTGTCGATGCAGAACTCCGCACGGTGTGTGTTGCCGGTGATGTCGGTCAGCAGATGACGAAGCGCGCGATCCACCACCCACGGCGACGCAGTCCGGTCCGACCCCGTCAACCTCTGGATTTCACTGAACGCGACCTCCAGTTCGTACAGCGCCTCTTCGCGGCCCTCGTCGGCCCGCGGCGCCTGCGACGTCGTTCCGATGAAGCGACCCGAGAACAGATACGACAACGACGGATGTCGCTGCCAGTGAGTCAGGAGCGACACCAGCAGGTCCGGTCGGCGCAGAATCGGCGAATCCGACGGCGTGACGCCACCCAGAGTGATGTGGTTGCCGCCGCCGGTCCCCCGCGTCGTGCCGTCGTTGTCGAATCCTTCCGTGCTCAGCCGTGATCGGCGTGCTTCGCGGTACAGCGTCTCCATCAGCTCGTTCTGTTCCGCCCAGGACGACGACGGTTGAACGTTCACCTCGATGACGCCGGGATCGGGGGTGACTGTCAATGTCTGCACGCGTGGATCCGACGGAGGTCCGTAGCCCTCGATGACGACGGGCGTCTCGATCGCCGACGCGGCGTCCTCCACCCGAGCGACCAGATCGACGAAGTCCTCCAACCGGTCCACGGGAGGCATGAACACATGCAGGACGCCCTCCCGCACTTCGGCGACGAGCGCCGTCACGCCGTTGCCGCCGACGACGCCCCGATTCGACTCGTTCGCCAGTGCGAGTCGCGCGTATCGCGCCTCGGCCGGGTCGACGGGCCGAGGTGGACGCTGCGTCATCTGACGCGCAGGCAACGGATCCTTGCGGTCGGTCGGGTCCGACGGATTCTCCGGCGGACCACCGGTCCACGAGATGGCACTGAGCGGAAGCCGCAAGCCTGCGGGCGAGTCGCCCTCGAGAAGCACGATGCGACCACGGCGGAGAGTCCAATCCGCGCTGCGCCACCCCGTGCCGTCGGGAGTTCTGCCGATGGGCAGAACGAACGCCGCTGGTTCGTCGGTACTGGACTCGAGCTTCGCCAGCAACGCCGCACGGGCGTCCGGGGTGTCGGTGCCGGGTTCGATGTCGGCGTCGACGGGCGGATCGCCGTACGGCTGCCGGACGTAGTCGAGTAGCCGCACCAACGGATCCTCGAACGCCGGTCGTGCCTGCTCTGCCGGTAATCCCAGGCCTTCCACCAGTTTTTCCACCAGAGCCCGGGACGCGGAGTTGTCCACGTCGGCGGGCCGCTCGTCGGCAGGAAGCCACGGATCGGCGATCAGATCGGAGTCGCTCCACAACGATTCACCGTCGGTCCGCCAATACAGACCGACCTGCCACCGCGGCAACGGCTCACCGGGGTACCACTTGCCCTGGCTGCGTTGGACCAACCCGTCGGGTGCGTAGATGGTGCGCAGACGCTCGGCGAGTGCGCTGGCCAGGATTCGCTTGTGCGGACCGTCGGCGGTGGTGTTCCATTCGGGCGCGTCCTGATTCTCGATGGCGACGAACGTCGGCTCACCTCCCACCGTCAATCGAATGTCCTGCGCACTCATGCGGGCATCGAGCGTCGATGCAGTCCGCCGGATGGCGTCCCACTGCTCCTGGGTGTACGGCAGTGTCGTGCGCGGGTCCTCGTGTACCCGAACCACGGTGTTGGAGAAGTCCAGCTCTGCAGTGCATTTGCTCGTGGCGCCGGAAATGGCTGCCGCCGTGGACGGGTGCGGCGTCGCCGACAGAGGGATGTGGCCTTCGCCCGCGAACAATCCGGAGGTCGGGTCCATCCCGACCCACCCCGCACCCGGGAGGTAGACCTCCGTCCACGCGTGGAGGTCCGTGAAGTCGGCTGCGGGCCCGGACGGACCGTCGAGAGACTTCACGTCGGACGCGAGCTGCACGAGGTACCCGGACACGAACCGCGCGGCCAATCCCATCTGGCGCAGAACGGACACCAGCAACCACGCCGAGTCTCGACACGAACCGACAGCTGTGGTCAGCGTGTGGTCAGGGCTCTGCACACCCGGTTCCATCCGCACCGAGTAGCCGACGTCGCCGAGGACGGCTTGGTTCGCCATCACCAGAAAATCGATGGTGCGCAGCGTGTCACCGCGTTCGCGTGCCGCCGCCTCCAACTTCTCCACCCACGTGGACACGACCGGCCCTGGGCCACTTCCTTCTTCGTCCTCGTCGACGGGCCGCAGATACGGCTCCAGATCCGGCAGGTCCGCCTTGTCGTACTGAAAACCGAAATGCTCCGCCCAGTCCTCGACGAAGAAGTCGAGCGGGTTGATGACGGCCATGTCGGCGACGAGCCCGACAGTGATCGACATGTGATCGGTTCGTTCCGGAAAAACGACGCGTGCCAGAAAGTTTCCGAACACGTCCTGCTGCCAATTCACGAAATGCTCGGCAGGTTCGATCTTCAGCGAATACGCTTCGATCGGCGTCCGAGAATGCGGCGCAGGCCGCAGTCGGATCTCGTGCGGAAACACTTGGACCGTGCGGTCGAACGAGTAACTTGTTCGATGTTCCAGAGCGACCTTGATGCCCACGGCGAGCCCCTCACAAATCTAGAATCGGTAAGAACCACCAACCTTAGAGGTCCTCAGCTGTGCCCGCTCGGTGGAGAATCGACGACGAAACCAAACGGGCGGTGGGCGCGTAGTGCTTGACACGCACCCCCGGGTGCGGTTCGCTCAGCGTCGAAATCCAGACATTTGTCAACGACTCAACATCACGTCAGTCGAGGGGAACATCAGTGAGCGAGAACCCGCCCAACGGACCTCAGTACGGTTCGGATCCGAATCAGCCTCAGTATCCCCAGAACCCAGCCGGCGGGTACCCGCCTCCCGGAAACGCCGGTGGATATCCGCCTCCCGGTAGCTACCCTCCCCCCGGCGACTACCCACCACCTCCGGGCAACTACCCGCCGCCGCCGGTCGGCGGTAACGCCGCATACGGGTCCGGTTCACAGTTGCCCGGAGGCGGGCAACCAGGGAGCCTCGGACTACGTTTCGGCGCACGTCTCATCGACGGCATCATCGTCGGAATCGTGCTCGCGGTCTTCTACGTGATTCTTCCATCCGGGTTCTTCGGCAGCCTCCTCTTCGGAATCATCTCCGCAGTCCTCGGATTCTCGTATTTCGTCTTCCTCGAATCGTCCCGCGGACAAACCTTCGGCAAGCAGTTGCTGGGACTGCGCACGGTGGGAGTCGCCGGAGGCAACCCAACTCAGGCAGAGGCTGCGAAACGCAACGCCTTCATGCTTCTCAATGTCGTCCCCCTTCTCGGCGGACTCCTGGTGTTCATTGCATACATCGTCATCGCGGTGACCATCAATTCCAGCCCGACCAAGCAGGGCAAGCACGACGAGATCGCCGGCGGAACCCAGGTCATCACCACGAAGTGACCCGCTGAACGATCAGCGAGCGGGCCCGCCTCCACATCGGCGGGCCCGCTCGCTGCGTTTCACCCTTCGATTCACCTGCCGGTTCGGTCCGCAGACGCGGATCGGTGCGGCACAATCGATCGACCACTGATGAGGAGACATCGTGAGCGAGAACCCACCGAACGGACCCCAGGACGGCAAGGACAACAATCCCGAGCAGTCCGGTCACCCGGGCAGTAACACGCCTCCGGGCAATTACCCACCGCCTCCGGGCAATTACCCACCGCCTCCGGGCAATTACCCACCGCCTCCGGGTAGTTATCCCCCGCCGCCCGGAAACTATCCGCCACCGTCCGGCGCCTACCCACCACCGCCCGGAAACTACCCGCCACCTCCGGGCAGCTATCCCCCGCCGCCCGGCAACTACCCACCACCGCCCGGCAACTACCCACCACCGCCCGGCAACTATCCGCCATCCCCGGGTTACGGCGGCCAGGGTTACGGCGGACACGGCGTCGGCCTGCCGCCCACGCTGAACGTCGGTGATGCGCTCTCGTTCGGCTGGAACAAGTTCAAGGACAATGCAGGCGTCTGGATCGGCATCGTCGTCATCGCCGCAGTCGTTCAGGTGATCTTGAACCTCGTTTTCGGTCGCTCGGGGAATTCGGGTGACGTGTCCGCGTTGTTCGGCATCTGGTCGATCATCGGCACCGTCGTCTCGGCGATCGTGGGGTACATCATCAATGCCGCGTTCATCCGTGGCGCTCTGCACGAGGTCGACGGCAACAAGCCCGCCATCGGGTCCTTCTTCCAGTTCGCCAACGTCGCCTCGATCATCATCGCCAGTGTTCTCGTCGCCATCATGGTTCTGGTCGGGTTCGTCCTGCTCGTCATCCCGGGTCTCGTTCTGACCTTCCTGTCGTGGTGGACACTGCAATTCGTCATCGACCGCAACGAGGACGCCGTCGCCGCCATCAAGTCCAGTTTCCGAGCGATCTCCTCGAACGCAGGACAACTGTTCCTCTTGGCCCTCGCCATCATCGGGATCAACATCCTCGGAGCCATCCCGTGCTTCCTCGGGTTGCTCGTGACCATCCCGATCTCCGCCATCGCGTCGACCTACGCGTATCGCATCGTGTCCCGCACGGCTGCGGTCTAGATCCCGGCGCGATTTCGAGCATCAGACTGCTCGGTATCGAAATCGTCGGTCACTCGCCGTATTGTTCTGTCGTCGCCTGGGTCCACCGTCCGAACACGGGCCGGTCCAGGCGACGACAGACAGGAAGATTCCGGCGAGAGGGAGATGTTGAACGACCACGACGGCGGCGGTACGAGCAACACCGGGGTCGGCGCCCCGGATCCAGAGCAGGGCGCACCGCAGGATCAGAACCCGCAAGAGGGGTACACCCAGCAACCGTACGACCCTCGGCAGCAGGGCCTCGGCGGCTACCCTCAGCAGCCCGGAAATCCGACACCGCCCCCGTATCCAGGGCAGCCCCAGTACCCAGGACAGACCCCGTATCCAGGGCAGCCCCAGTACCCAGGGGAGCCCCCGTATCAGGGCCAGCCCACGTATCCAGGCCAGCCTCGATACAACCAGTCGCAACCGGGTTACGGGCCGCCGCCCGCGTACGGCCAACAGCCTGACTACGGGCCGTCCGGCGGTGGCTATCCCACGTACCCGTCGACACAACCCTGGGACGGGTCCCAATCTCCACCGCCGTACGCGCAAGGGCCCTACGCATCGCCGCCCTTCTCGCACCCGCACTACACGCCACCGACGTCGCTGGGTGTCGGCGCGGCTCTGAGCTACGGCTGGAAGAAGTTCGGTGCCAACATCGGCGTGTGGCTCGGCTTCATGGGGGTCTTCGCGGCGGTGACCGTCCTGGGCTACGTCGTGTTGTTCGCCATCATCATCGCCAGTATCTCGAGCTCGACCGAGTACGAGAACACGATGTTCGCTCCGACCGCCGACGGAGGATTCTCGGTCGGCCTGCTCGTGATCACGTTCGTGGCCGGCGTCATCGGATTCTTCGCCGGGGCCCTGCTCATCCGGGGTGCGTTGCTGGAATTGGACGGTGCGAGGCCCGGCTTCGGCGAGTTCTGGCGTCTGCCCAACCTGGTGCAGCTGACCCTGTTCGGAGTCGTCGTCTCGTTGATCAGTGCCGTGGCCCCGTCGCTGCCCACCCTGGCATCCCTGTCGATCAGTCTGCTTCTCGGGATCTTGATCTGGTTCGGTCCGCATTTCATCATCGACCGTGGTGCATCGGCGGTGACTGCGTTGACCGCCAACATCAGGTTGCTCGGTGTCAGCCCGGGCAAGCTCGTCCTGCTGTACCTTGCGGTGGCCGGAATCAACATCGTCGGAGCAGTGCCCTGTGGGCTGGGGCTTCTGTTCACCGTTCCCACGAGCGTGATCGCGGTGACCTACGCGTACCGCGTCCTGTCCGCGGGAGCTGTCTCGCCGGCGTAGGCCTTCGAACAGAAAAACCCCCGCAGCTCCGGCGGCTGCGGGGGTTTCTGCTGCGGTGGGCTTCTATTCCGCGGAAGGCGCGTCCGTAGTGTCGTCCTTCTTCTCCTGTGCAATCTTCTCCGGCTTGGCATCGATGCCGGATTCCTTGCGCTGCAACGGGGTAATCGTTGCCGGGGCATCCGTCAACGGGTCCACGCCACCGCCGGACTTCGGGAAGGCGATGACCTCGCGAATGGAGTCGACGCCTGCCAGGAGCGCGGTGATGCGGTCCCACCCGAACGCGATTCCGCCGTGCGGAGGCGCGCCGTAGCTGAACGCGTCGAGCAGGAAGCCGAACTTCTCCTGCGCTTCCTCGTGGCCGATGCCCATGATCGCGAACACTCGTTCCTGAATGTCCTTGCGGTGGATACGAATACTTCCGCCGCCGATCTCGTTTCCGTTGCACACGATGTCGTACGCGTACGCCAGGGCCGAGCCCGGATCGGTGTCGAAGGTATCGATGGATTCCGGCTTCGGCGATGTGAATGCATGGTGAACCGCGGTCCAGGCACCCGAGCCGACCGCGACGTCGCCGCTCGCGGTGGCGTCGGACGTCGGCTCGAAGAGCGGTGCGTCGACGACCCACACGAACGCCCATGCCTTCGGATCGATGAGGTCGAGCTTGCGCGCGATTTCGCCTCGGACAGCGCCGAGGAGAGCTCGCGAGGACTTGACGGCGCCGGCGGAGAAGAAGATCGCGTCACCGGGCTTCGCGCCTACATGGGCGGCAATTCCGTCCCGTTCTTCGTCCGTGAGGTTCTTCGCGACCGGTCCGCCCAGAGTCCCGTCCTCGCCGACCAGAACGTAGGCCAGACCCTTGTGCCCGCGCTGCTTCGCGAACTCCTGCCACTTGTCCAACTGCTTGCGCGGCTGCGACGCCCCGCCCGGCATGACGACGGCGCCGACGTACGGCGCCTGGAACACGCGGAACTCCGTGGCGGAGAAGAAGTCCGCGCATTCGACCAGTTCGATGTCGAACCGCAGGTCGGGCTTGTCCGAACCGTAGCGACGCATCGCGTCGGCATACGTGATGCGCGCAATGGGCGACGTGATGTCGTGTCCGACGAGCTTCCACAGCGCGGCGAGGATCTCCTCGGCGAGCAGAATGACGTCGTCCTGGGTGACGAAGCTCATCTCGACGTCGAGCTGAGTGAACTCCGGCTGGCGGTCGGCGCGGAAGTCCTCGTCGCGGTAGCAGCGGGCGATCTGGTAGTACCGCTCGATACCGCCGACCATCAGCAGCTGCTTGAACAGCTGCGGGCTCTGCGGCAACGCGTAGAAACTACCGGGCTGAAGGCGTGCAGGGACCAGGAAGTCGCGGGCGCCTTCGGGCGTCGACCGCGTCAGCGTCGGTGTCTCCACTTCGACGAACTCGTGATGCGCCAGGACACCACGCGCCGCAGCATTGACCTGCGATCGCAGCCGGATTGCGTGGCCGGGTCCTTCTCGACGCAGGTCCAGGTAGCGGTACTTCAGCCTCGCTTCCTCACCCGGCTGATCGTCGAGCTGGAAAGGAAGCGGCGCGCTTTCCGACAGAACCTCGATGTCGGTGGCATCGACCTCGACCGCACCGGTGGGGATTTCGTAGTTCTGGTTGCCTTCGGGGCGACCCTCGACCTTGCCGGTGACCTTCACGACGTACTCGGCGCGCAGGCGGTGCGCCTTCTCGGCCACATCGCCCTCGCGAAACACGACCTGGGCGACGCCCGATGCGTCACGAAGGTCGATGAAGATGACACCGCCATGATCGCGGCGACGCGCAACCCACCCCGTCAGGGTGACAGTTCGGTCGACGTGCTCGGATCGAAGTGAGCCGGCGAGGTGGGTGCGCAGCACTGGTGTCCTTTCACAAAAATGGAACAAAGCGTGTTCGTCGGTCACCAATCCTACGGAGGCGACGTCCGGACAGGAAACGCGATACCGCTTCAGGCATGGGAAGCTGCAGTTCGACAAACGTCGGATCGGGCCGTGCAACTCGCCCGGGGGGACGTTCTTCCTGGAAGGATGACGAGGCATGACGTTCAGAGAAGGCGCTCGACTCGACTCGAAGCGTGTGTCCTCCGGTGGCGGTGGCCGAGGCGGCAAGATCGCGCTCGGAGGAGGTGCGGGCGGTCTGGTGATTCTGGTGCTGGCGCTGCTGTTCGGCGGAGACCCGGGATCGATCCTGGGGCAGCTGACCGACGGAACGGACAGTTCGTCGCAATCCGCCGGGACCGACGGTTCGCTCGACAAGTGCCAGACAGGGGCCGACGCCAACAGTGACGTCGATTGCCGCATCGTCGGGACGATCGGGAGCCTCGACGATGTCTGGCAGTCCGAGCTCGGCACCCAGACCGGAGTGGACTACGTCGAGCCCGCAGTACGACTGTTCAGCGGCTCGATCAACACCGGCTGCGGCAATGCGACCAGTGCGGTCGGACCGTTCTACTGCCCCGCCGACTCGACGGCGTACTTCGACACCAGCTTCTTCCAGGTCCTCGTCGACCGGTTCGGATCCAGCGGTGGCCCGCTGGCGCAGGAATACGTCGTCGCCCACGAGGTCGGCCATCACATTCAGAATCAGTTGGGCGACATCGGACGAGCACAGGCCGATCCGCAGGGCGCCGAATCCGGTGCGGTTCGGGTGGAGCTGCAGGCCGACTGCTACGCCGGTGTCTGGGCACATCACGCCGCGCTGATCCCTGACCCGAACACCGGCCAACCCTTCCTGGAACCTCTCACCGACACCGATGTTCGCGATGCGCTGTCGGCAGCGTCGTCGGTCGGTGACGACCGGATCCAGCAAGCGTCGAGCGGTCGGGTGAACCCGGAGGGCTGGACCCATGGGTCCTCGGAGCAGCGTCAGGCGTGGTTCGTGGCGGGGTACAGGACCGGGCAGGTCGGTGCCTGCGACACGTTCTCCGCCCGCGACCTGAACAGTCCGGCCGCCCTCACACGGTGACAGCCCGAGACACGAGCGTTCTCAGAACAGGGTGAGCGCCGGGTCGCGCGCCTCCGACGCAGGCGAATCCGGTTCGACGGGAACGTTCTTGGGCATGGAACGTGCGTCGCCGACATCGAATCCGTGGCGCTCCAACATAGGATCGATACGTCCTCGCAGCCACGCCTTGTACTCGGGTGTCACGTATGCGCCGTGCCCGTACAGCTGACGGTAGCGACGAACCAACGCTGGGTGATGTTCCGCCAACCACGACATGAACCAGTCCTTCGTCGACGACCTCAGGTGCATCGGCATCGCGGACACCGAGGTCGCTCCTGCGTCGGCGAGCGCTTCGACGAGGGACTCGAGCTGCCGTGCCCCGTCGGTGAGGAACGGAATCACCGGTGCCACCAGGACACCACACGGCAACCCTGCGTCGCGGACTGCTCTGATCAGCTCGAGACGAGCCTTGGGGCTCGGCGTGCCCGGCTCGATCTGCTTCTGCAGGCCGGCGTCGAAAATGGCGAGACTGATGTTGATGTGCACGTCGACCTGGCGAGAGGCAAGGGCGAGCAAGGGCAGATCCCGCCGCAGCAGCGTTCCCTTCGTCAGGATCGAGAACGGCGTGCCGGATTCAACGAGTGCGCCGATGATGCCGGGCATCAGCCGATATCGCCCCTCGGCGCGCTGGTAGGGGTCGGTGTTGGTGCCCAATGCAACCGGCTCCCTCTTCCACGATTTACGCGCGAGTTCTCTGCGAAGCACCGCGGCAATGTTCGTCTTCACGACGATCTGCGAATCGAAATCGCTGCCGGCGTCGAGGTCGAGGTACTCGTGGGTGGGCCTGGCGAAGCAGTACGTGCACGCGTGGGAACACCCGCGCGCAGGATTGACCGTCCACGAGAACGGAAGCGAATCACCGTCGATCTTGTTGAGCGCACTCTTGCACAGCACCTCGTGGAACGTGATGCCCTCGAATTCGGGCGTCTGCACGCTGCGAACCAGGCCGGCACGCTCGAGACCGGGCAGTGCGCCGTCGTCCGCGGCGCCGAGTGTCTGTCCCGCCCATCGCATGCACACAGTCGAACATGTGTTCTACATCGGTGTCAAGCGGGTCGGCGCCGCCGAGAACGAGCGTCACGCGGACGGCAGCATCGGGGCTGCCGCTACGGTGGAGGCGTGACCGCACCGATCGTTCCCACACTCGAACCCATCCTCCGCCTCGGACTCAGCCTGGGAAGCCCCATCGCCGTCGGCTCGGTACCCGACGGCGAACGAGTGGTGACGCCCATCCTCGGCGGCGCCGCTCCAGGACCGGACATCGAAGGGACGGTTGCTGTTTCGACGTCCCTTGCCGGGGTGACGCGCGTCGACGGCCGCACCGAGTTCGCCGCAGACATCACTCTCGAGCTCGCCGAGGGCGGTCACCTCGCGTTGTCGTTCCGCGGTCTTCAGTTCGGCCCGGCCGAGGTCATCGAGTCGCTCGCCGGAACCGAAGAAGTCGACCCCGCGACCTACTACTTCCGTGGCACTCTCGAAATCTCCACGGCGGTACCGCAATTCACCTACCTGAACCGCGCCCTGGTCGTCACGTCGGGCACCCGCTCCGCAGAATCCGTCGTCCTCGATGCGTTCCTGGTCACGTAGCCGCTAGTTGCCCAGCTCGGCGACCTCACGGTCGGTCAGGGTGGCGAGAGGGGTTCTGCCCGCCGCCTTGACGAGCTCCGCCGCTCGATAGAGCGGCCGCTCCCCCAGCCCGGCGTCGCGGGCTTCCGCTTTCAACTGGTCGACGAGAAGCGAGGCGATCGCTGCAGCCGGCACCAGTTCACTCGTCCACAATGCGTCGGCGAGCTTGCGGAGCGACAGAATGGGGAGCTCACGGCCCCCGCCGTTCGTGTAGAGCGCCAACGCGAGAGTCAGTTTCACGTTGCCGTCGTACAGGCGCAGCGAGATCTGATCTATCCGCGCCGTTCTGACCTGCAGCTCCGCCGACACCAAGTTCGGCACCGACAGAGCGCGGGTACGCACCCCACCGCGGGCGTGAACGATGTTGCCGTCGAGCCATGTTCGACGTCGGATGCCCACCCACGCCGACGCCGCAGCCGGTATTCCGACGACGACGCCGAGGACGACCGCAACGGTGGTAGGCAGAAAGAACGAGGTGATCACGGCGACGAGGACACCGAACACCAGCGCACCGATCGCGACCTTCCTGAGCCGGGGAACGATCAGCTCGGTAGGTATCAGATCCAGGTCGACGCGCTCGTCACCGGCCAAGTCGAGCCTCCAGGTGCGACACGATCTCGGACAGTGCCACGTCGTGCTGCTCCCCGGTCGACAATTCCTTGACCACGACGTTACCGTCGGCCAGCTCTTTGTCGCCGAGAACCAAGGCGAACTGTGCGCCGGAACGATCGGCGGCTTTCATGGCGCCCTTGACACCACGATTGCCGTAGGCGAGATCGACGCTGATTCCCTTGCCGCGCAGTTCGCCTGCGATCGCCACGATGCGCGCTTTCGCGTCCGATCCCAGCGGAACGCCGAACACGGCGCAGCGCGCGGGAGATCCGGCCGACTTCCCCTCGGCTGCGAGGGCAAGCATGGTTCGGTCGACGCCGAGCCCGAATCCGATGCCGGACAGTTCCTGGCCACCCAGTTGCGCCATCAACCCGTCGTATCGGCCACCGCCGCCGATTCCGGATTGCGCGCCCAGTCCGTCGTGGACGAACTCGAACGTCGTCTTCGTGTAGTAGTCGAGTCCGCGGACCATCCGCGGGTTCACGACGTACGGAACCTTCAACGCGTCGAGGTGTGCGAGCACCTCGTCGAAGTGCGCCCGCGCAGTGTCGGACAGGTGGTCGAGCATCAGCGGGGCGTCCGACGTCATCTCGCGCACTTCCGGACGTTTGTCGTCGAGGACTCGAAGCGGGTTGATCCGAGCGCGCGTGCGGGTGGCCTCGTCGAGCGGAAGGCCGAAGAGGAACTCCTGCAACAATTCTCGATACTGCGGGCGGCAGGTGTCGTCCCCCAGCGACGTGATCTCCAACCTGAAGTCCGTCAGACCGAGCGACCGAAAACCGTTGTCCGCCACGGCGACGACCTCGGCGTCCAGCGCAGGATCATCCATTCCGATGGCTTCGACCCCGACTTGCTGCAACTGTCGATAGCGTCCCGCCTGCGGGCGTTCGTAGCGGAAGAACGGCCCTGCGTAGGCAAGTTTCACCGGGAGAGCTCCCCGGTCGAGGCCGTGCTCGATGACGGCGCGCATGACGCCTGCAGTTCCCTCCGGACGCAGGGTGACGGATCTGTCGCCCCGATCGGCGAAGGTGTACATCTCCTTGCTCACGACGTCCGTCGACTCGCCGACACCGCGTGCGAACAGCCCGGTGTCCTCGAAAATGGGCAGTTCGATGTGCCCGTACCCGGCGTTGCGAGCCGCGGTCAGCAACCCCTCACGGACGGCGACGAACTCCGAGGAATTCGGGGGGACGTAGTCGGGAATGCCCTTGGGCGCAGAAAAGGTACTCGGCTTGCTCACGGTCACAGTTTTCCTTGTTCGGGGCCTGCGAGTCCAACGAGAAAGGGATTGGAGGCGCGTTCCTGGCCGATGGTGCTCTGCCCGCCGTGTCCCGGCAGCACCACGGTGGCGTCGTCGAGCGGCAGTAGCGTCGTCGCGATCGAGCGAAGCAACTGTTCGTGGTCACCTCCGGGAAGATCGGTTCTCCCGATGGACCCCGCGAACAGCGTGTCGCCGGTCAACGCGATCGCCAGTGTGCCGTCCGGTGTCTCGACGTCGATGGTGAACACGACCGACCCCTGCGTGTGGCCGGGCGTGTGAAGCACACCGAACTCGATGCCTGCCAGTTCGAGAGAGGTCCCACTGTTCAGGTCGACCACACGTTCGGGCTCGTGGAACTCCGCGTCGCCGAGCAGAGCGGCGAGGGTCGGGCCGGTGCCACGCAGTGGATCGGACAGCATGAACCTGTCCTCGTCGTGGATGTAGGCAGGAATACCGAACTTCTCGCACACCGGTTCCACGGACCAGGTGTGGTCGAGGTGACCGTGGGTGAGCAACACCGCTTCGGGAGTGAGCCCGGATTCACCCAGAAACCGCAGGAGCGGTTCCGTCGCATCCTGCCCGGGATCCACCACGACGCAGTCCGACGAGCCCTCCTGGGCGAGCACGTAACAGTTCGTCTGAAACATTCCCGCCGGGAATCCGGTGACGAGCACAGCTGCCGCTCCTAGTTTTCGTACGCCAAGGTCCGTTCCACCCTAGTTGGACCGTGTCCACCTGCGTGTGCGCAGTCCGCCCCCGGAACGACGCCGCCATGCCAAGCGGAAACTTCTCAGGATGTAATGGCACACTCACTCACGGTCGGTTTCGGCTCGCCGACCGGCGGGAAGAGACGTAGGCCGAGCCGGCGGACGACACAAGCGGGAGGACACGCAATTGCCCAGCAACGAGCAGCGGCGCGAGGCAGCGAAGAGAAAGCTCGAGCGACAACTCGAACGCCGAGCCGAACGAGCGAAGAAGCGTAAACAGCTGACCATCGCCGGATCGGTGCTGGGTGTGGTGGTCGTGGTCGGTGCGGTTGCCGTCGTGTTCGCCCTCACTCGCGGCGGAGACGAGCCCGAGACGACGGCGTCGTCGACGCCCAACGGCGACACACTGATCGCCGACGGCCGCGCCGAGCCGCTCCCCGAGACCGTCGACTGCAGCTACCCCGCGGCCGCACAGCCCGCCGCGAAGGAGAACACTCCTCCGCGCACCGACGGCGTGCCGACGAGTGACGAAGCACTCAGCTACAGCATGGAGACGACGCAGGGCAACATCGGCCTGACGCTGAACAATCCGCAGTCACCGTGCACGGTGAACAGTTTCGTCTCTCTCGCCAACCAGGGCTACTTCGACGGCACGCAGTGCCACCGACTCACCACAGGCGCTGGTTTGCAGGTTCTGCAATGTGGCGATCCCGCAGGCACCGGCATGGGCGGACCGGGCTACCAGTTCGCCGACGAGTTCCCGGCCGATCAGTACGCCGAAGGCGACCCGGCCGCCGACGAGCCGATCAGTTACCCACGCGGAACGATCGCGATGGCCAACGCGGGATCCGGCACGAACGGCAGCCAGTTCTTCCTCGTCTACGGCGACTCCACGCTGCCGCCCGCCTACACGGTGTTCGGCACCATCGACGAGACCGGTCTGCAGACACTGGACAAGGTCGCTGCGGCGGGCGTCGAAGGTGGAGCCGCGGACGGCAAGCCTGCACTTCCGGTGGACATCACCAGTGTCGTGAGCGACCTGTGAAGCGCACGTTAGCGGTGCTCGCCGCGTCGGGCGCGTCCGTTCTCCTCGTGGCAGGTTGCTCGTCGGACAACTCCGGTACCGCAGCGACGACCGAGTCCGCGTCGGCCACGACCAGTGCCGCGGCCCCGACCACTCAGCCGCCGCTGGATCTGAGCCTGTTCGGAGTCCTCCCCCCGGTTCCTGCGCAGGAGGTGTCGAGCACCACCTGCGAGTACCCGGAGGCAACGCCCGCGATTCGCGAGAACACCGCGCCGCAGCAGTACGGAGTGTCCACCGTCGGGCTGGTCGACGTTGCGGTGACGACGAGCCAGGGCCCCATCGGCCTGTCGCTCGACCGCTCCGAAGCGCCCTGCACCGTCAACAGTTTCACGTCACTTGCCACGCAGGGGTACTTCGACGACACCGTCTGTCACCGGCTGACCACCACCGAAGGGCTACAGGTCCTGCAGTGCGGGGATCCGTCCGGACAGGGAAACCGTGGCCCCGGTTACGAGTTCGCCAACGAGTACCCGACGACGGCGTTCCCGGCCGGCGACGCGGCGCTGTCCAGCCCGGTCGTCTACCCCCGCGGCACCGTCGCCATGGCGAACGCAGGACCCGATACCAACGGCAGCCAGTTCTTCCTGGTCTACGAGGATTCCGTCCTTCCTCCGCAGTACACCGTCTTCGGAACCATCGACGACGCCGGACTGGCGACGCTGGACGCGGTGGCAGCGGCCGGAGTCTCCACACCGGGCAACGACGGACCACCCAACGCGGCGGTCACCATCGAGTCGGTCGTCGCCGCTCAGTGACCGTGAGTGGAAATGTAGGTCCTGACCTACATTTCCACTCACGTGGGGGTCAGGCAGCCGACGTCAGGCGATAGACGTCGTACACCCCTTCGACGTTGCGCACGACGTTCAGGACGTGGCCCAGGTGCTTCGGGTCGCCCATCTCGAAGGTGAACTTGCTGATCGCCACCCGGTCCCCCGATGTGGCCACGGACGCGGACAGAATGTTGACCTTCTCGTCCGCGAGTGCCTTGGTGACGTCCGAGAGCAGGCGATGCCGATCCAGCGCCTCGATCTGAATCGCGACGAGGAACACCGAGGATGCCGACGGGGCCCATTCGACGTCGATGAACCGTTCCGACTGCTCGCCCAGCGATTTCGCGTTGGTGCAGTCGGTTCGGTGGACACTGACCGACCCGCCGCGGGTGACGAACCCGAGGATTTCGTCGCCCGGCACCGGGGTGCAGCACTTGGCCAGCTTCGCGACGATCCCTTCGGTGCCGGACACCAGCACACCGGCGTCACCGACCTGACGCGGACGAGTCGGGATGGTGGACGGTGTGGACCGCTCCGCCAGTTCCTCTTCCACGTCTCCGACGCCGCCGAGGTGAGCAACCAACCGCTGCACCACGTGCTGCGCGGACACGTGACTCTCGCCGACCGCGGTGTACAGCGCCGAGACGTCGACGTAGCGCAGTTCGTGCGCGATCGTGGACATCGACTCGGCGTTCATCAACCGTTGCAGCGGTAGTCCGCCGCGGCGCACTTCTTTCGCGATGGCGTCCTTGCCCGCTTCGAGTGCTTCCTCGCGGCGCTCCTTGGCGAACCACTGGCGGATCTTCGTCTTCGCGCGGGGCGAGACGACGAAGCCTTGCCAATCGCG
This sequence comes from Rhodococcus sp. 14-2470-1a, assembly GCF_002259425.1. Lineage (NCBI taxonomy): Bacteria > Bacillati > Actinomycetota > Actinomycetes > Mycobacteriales > Nocardiaceae > Rhodococcus > Rhodococcus sp. 14-2470-1a. The sequence continues at coordinate 245,149 of NZ_NPFZ01000033.1, forward strand.
GCTCGGCCCGGCGGTGACGGCCTTCGAGGTGAACACCTCGACGACCTCGCCGTTCTCGAGCGTGCGTTCGAGCGCCACCAATCTACCGTTGACGCGGGCTCCGATACAGCGGTGACCCACCTCGGTGTGCACGGCGTACGCGAAGTCGACGGGACACGACCCCGCGGGCAGCGTGACGACGTCACCTTTCGGTGTGAAGACGAAGATCTCCTTGACGGCCAGGTCGTAGCGCAACGATTCCAGAAATTCGCCCGGATCCGCTGCCTCCCGCTGCCAGTCGAGCAATTGGCGCATCCACGCCATGTCGTCGACCTCGGCGTTGTCGTTGCCGTGTTTGCCGCGCGTCTCCTTGTACCGCCAGTGCGCGGCGATGCCGAACTCGGCCGTGCGATGCATGTCTCTCGTGCGGATCTGCACCTCGAGCGGCTTGCCTTCGGGGCCGACGACCGTGGTGTGCAGCGACTGGTAGACGCCGTAGCGAGGCTGCGCGATGTAGTCCTTGAACCGGCCGGCCATCGGCTGCCACAGCGAGTGCACGACGCCCACGGCGGCGTAACAGTCGCGGATCTCGTCGCACAGAATGCGTACGCCCACCAGATCGTGGATGTCGTCGAAGTCGCGACCCTTGACGATCATCTTCTGATAGATCGACCAGTAGTGCTTGGGTCGTCCTTCGACGGCCGCACTGATGCGGGAGGCCGACAGCGACGCGTTGATCTCGGCGCGCACTTTTTCGAGGTACGTGTCGCGGGAGGGTGCACGATCGGCGACGAGTCGAACGATCTCGTCGTACTTCTTGGGGTGCAGAATCGCGAATGCGAGATCTTCGAGTTCCCACTTGACCGTCGCCATGCCGAGACGGTGTGCGAGTGGCGCGATGACCTCGAGGGTTTCTTTCGCCTTTCGTGCTTGTTTCTCGGGCGGCAGGAAGCGCATGGTGCGCATGTTGTGCAGGCGGTCGGCCACCTTGATGACCAGAACGCGAGGATCGCGGGCCATTGCGATGATCATCTTGCGGATGGTCTCGCCCTCGGCCGCGGTGCCGAGAACCACCTTGTCGAGCTTGGTCACCCCGTCGACGAGGTGCGCTACTTCCTCACCGAACTCGTCGGTGAGTTGTTTCAGCGAGTAGCCGGTGTCCTCGACGGTGTCGTGCAGGAGAGCCGCGACCAGCGTCGTGGTGTCCATGCCCAGTTCGGCGAGAATGTTCGCCACCGCCAACGGGTGCGTGATGTACGGGTCCCCGGACTTGCGCATCTGGGTGGCGTGGCGCTCGTCCGCGACGTCGTATGCCCGTTGGAGCAACGCGAGATCCGCTTTCGGATAAAGCTCACGGTGCAGACTCACCAGCGGTTCGAGGACAGGCTTGACCGCGGCGTTGCGGCCGGCCGTGATGCGCCTGGCCAAGCGGGCGCGGACGCGTCGGGACGCGGACGTAGGGACGGCGGGTGCCGAGCCCTTTCCGACGACCAGCGGAGCGGAGTCCGGTGTCGCCTGCGGAGTGTCCGCAGTAGCCGCCTTTCCCGATTCCGATTCGGACGCAGGTCGATCCGGCAAGGGTTGGTCGAGGTAACGGGTCACAATGTTCGCCTCCTGCCGCGTGGTCTGCTCTCGTTCGCTTGGCTCATGGCCCCTCGGTCGACCGACACCGACCTCGGTTACGGATCTTCGACAACAGCAGTGTTCACCAACTTTAGTCCTCAGACCTGCCGAAGGCAGACAAGCGGGTAGCCCTCGCACTTGCCTCGACCCTCGAGGACCGCGATCTCGAGCGCGACCGCAGCACCGACGACCTCGGCGCCGCAGGCCCGCAACAACTCTGCGGTGGCCGCGATGGTGCCACCGGTGGCGAGGACGTCGTCGACGATCAGGACCTTCCGGCCCGAGATGTCGACGTCGGCCGGGATCTCGAGTTCCGCCGACCCGTATTCCAGTTCGTAGCTCTGCGCCACCACGGGTGGCGGGACCTTGCCTGCCTTGCGGACCGCGAGAATGCCGGTGCCGAGTTCCAACGCGACACCCGCGCCCAGCAAGAAGCCGCGCGCATCGATTCCCGCAACGAGGTCGGCTCCCGAACCGGCCTCGGCCAGTGCCGCTACCACGGACTTCAGACCGTCTGGATCTGCGAACACCGGCGTCAGATCGGCGAACCGCACCCCGTCGACCGGGAAATCGTCGGCCCATCGGGTGAGTCGGTCGATGTGGTCCGACGCGATCGACGCTCTCTCTTCGGAAACTCTGTTCACCTGAGCAGTATCCAACGATCCATGTTCCACCCTGCACCCGCCACCGTCGGATTCACGACGACGTTGGTCATACCGTCCGCCACGGCCAACGTTCGAGGCTGGTTGAACAGTGGAAGCGAGGGCATCTCGTTCCAGAGGATCCGTTCCCCTTCGGTCGCGAGAGACAGCACGGTCCCATCCGACGGCGCCGTCGCCAGCTCGTCGACGATCGCATCGATTCTGCCGTTGGTGAATCCACCGACGTTGCTGCCGTTCCCGCTGTGCACGCTGTAGCGCGCCGCTTCCTCGGACACCGCTCCCGACGGTCCCGAGGCCGACGCAGTGGCTCCGAGAACGGCGTCGACCGCCCCCGTGCGTAGTGCACTCGGCGAGAAGTCCGGAGACCCTGCGTCGGTGACGGTGATCCCGGCGGGCGCGCATGCGGCCGCGATGTCGGCGACGATCCGTGCGCGCCGTGGATCGGGTGCGAGGTAGCCGACTCGAACGGTGAGGCTGTCCAGATCGGCGTTGTTTCGCTCGGTCGTCGACGCCGCGACGTCCGCTTGCCGGTAACGGCCGTCCGCGGTAGCGGCCACCGGTCCGTAGAGCAGCGCGCTCGGACGGACGAGTCGGGAATCGACGACGGCCGAGCCGATGCCTGCGGACTCGTCGTATCCGGGGTGGCCGACGCCGTCGAACAGTTGCTCCCGCGGCACACACGCTGCGATTGCGCGGCGCGCAGCGGACGCCGCGAGCGAACCGCTGGTCGCGAACGTCAATTGCTCCACGCCGTGGGACGGAAAGTCGGTGCGCTCGAAGCCGTCCGATGGGATGTCGCCGCCTGCACCGTGATCGACGACCTCGAGGTCGCCCTCGGTTGCGCGTGCGGCGACGTCGGTTCCCTTCGGCCATACGACGATGCGGTCGGTCTCGGGCGGAACCCCCCACCACGACTCGTTGGCGACGAGTACGAGGCCGTCCTCCTGGGTGTAGGAGTCGACGCGGTAGGGCCCGTTGGACGGCAGCAGGGACGTGTCGATCTGTCCTGGAACGAGATTCCAGCCCGTGTTCCAGAACTCGGCGATCCTCCCGACCGCCGCGAGGTCGCCGGACAGGATCGGGTCGACGACATTGGGGACCCCGGCGACGCGAGCTGCCACATGGGAGGGCAGAAGATCGGTTGCGCCGAACAAGGACCGCCAGCCGTCGTAGTTCCGACCCGCACGGTAGACGACCGTGGCGTCCTTGCTTCCCGGGATGCAGTCGACTCGTTCGATGTCTCGGTATCCCGCGCTCGACGCAGCGTCGAACAGGGGCAGGTCGTTCTCCCCCGCCACGAAGCGCCCACTGTTCGCTGCCCATGTCAGCACCAGGTCGTCGCACGTCATCGGGACGCCGTCGGAGTACGTCGCCTGCGGCGCGATCGTGTACGACACCGTGAGGACGTCGGCCGGTACGACCGACACCCCGCCCACGTCGTTGTCCGAGAGCGCTTCGCCTTCGGGTCCGACGTAGCCGAAGCCGGTCTGGACCCGAGGGAACGCCTGCCGGGCCGCCGATGCGGCGCCGTCGACCGTATTGGCGTTGTACGTGGTCAATACCGTGTCGACGGCGTATCCGATGGACGGGACCTGGTCCTCTGCCGTCGAGCACCCTGCGAGAGCGCCTGCTGTGACGGCGACGACCGCCACCGCTGCCGTCGTCCGCGACCTCTGGACTCGCACGTTCATCAACGCCTCTTCTTGGCACGCTTTCCGGTAGGCCGCGAGCCCACCCGAGGGGTCACCGGCGCGTCGGGGACTGTGCCCGACCCTGCTACGACCGGAGTGTCCGACCCTACGCGCTTCGCGGCCTCGGCACGCTTGCCCAACACCTTCTTGGTGTGGGCCGCGACGGGACCCCATTTCTCCTTGATGGACACCAGCAACGGCGTCGCGAAGAAGATCGACGAGTACGCGCCGACGATCATGCCGACGAGCTGGACGAGCGCGAGGTCCTTGAGTGTGCCGACACCGAGCAGCCAGACGGCGACGATCATCAGCGCCAACACCGGCAGAACGCCGATGACGGTGGTGTTGATCGACCGCATCAGGGTCTGGTTGACGGCCAGGTTGGCCTGCTCGGCGTAGGTCTTCCGGCCCAGGTGAAGGATTCCGCGCGTGTTCTCCTCGACCTTGTCGAAGACCACGACGGAGTCGTACAGCGAGAACCCGAGGATGGTGAGGAGGCCGATGACCGTCGCGGGCGTGACCTCGAACCCGACGAGCGAATACACACCGGCGGTGACCAGCAGGTCGAAGAACAGTGCGGCGAGTGCTGCTATCGCCATGTCCCTCTCGTATCGGATCGCGATGTAGATACTGACGATGACCAGGAACACGACGAGCGCGATCAGTGCCTTCTGCGTGATCTGCCCACCCCACGTCTCGCTGACGTCGGAGAAGCTGATGGCGTTGGGGCTCGCCGTTCCGGTGCTGTCCACCGGCTGGAAGGCGTCGAACAGTGCAAGACGCACCTGGTCGACCTGTCCTGCGTCGAGTGCCTCGGAACGCACCTGCACCGTGGCAGCCGCGCCGGAGCCGACGGTCTGCACTGCTTCGGGGCCGAACCCGAGAGCGTCGGTGAACACCGTCTCCACCTGCTCGGAGGTGACACCGCCGTCGGCGGGAACCTGAATCTTGGTTCCGCCTTCGAAGTCGATTCCGAGGGTGAACCCACGGAAGACCATGCTGAGCAGGCACACCAGGACGAGCGCCGCGGTGAGGATGTAGTAGAACCGGCGCCTACCGACGACCTCGAACGCGCCCGTTCCCGTGTACAGCCTCGACAGCCAACCACGCGCGGGTTGCGCGCTCTGATCGACGCCGGAGTCCTGCAGCAGGACCGACCCGGTGCCCTCGGTGTTCTCGGATGAATCGGACATCTCAGGCCCCCTTCGTCGCAGCATCGGATGCGGATTTGCTTGCCATGGCACGTGCGGCGGCGCGCTTGCGTTCCTGCGCGATCTGCGCGACGGCGCCGAGCCCGTTCACGCCGGGCTTGGACCAGAACTTGGACTTCGACGCGAGGTAGACCAGCGGCCAGGTGACCAGGACGACCACCATGACGTCGAGGATCGTGGTGAGGCCGAGCGTGAACGCGAAGCCCTGCACCTGACCGACGGCCAGGGCGTAGAGCACCGCGGCGGCGATGAAGCTCACGGCGTTACCGGACAGAATCGTCTTGCGTGCACGCGTCCAACCTCGCGGAACGGCGGATCGGAAGCTTCTGCCTTCCCTGATCTCGTCCTTGATGCGCTCGAAGAACACGACGAACGAGTCGGCCGTCATGCCGATGCCGATGATCAGACCGGCGATGCCGGCAAGGTCGAGGGTGAAGTTGATCCATCTGCCGAGCAGAACGAGAATTCCGTACACCATCGCACCCGCGAGCACCAGCGACAGTGCGGTGAGAAATCCGAGCGCACGGTAGTACACGAGGCAGTAGACCAACACGAGCGCGAGGCCGATCGCTCCGGCGAGCAGACCCGCTTCGAGCGAAGCCAGCCCCAGCGTCGCGGACACGGTCTCGGCTTCCGACGACGCGAAGGACAGCGGAAGCGATCCGTACTTCAAGGTGTTCGCGAGGTCCGATGCACCTTGGGCGGTGAACTGTCCGGTGATGGACGTTGCGCTACCGGCTGGCGTCGCGCCCTGGATCACCGGCGCGCTGACGACCTTGGAGTCGAGCGTGAACGCAGCCTGGCTGCCGATGTTGGCTCCGGTGAACTGCGCCCACGTGTTGCTGCCTTCGGAATCGAAGCTCAGGCTGACCTCGTGACGCGACTGCTGGGAGTTGAATCCGGAGGTCGCATCGGAGATCTGCTGACCGTCGATGATGCTCGGCCCGAGGACGTACACGGCGGCACCGTCGGTGGAGCATGCGACCAACGGCAAGGCCGGGTCGTCGTTGCCCTGCAACGGGTCGGGAGCGTTGCAGTCGATCGTCGCGAGGGCAGCCTGCTGGACCTGAGGGTCCTCGCTCTGACGAAGCGCCTTCGCCTCGGCGATCTGGTCGGCGGCCTGCTCGGCCTCGGTGCCCGCGGGCTCGTCCGCAGCCGGGTCCTCCGCAGCAGGATCCTCGGCGGGGTCGGCGGGTGTGGGCGCGGGTGTCGGATCGACCGCGCTGGGATCCTGTGCCGGGAACGGGCGACCCTGAGGCACCGCATCTCCGGACGGCGCAGGAGTGTCGGCAGCGGGCGTCTCGGCGGGTGTTCCACCTGCCGGGGCCTGCTCGGTTCCTCCCGCGGGGGCGCCTGCCGCGGGCTGTGCAGCTTGAATCACCGGGCGGATGAACAGCCGCGCGGTCTGGCCGAGAGTGCGTGCCTGCGAGCTGTCGTCACCGGGAACGGTGATGACGAGGTTCTCGCCGTCGATGAGCACCTCCGAGCCCGCGACACCGAGACCGTCTACGCGAGTGGTGATGATCTGCTGTGCCTGGATCAGGCTCTCACGGCTCGGCGCGCTGCCGTCCGGCGTCCGCGCCGTCAACGTGACACGGGTACCGCCTTCGAGGTCGATACCGAGCTTGGGCTCGGGGGACTTGTCTCCGGTGAAGAAGACCAAGGCGTACACAACGGCCATCAGGACGCCGAACACGGCGAGATAGCGGGATGGATGCACCGATCCGCTTGAAGGTGCCACGGTGTGTGATTCTCCTCTTGGCGTTTGAGGGTGAGGTGACGAGAGGTGACTCGCGGGAGGTTCAGGGCATACCGGGCGCCTGGACCCTTGCACGCGAAACCGCTGCCGGACCGTGTCCGACAGCGGCTGAGATCATCGCGAAGTCACTCCTTGTCGAGGCGACGCGTGCTCTGTTCGACGGTGTCGTCGGCGGAGGGCTGCGACGACACGGTCTTGTCGAGCGACGGTCCTGCACCTTCCACACCGGACAGGTCGTCGGGTGCGGTGATCGCGTCGCCTGAACGATCGTCGAACTCGTCGTCGGTCTCCGGTGGGAGAACCTCACGGACGACTGCCCGGGACCAGGTGGTGATGATGCCGTCGGCGATCTCGAGGTCGACGGTGTCCTCTTCTACCAGCGCGACGCGGGCGTAGAGGCCTGCGGTCGTCACGACCTCGTCACCGACCTTCAGCGAGTCCTGCAATGCCTGGGTGTCGGCGAGGACCTTCTTCTGCTTGCGCACGTTGAGGAACATCGGTACGAGCAGCGCCACGATCAGCAGCGGAAATAGCAGTTCCATCTTCTACGTCAGTCCTAAGAGGTGTCGTTGTTCTTGTCGTGTCGGCGTCCGATAGCGAGCTCGTCGCGCGCATTCGGAGTGCCGTGCGTCGGGTCCAGTGTGCCATTACCTCACTGCCGACTTGTCCGGCTCCTGAGCTTTGCCGGGCAATTACTCGAATAATCCCTGCTGAGCTTCGTTCGTTCGCACGGAAATACCGCCGATGGCGAGGTCCGGTGGGGGCACGAGACCGAGATGCTGCCACGCTGCTGCCGTCGCCACCCGTCCACGGGGAGTCCGTGCAACCATGCCCGCGCGTACCAGAAACGGCTCACACACTTCTTCCACCGTCGACGGTTCCTCTCCGACGGCGACCGCGAGTGTCGACACGCCGACGGGCCCGCCTCCGAAGCTCCGGATCAACGCGCTGAGAACCGCTCGGTCCAGCCTGTCCAGACCCAACTGGTCGACGTCGTAGACGACGAGCGCTTCCTGCGCCGTCTGTTTGGTCACGGTGCCGTCCCCGCGCACCTCGGCGTAGTCGCGCACTCGGCGAAGCAGGCGGTTCGCGATACGTGGGGTACCGCGCGAGCGTCCGGCGATCTCGGCGCATCCTGCCGCGTCGATCGGCACGCCGAGGATGCCTGCCGAGCGCACGAGTATCCGCTGCAGTTCCTCGGGTTCGTAGAAGTCCATGTGCGCGACGAAGCCGAAGCGATCCCTCAGCGGTCCGGTGAGGGCGCCCGATCGGGTGGTGGCTCCGACCAAAGTGAACGGCGCGACTTCGAGAGGGATGGAGGTGGCGCCCGGCCCCTTGCCCACCACCACGTCGACACGGAAGTCCTCCATGGCGAGGTACAGCATCTCCTCGGCCGGGCGCGCGATTCGGTGGATCTCGTCGATGAACAGCACGTCGCCCTCGACGAGGTTGCTGAGCATGGCGGCGAGATCACCTGCCCGTTCGAGCGCGGGCCCCGACGTCAGTCGCAACGACGTACCCAGTTCCTGGGCGATGATCATCGCCATCGACGTCTTGCCGAGCCCGGGTGGGCCCGACATCAGGATGTGATCGGGTGTGCCGCCACGAAGCTTCGCACCGGTCAGGACGAGTTGGAGTTGCTCACGCACTCGCGGCTGACCGATGAAGTCCGTCAGCGATTTCGGGCGCAGACTGGTCTCGACGTCGACGTCGTCCGCGGTGACCTCCGCGGTCACCTGTGAGTCCTCGAGGTCGGCGTCGTCGGTCATCTCGTCTTACCCAGGTACGCGAGCGCGGAGCGTAGCGCAGCCGACGTCGACGCGTCGGGCTGAGCGGCCAGTACGGATGCTGTCGCGTCCTCGGCTTGTTTGACCGCGAATCCGAGTCCGGTGAGGGCTTCGACGATCTGATCGTGCACCGCGCCGCCGCTCGCGCCTGCGGTCGGCGTCGCGGACGCTCCCCCTCCGCCGACGATGGCGTCGACCTTGTCCCGCAGTTCGACGACCATCCGTTCGGCACCGCGTTTTCCGATCCCGGGTACACGCGTCAACGCAGTGACGTTGCCGTCCGCCAAGGCGGTCCGCAACGCCGCCGGATCGAGCACGGCGAGGGTGGCCATCGCGATACGAGGCCCGACACCGGACACCGTCAGCAACAGTACGAACAGGTCCCGTGACTCGGTGTCCGAGAACCCGTAGAGGGTCATCGAGTCCTCGCGGACGATCATGGTCGTCAGCAGTCTGGACTCGGATCCCCGAGTCAACGACGCGAGTGTCGAGGGTGTCGCGTTGACTCGATATCCGACCCCGGACGCTTCGAGGACTGCGTGGTCGAGCGCGATGTCCAGTACTTCCCCGCGGATGGATGCGATCATCCGACGCCCGCCTCTCCGACAGCCCGAGCCGCTACGGCTCGGGCGCTCTTCTTCGCCGCGGCTGCCCGTGCTTTACGCTCCTCGGCCAGCCGTACCTCGTACTTTCGCCGCTGTTCTTTGGCCATCGCCTCGGCCTTCGCCATCCTTGCGATCATCGGCGCGCGCCAGCAGTGACAGATACCCAGAGCGAGAGCATCGGCCGCGTCGGCGGGAGTCGGTGCGGTCTGCAGTCCGAGAATCCGCATGACCATGGCTGTGACCTGCGCTTTGTCCGCACTACCGTTGCCCGTGACCGCGGCTTTCACCTCGCTGGGAGTGTGAAAGCAGACGTCGATGCCTCGGCGGGCTGCGGCGAGCGCGATCACTCCCCCGGCTTGCGCCGTGCCCATCGCGGTGCGCACGTTGTGTTGCGCGAACACGCGCTCGACGGCGACGACGTCAGGCTTATGAGTATCGAGCCAATACTCCGCGGCCTCGGAGATTCGGAGCAAACGCTGCGCCAGATCCATGTCCGCCGGAGTGCGCACGACATCGACGTCCAATGCGATGACACTGCGCCCCGAACCGCCCTCGATCAAACTCAACCCGCACCGGGTCAAGCCTGGGTCGACGCCCATCACTCGCACGTGTTCACCTTCCGCTTACGAACTGTTGTTCGATAGCGTAGCGGAGGGCAGGCCGAGCGGGCGTGTGCGACACCCGACCGGCCGCCGACGGGTCAGTCCTCGTCGAGTTGCGCGAGAACCTCGTCCGACAGTTCGACGTTGGAGTAGACGTTCTGAACGTCGTCACTGTCCTCGAGCGCGTCGATCAACTTGAACACCTTGCGTGCACCGTCGACGTCGACGGGAACGCTCACCGACGCCTGGAAGCTGGCCTCGGCCGAATCGTAGTCGATCCCGGCCTCCTGCAGCGCCGTTCGGACTGCAACGAGATCGGTTGGCTCACTGACGATCTCGAAGGTGTCGCCGTTGTCGGTGACTTCCTCGGCACCGGCGTCGAGAACCGCCATCAGGACGTCGTCCTCGGACTGACCGTTCTTCTCCAACGTCACCAGACCCTTGCGCGAGAACAGGTACGACACCGATCCCGGGTCCGCCATGTTGCCGCCGTTGCGGGTCATCGCCACCCGAACCTCGCCCGCGGCGCGGTTGCGGTTGTCGGTGAGGCACTCGATGAGCACCGCCACACCGTTGGGTCCGTAGCCCTCGTACATGATGGTCTGCCAGTCGGCGCCGCCGGCTTCCTCGCCCGCGCCGCGCTTGCGCGCACGCTCGATGTTGTCGTTGGGAACCGACGTCTTCTTCGCCTTCTGGATGGCGTCGAACAGCGTCGGATTACCTGTGGGATCGCCACCACCGGTGCGGGCCGCCACCTCGATGTTCTTGATGAGTTTGGCGAACGACTTGCCACGCTTGGCGTCGATCACCGCCTTCTTGTGCTTGGTGGTGGCCCATTTGGAGTGGCCGCTCATGCGATGGAGCCCCTTTCGTACTTACAACAAGTGTTCGTAGTTTACGCGTGCTCGACCGGCACCGACTCCATACACGTCCGCAAACGTGCGAACGTCGCCGCTCAGACCCCACGCACGAGGTCGACGAAGAGTCCGTGTACGCGACGGTCACCGGTGACCTCGGGATGAAAGCTGGTGGCCATGACGGGCCCCTGGCGCACCGCGACGACGCGACCCGCGGCGGGACCGTCGGGAACGGTGGCGAGGACCTCCACGCCGTCGCCGACGCGTTCCACCCACGGCGCTCGGATGAACACCGCGCGCAGGGGGTCGCCGTCGATTCCAGCGAACTCGAGATCGGTTTCGAAGGAGTCGACCTGACGACCGAAGGCATTGCGCCGCACGGTGATGTCGAGGGCGTCGAGATGCTGGGCGTCCTCTCTGGTATCGAGAACTTCACTCGCCAACATGATCATTCCCGCACACGATCCGTAAGCGGGTAGTCCGTCACGCAGCCGGGCACGCAGCGGTTCGAGCAGTTCGAAGACCGTCAGAAGCCTGCTCATCGTCGTCGATTCGCCGCCGGGAACGACGAGTCCGTCGACGCCGTCCAACTCCGCGGGCCGGCGTACCGCGACTGCCTCGGCGCCGCTCGAGCTCAGCGCAGCGAGGTGTTCTCGGACGTCGCCCTGCAACGCGAGTACACCGATGCGAGGCCCGGTCACCTGGGCTTGAACGGATCGGTGGCCGATTTCGTTCGATCCCGCTCGAAGCGCATCAGACCTTCCTGCACTACGGCGGCGACCATGCGACCCTGCCGGTCGAAAATTCGGCCCTGTGCCAGCGCACGCCCGAAGTCCGCGGACGGCGACGTCTGGTCGTACAGCAGCCATTCGTCGGCGCGGAACGGGCGCAGGAACCACAACGCGTGATCGAGTGACGCCGTCTGAGTCGCCACGCCCGGGTGTGGGACCTTCGCCGAGCCGATCAGGGTCATGTCGGACATGTACGCGAGCGCGCAGACGTGGAACACCTGATTGTCCGGCAACCGATCGCGGTAACGAAACCACACTCGCTGCTGGGCGGCGAGGCTCGGGTATTTCTCGGTCTGCTCATCGGGGACCTTGCGGATGTCCCATTCCTTCCACTCCTCGTAGAACGAATTGTCGAACTCCGGAAGGGTGCGCGGGTCCGGCAAGGTCTCCGGATCGACGACGCGGGGCATCGTGTCCTGGTGCGAGATGCCGTCGTCGTCGACGTGGAACGACGCGGACATGGTGAAGATCGCCTTGCCGTCCTGAATTCCGGTGACACGGCGCGTACAGAAGGACCTGCCGTCACGGATGCGCTCGACCATGTAGACGGTCGGCTCCGTGGGGTTGCCCGGCCGGATGAAGTAACCGTGCAACGAGTGCACGCGGTAGTCGTCGGCGACTGTGTTGACGGCCGACACCAGAGCCTGCCCGGCGACCTGCCCGCCGAACGTCCGCTGCAACATGCTCGGGAAGGTTCGACCACGGAAGATGTCGTTCTCGATACGTTCCAATTCGAGAATGTCCTCGATACTGGCCATTGTTCACCTCTCGTCGCTGCTGGTGAAGGCTAACAAGCGCGGAAACAGGCAAGATGAACCGGTGCCGAACCGAGACCTGCCGACGCCTGTGCCGATTTTCCCGGAACTACTCGCCCGGGCAGTGGCCGATCGAATTCCCCACGGCCGCCGCGCAATCGGTGTGATCGACGGCGTCGACGCTGCTGGTCCGGTCGATTTCGCCGGGACGGTCCGTGACCTCGTGGGCGCGTCCGGACGGCGTTGTGACGTGATCGATCTCCACGATTACGTGCGGCCCGCCTCACTGCGATTCGAGTACTCTCGGACCGACGAGTTGACCTATCGGACAGCCTGGTTCGACTTCGCCGCGGTGGAGCGTGAGGTCGTTGCCCCGATGCGTCCCGGAGGCCGAGGAACGTTCCTACCCCGGCTCTGGGACGAGGTGGCCGATCGGTCCGCGAGGGCGAGCCTCGTCGACGCGGCTCCCGACCATGTTCTGCTGATCGCCGGTCCGACGGCCCTCGGACGCATTCCCGATGCAGCGGTGACGGTGCACCTGAAGATCAGCGAAGCCACCATGCGGCGCCGGACCCCCGAGGCCGACGCATGGACGGTTGCACCGCTGCTCGAGTTCTACGACGAGGCACCGACTGCGGACGTCGTGGTCCGCTGGGATCACCCGGACCGGCCCGCGATACTCCAGGCCTGAGACGTCACCAGCCGCGTTCGGCCAAACGGTGAGCAACCGGAAGATCGTCGACGTTGATGCCCACCATGGCCTCACCCAGGCCACGCGAGACCTTGGCGAGGACGTCGGGGTCGTCGTGGAAGGTCGTCGCCTTGACGATCGCCTCGGCACGCTCCTTCGGGTTGCCGGACTTGAAGATTCCGGATCCGACGAAGACGCCCTCCGCACCGAGTTGCATCATCATCGCAGCGTCAGCCGGCGTAGCGATGCCGCCGGCCGTGAACAGGGTCACGGGCAGCTTGCCCGCACGTGCGACCTCCACGACCAGGTCGTGGGGAGCCTGAAGTTCCTTTGCCGCGACGTACAGCTCGTCTTCGGGCAGCGACGTGAGTCGGCGAATCTCGTCGCGGATCTTGCGCATGTGCGTGGTCGCGTTGGACACGTCGCCGGTACCCGCCTCGCCCTTGGACCTGATCATCGCTGCGCCTTCGGTGATCCGACGCAGCGCTTCGCCGAGATTGGTTGCGCCGCACACGAACGGGACGGTGAAGTTCCATTTGTCGATGTGGTTGGCGTAGTCCGCCGGGGTCAGCACCTCGGATTCGTCGACGTAGTCGACGCCGAGACTCTGGAGTATCTGCGCTTCGACGAAGTGGCCGATCCTCGCCTTCGCCATGACGGGGATGGACACCGCGGCGATGATGCTGTCGATCATGTCCGGATCGCTCATCCGCGACACACCACCCTGCGCGCGGATGTCCGCCGGAACACGTTCGAGCGCCATGACCGCCACGGCCCCTGCATCCTCGGCGATCTTGGCCTGATCGGCGGTGACCACGTCCATGATCACGCCGCCCTTGAGCATTTCGGCCATGCCGCGCTTGACGCGTGCTGTCCCCCGGCCGTTGTCTTCGACGTCTGATGCGGGAACGATGGGCGTACTCAAAGGACTCTCCTGCAGCTGAGGGAACACGGGACTACCTCGAAGCGAGGCGTGCCCGAGAGTAGACCGAACTGGCATTTGTTCCCATAGCCAGTCGAGAATTGCTGGACCCCTGACCGAGCGCTCCGTTCCGCCGTGTCCGTCGGCCTCAGCGGATAGCGCGTACGTCCGGTTCGGTTCTACGCGCAAGCACGATGTTGACCTCGTCGAGCAGTTCGGCGAGATCCTGCGGATACACCGTCTCGCCGATCGCCGCGAGTGACCTGATGTCGTCCTCGGTGCACCACTTGTGGCCCGTCACCGTTCGACGCTCGAAGTCGGTGAATCCCGAATGTTCGGGCTCGAACTCCTGAGTCCTCGACGCGAAGAACAGCTCCTCGGACCGCAGGAGCACTCCGTTGAACGGGAACGTGGCCACACGCCGCCACATCGGCCCCTTCAACTCGGTCGACGCCACGCCCAGACCCGTTTCCTCCCGGACCTCACGGACAGCGGCCTCGCGGAGGCTCTCGCCGGACTCGACGGCGCCGCCGATGGTGAACCAGAAATACACGTCGGGAACCGTCGGATCGTGGCCGCGCAGAAGAAGCACCCGGCCTCGTTCGTCGACGAGAACGACTCTCGCCGAGGTGCGCTGCACCGCTCGCCCCTCGGACCCGAAGGTGTCGGACGCCGACCGCTCGGCAATCTCGAAGTACGTCGGCAGGGGCGCAGTTCCGCCCAGGTGCAGTGCACGAACCGCCGCGGTCGTGCGCAGCGCCAACGTGTCTCGCACCGCATCGTTGTGGAACCTGCGCGCGATCAGCACCCGGGCTTCGGCGTCGGCGAGCTCGGCTACCAGTTGCGGGGGCAGATCGGCAGGATCGAGCGCCGCCAGCGCCACCGACACCGCGTTCTCGGCCGCCTCACGATGTGCGCGGTCGGCGCGTTCGGCGGCGTCGGCCAGCGCCGCCAATCGCCGACTGTCCTCCAGCTGGGCCCTGGTCGCCGACGCCACGGCTCTGGCCACCACGGCGCGGCGCGCCAGTGCGGAGTCGAGCGACTGCCACGACAGGTCCGAGCGGACGTGCAGCCGATCGAGGCGGTTGGCCGTCGCATAGGCCCACAGCCCGATCACCAGGACCAGTACCGCGACGAGACCGACGATCAGAATCGTCAACGCGGACAGTGTCATCAGCTCGCCGCCCGCACTTTCTGTCCCCCGACGGTCACGGTCTCGTAGACCCGCATGATCTGCTCGGCGACGACCGGCCAATCGTATTCCGCCACAGCCCGGGTCGCCGCCTGCACCACGCGGTCCCTGACATCGTCCGAGGACAGCACCGCGTCGACGGCATCGGCGAGGGCGACGTCGTCGTCGATCGGCACCAACAGGCCGGCGGTGCCGTCGCGAAGGACCCGCCGGAACGCGTCGAGCTCACTGGCCACCACAGCGGTACCCGACGCCATCGCCTCCACGAGCACGATCCCGAAGCTCTCGCCGCCGAGGTTGGGGGCGCAGTACACGTCGGCACTCCGCATCGCCGACGCCTTCTCCTCGTCGTCGACCTGCCCGAGGAACCGCAGATGCGACGCTGCCGCGCCCGCTTCCTTTCGTAGTTTGTCCTCGTCACCGCGTCCGACGACGAGTATCTCGACGTCGGGGTGTCGCTCGACGAGTGTCGGAAGCGCGCGCAGCAGCACCGCCATGCCTTTGCGTGGTTCGTCGAAGCGGCCGAGGAACAGTACGGTGCCGCCGGCTCGGGGATACCCGGGAAGCAGCGGTGCGCGTCGGAAGGCCGGTACGTCGACACCGTTGGGGATTTCGACGGCATCGCTGCCGAGTGCCTCGACCTGCCACCGGCGGGCGAGTTCGGATACCGCGATCCGTCCGCTGATCTTTTCGTGGTAGGGACGGAGAACACCCTGAAACGTACTGAGTACCAACGACTTCGTGGTGGAAGTGTGAAAGGTCGCCACTATCGGGCCGTCGGCGGCCTTGAGCGCCAGCATCGACAGGCTCGGGGCATTCGGTTCGTGAATGTGCAGGACGTCGAAGTCGTTCTCGGCGATCCACTTCCGAATGCGCGAGTAGGTGACCGGCCCGAACCGGAGCCTTGCCACCGAGCCGTTGTACGGAATGGCCAGGGCCTCACCCGCGGAGACGACGAAGTCGGGTAGTTCGGTGTCGTCGGACGCCGGTGCGAGGACGCTCACTCGGTGACCCCGTTCGATGAACACCTCGGCGAGCTGCTGCACGTGTGCCTGAACTCCACCCGGCACGTCGAAGGAGTACGGACAGACCATCCCGATCTTCACGTGCCCTCGATCCGTGCTCGCCGCGAATCGGACAGGTCGTCCATCCACAGAGGTTGGAGCATGTGCCAGTCGGCGGGATAGGTCGCGATGTTGTCGGCGAAGCGGTCGGCGAGCTGCTGCGTGGCGGTCTCGACTCCCCCGCCCACGTCGATGCGCGGTGAGATGGAGAAGCCCCAGGCATCGCCGTCGAAGTAGCAGTGCACGGGCAGCAAGTGCGCGCCTGTGTCGATCGCGAGGCGAGCCGGGCCCGCCGCCATTCGTGTCGGCTCCCCGAAGAACGTGACGGGCACACCGTGCCTGGCCAGATCGCGTTCGCTCAGCAGGCAGACGACTTTGTTCTCCCGCAGACGTTCCGACAGCGCCGCGAACGGCGGCACCTCCCCTCCGCTGAGCGGGAAGATCTCGAAACCGAGGCTTTCTCGGTAGGCCACGAACCGCTGGTAGAGCGATTCGGGTTTCAACCGTTCCGCGACGGTCGCGAAGGTGCCGTGAGTCCGTGCCAGCCACACACCGGCCATGTCCCAGTTTCCGCTGTGCGGCAGCGCGAGCACCGCGCCGCGACCGTCGGCGAGCGCAGCGTTCAGGTGTTCCTGGCCGTGGATGCTCGAATCGAGCGACGCCGCCAACTCATCGAGGTCCATCGACGGAAGGCGGAATGCCTCTCGCCAGTATCGGGCGTAGGAGCGCAACGACGCACGGATTAGCTCGTCGGGCACCTGGTCCGCTGTGGTGCCCAGCACGCGTGAGAGGTTTCGACGGAGTTGAGCCGGGCCGCCGCCCCGACGGGCCGCGACGTCCGCTCCGGCGTCGAACAGTCGGGTCGCCAGCCCGGCCGGAAGCGATCTCACCAGGCGCCAGCCCGCGGCGTACCCCGCGTCGCCGACGCGCTCGCCGAGAGTCACGGCGTATCGGTCTTCGCGTCGCCGTCGGTCGTGGCCGCAGGTTCCTTGCTGATGATGTCCCTGGCGCCCTCGGAGCGGCGCACGGCAAGCACTCGTTGGAACACCGTGACCACGCTGAGCACGGCGAGAACCCACATTGCCGGGTAGATGAGGCTGTCGAGCCAGGGAACGTCGTAGTGCCGACCGATTCCGGTCAGTCCTGCACCGACCAGAACGATGACCAGGCGGTCGGGCCGTTCGATCCATCCACCGTCCGCCGACAGACCGCTGGCTTCCGCGCGCGCCTTCGCGTAGGAGATGACCTGCGACGTCACGAGGCACACCAGAGTTGCGATCAGCAGCAGCTTGTCCTGCTCGCTGTACACCGCCCACCAGGCGAGGCCGGCGAAGATCGCGCCGTCCGCGACGCGGTCACAGGTCGCGTCGAGTACCGCTCCGTACTTCGTTCCGCCACCGCGTGCGCGCGCCATCGCACCGTCGAGCATGTCGAACAGCACGAACAGCGTGATCACCATCGTGCCCCAGAAGAGGTACCCGGCCGGGAACATCGTCACGGCGGCAGCCACCGTCACGACGGTGCCGATCAGCGTGACCGAATTGGGAGTCAGTCCGGTGGCGTTGAGCGCTCGACCGAGCGGTGCCGTCACCTTGGACATCGGAGTCCTACCGAGAATGCTCAGCACCGCGACCCCCCCTTTCGACGTATGTTCATTCGGCCCAGGCCGACGCCAGCAGAGCCCGCGTGTCACGCAGCAGCTGCGGCATGACCTTCGCTCCACCGACGACGGTGATGAAATTCGCGTCGCCGCCCCACCTGGGAACGATGTGCTGATGCAGATGCTCGGCCAACGATCCTCCGGCTGCCGCACCCAGGTTCAGTCCGACGTTGAAACCGTGCGGGTTGGACACGCGCTTGATGGTCCTGATGGCGTGCTGAGTGAACGACATGAGCTCGGCGCTCTCGGCGGGCGTCAGATCCTCCAACGCAGCGACGCGCCGGTACGGGACGACCATCGTGTGCCCGGGGTTGTACGGGTAGAGGTTGAGCACCGCGTACACCTGCTCGCCTCGCGCGACCACGAGCCCGTCCTCGTCGCTCATCTTCGGAATGTCCGAGAACGGTTCGCTGGACTTGCTGTTCTCACCGGGAGCTTCGGTGATGTAGGACATGCGGTGCGGCGTCCACAGACGTTGGAGTCGATCGGGGTCACCGAAACCGGTGTCGACGATCGCCGCGTCCTTGTCGGGCATGGTCAGCTCACTCCTGAGGTCTCGGCGACGAGGGTTGCGGTGGGAGATGCGTTGTTGCGCGAGCTGATCCAGTCCGCGATCAGCTCGACAGCTCGGTCGGTCGCGACTCCGTTGACCTGAGTGCCGTCGCGGAACCGGAAGCTGACCGCTCCGGCTTCCACGTCACGTTCGCCGGCGAGGAGCATGAACGGCACCTTCTGCGCGGTCTGGTTGAAGATCTTCTTCTGCATGCGGTCGTCCGACGCATCGACCTCTGCCCGGATTCCGCGCTTCTTCAGTTCGGCCACCACAGCGAACAGATGATCCTGATGCACCTCTGCCACCGGGATACCGACGACCTGCACTGGGGACAGCCACGCCGGGAACGCACCCGCGTAGTGCTCGGTGAGTACACCGAAGAACCGCTCGATCGAGCCGAACAGTGCTCGGTGAATCATCACCGGGCGTTCTTTGCTTCCCCCGGTAGCGGTGTACTCGAGCTCGAAGCGCTCGGGCAGGTTGAAGTCGAGCTGGATGGTGGACATCTGCCATGTCCTACCCAGTGCGTCCTTCGCCTGAACCGAGATCTTCGGGCCGTAGAACGCCGCGCCACCCGGATCGGGAACCAGATCGAGACCGGACGCGGCTGCCACCTCGGCGAGCGTGTTGGTCGCTTCCTCCCACACTTCGTCGCTGCCGACCGACTTGTCCGGGTTGCGAGTGGACAACTCCAGATAGAAGTCGTCGAGCCCGTAGTCCTTGAGCAGACCGAGAACGAATTCGAGCGTCGTGGTCAATTCGTCGCGCATCTGCGCACGAGTGCAGAAGATGTGGGCGTCGTCCTGGGTCAGACCTCGAACGCGGGTGAGTCCGTGGATTACTCCGGACTTCTCGTAGCGGTACACGGTTCCGAACTCGAACAACCGCAAGGGCAGTTCACGATACGAGCGCCCCCGCGAGCGGAAGATCAGGTTGTGCATCGGGCAGTTCATCGGCTTGAGGTAGTAATCCTGGCCGGGTTTGCGCACAGCACCGCTCTCGTCGAGCTCGGCGTCGAGATGCATGGCCGGGAACATCCCGTCGCGATACCAGTCCAGGTGGCCGGACACCTCGTACAGGTGCCCCTTGGTGATGTGCGGGGTGTTGACGAAGTCGTATCCCTCTTCGATGTGCCGCTGCCGGGAATAGTTCTCCAGCTCGTTTCTGATGATGCCGCCCTTGGGGTGGAACACCGGGAGCCCGGATCCCAGCTCGTCCGGGAAGCTGAAGAGGTCGAGCTCCGACCCGAGCTTGCGGTGGTCGCGGCGCTCCGCCTCGGCCAGCAGCTCCAGGTGGCGATCGAGAGCCTCGGAAGATTCCCACGCGGTTCCGTAGATGCGCTGCAAACCGGCGTTGTCCTGGTTGCCGCGCCAGTAGGCGGCGGAACTGCGGGTCAACTTGAACGCAGGGATGTACTTGGTGGTCGGTATATGGGGGCCGCGGCACAGGTCGCCCCAGATTCGGTCCCCCGTCCGCGGATTCAGATTGTCGTACGCGGTCAGCTCTCCGCCGCCGACCTCCATGATCTCGGGATCGTCGATGCCGGACTTGTCGTTGACCAGTTCCAGCTTGTACGGCTCGTTCGCCAGTTCCTCTCGGGCCTGATCGATCGAGTCGTAGACGCGACGCGAGAATCGCTGGCCGGCCTTCACGATCTGCTTCATCTTCTTCTCGAGCGCGGTCAGGTCCTCGGGAGTGAACGGCTGCGGGGCGTCGAAGTCGTAGTAGAAGCCGTCCTTGATGAACGGGCCGATGCCCAACTTCGCACCGGGAAACAGGTCCTGGACCGCCTGCGCCAGGACGTGCGCGGCGGAATGCCTGATGACACTGCGGCCGTCCTCGGTGTTCGCGGCCACCGGCTCGACCTCGGCATCGCCGTCGGGAGCCCAGGACAGATCGCGAAGCTTGCCGTCGGCGTCACGCACGACGACGATCGCGTCAGGTCCCTTGTTGGGCAAGCCCGTGTCCCGAAGTGCCGTTCCGGCAGTCGTTCCGGCCGGCACCATGATGCGGGCGGGCGAGACGGCGGTTACGGGCATGGTCACGGCGATGTACTCCTTGGTCGATCCTCGCAGGGAAGATCCCGGTGTAAGTGGATAGCGGCGGTCGGTGAGACCGAGGACAGCCTATCGGCTCTCGGGTGCACGTTCGCCGTCACATCGCGGACGCGTCGTCACAGTGGACTGGACAGCCAACTCCAGTCGAGACCGAACCACCCGCCGATGAGCGAGAACGTACCGAGCAACCACAACGTCACCAGCACGACGGCCGTGGTCAGCAGTACACCGAGCCCTTTGACGAACACGGACTGGTGCGAGAACCACTCCATGAATCGGTCGTAGTGCTTGCGCGCGAACTTCAGGAGCCGATGCGCCCACGTGAATTCCGACGCGAGAATGCCGAGGCCCGCGAAGACGATCAGCCACCCGGGACCCGGATACGGAATCGCCAGGATTCCGAGCCCCAGCACGATCAGCCCGACCACGGCGACCGTGATTCGGTACGCGAGATCGAGAGTGGGATTGGCTCTGATCTTGGCACGGAACTGGCGTCGTCGTTCCGACACCCGGTCGAATACGCCGTCGTCGTGCGCGGTTTCGGCGCGATCGTCTGCAGTCACCGCATCAGGTTACCGGCGCGTGAGACAACACAAGCCCCACGCTCGGTGCGTGGGGCTTGGTGCGGGGGCTCGTTGTTTGCTTCGAGTGGTCCCGGCTGGGATCGAACCAGCGACCTTCCGCGTGTGAAGCGGACGCTCTTCCACTGAGCCACGGGACCGTCATCGTCCGACCGCGATGTACGCCTCTCGAACGAGGCAGAACATTAACATGCGTACCGCGGGATACTCGAATCGCCCTGTTCGTCGAGCGTTCCGTACAGACTCTTCCCCGTGTCGGCGCTCGCCCCCGACCCGACAGTGACGCCACTCGAGCAACCGACAGCGGCACTGACAAGGCGATTTGTGAGTTCGCCAGAAGTTGGTCTAGTGTTTTCACCGCACCACGGAGACGGTAACGGTTCCGCGGGGCACGCGGATGTGGCGCAGTGGTAGCGCATCACCTTGCCAAGGTGAGGGTCGCGGGTTCGAATCCCGTCATCCGCTCGAGGCTGGAACAATCTCAGGGCCGAATCAGCGAGAGCTTGTGCCGATTCGGATCAAGGGCAATCGAGAGAACGCCTGGCCCATGGTGGAGTGGCCGAGTGGTGAGGCAACGGCCTGCAAAGCCGTGCACACGGGTTCGATTCCCGTCTCCACCTCGCAGTGTGTCGGAGGCAGCCGTCTTCGATGCAAGTACCTGCGCGATTAGCTCAGCGGGAGAGCGCTTCCCTGACACGGAAGAGGTCACTGGTTCAATCCCAGTATCGCGCACCACGCGAAGAACCCCGGTCTTGTGCCGGGGTTCTTTTCGTCCGACTGAATGTCGGTGGTTTCACCGCATCGCCCGCTGGATCCGTCCTCGGATGTAGCGTTCGATGCACATGCGGATGTGGCGCAGTGGTAGCGCATCACCTTGCCAAGGTGAGGGTCGCGGGTTCGAATCCCGTCATCCGCTCGTTCGATGTTCGCCTGCGCGATTAGCTCAGCGGGAGAGCGCTTCCCTGACACGGAAGAGGTCACTGGTTCAATCCCAGTATCGCGCACCATCCGAGAATGCCCTTCAGCCCCGTGCTGGAGGGCATTTGTGGTCTGGACCCGTGCAGGGGTGGTGATTCAGGTCATACACGTGCACTCTGGAGGGATATCCCCGACCGGAAGGAACCCCACCGATGGCCGACCGTACGAACGAGGCAGACAGTGGCGCCGAAGGTGTCACACCGACCACGGATCCGAGCACCGAGGAGAAGGCGAAGTCCGACGCGGCGGAGATCGATGCCCAGTACGAACCCGGCGCACGGCCGACAGTCACGCTGCCCGGAACGGACGGCATGGTGTCCGGGACGGCATTCGCAGACATGGTCGACGACAACGGCGGCCTGAAGGAGGACTCGACGCCGGATGTCTGAGGCGCCCACCGACACCCACGAAGTGCACGGTGTCGACGGAGTTCGTGGGTATCTTCATCGGCCCGACGGGCCGGAGGTGGCCGCACTCGCACTGACGCACGGGGCCGGCGGTGACTGCTCGGCCAAGTTCCTCGTCGACGTCGCCACCACATGGTCCGCGCACGGGGTGACGGTTCTGCGGTTCGATCTGGCGTTCCGGCAGGCGAAGCCGTCCGGCCCACCGCATCCGTCGAAGTCCGCGGCCGATCGAAACAGTGTGGTGCTCGCGGTCGAATATCTCGGCAGCCTCACCGCAGCGCCTCTCGTGGTGGGAGGACACTCCTATGGAGGCCGCCAGGCATCGATGACGGTGTCGGAGGGGCTCTCCGCCGTCGGTGCGCTGCTGTTGTCCTATCCATTGCATCCGCCGGGCAAACCCGACAAGGCACGTACCGCGCACCTACCCGGAATAGATATCCCCACCCTGTTCGTCTCGGGCACGAAGGATCCATTCGGCACACCCGACGAGCTGAGGCTGGCAATCGCATCGATCCCCGGGCCGACGGAGTTGCTCGAGATCGACGGTGCAGGCCACGACCTGTCCGCAGCCAAGCACCGCGTCGCCGAGCGATCGTTCGAGCACGCGTCACCCTTGTTCGGCACAGCCCGGTAATCGCGTCGGCGAGTCCCCGTGCGGTAGGAAACTGCTCGAATGTTCTACTTGTCTCATGCCCACCTGGGGATGGTTCGTCGTTGCACTCGTTCTGATCGACGCAGCGGTTCTCGCTGCGTGGCTGCTGGCTCGTAAACGTCCGGGCAAGCGCACGGACTCGACGAAACCCCCGGCGCCGCTCGCATCGACAGGGGTCCTGTGGGCCGACATCGAACCGACGCTTCGCACGCTCAAACACGAGGGAAACTCGCTCGCAGCGATCAAACTCCTGCGGTCCCGCACCGGGTTGCCGCTGCGCGAAGCCAAAGAGGCGGTGGACCGACTGTGACCGTGATCGTGGGCCGAGCCGGAATCTGGGAAGCCGAACAACTCGCCGACGTCGCCGCCGTGACGTTTCCGCTGGCCTGTCCACCCGGGTCGACCAAGGAGTCGATCGAAGCCTTCATCGGCGAGGTGCTCTCCCACGAACGGTTCGCCGACTACCTGGACGATCCGGATCGGACGATTCTCGCCGCGCGTGAAGACAACTCGATCGTCGGGTACGCCATGCTGATTCGCGGCGAGCCGGCCGACCCCTCGATCAGCGCCGTCCTGTCGACATCGCCGACGATGGAACTGTCCAAGATGTACGTCCTACCGGGTCATCACGGCAGCGAAGTGTCGGCGGCACTGATGGCGGCGACCGTGGCGTTGGCGTTCGACTTCGGCTGCGCTGGAATCTGGTTGGGCGTCAACCAGCAGAACGCGCGAGCTCAGCGCTACTACGCCAAGCACGGGTTCCACCGTGTGGGCACCAAGACGTTCACCGTCGGTGCCGAGGTACACGATGATTTCGTGTTCGAACGAGTCCTCTGACGTCAGCCGACGGCTGCGAAACGAGACAGTGCGAGCAGGCGCGAGGTGGCACGCAGGTACTTCTTGCGATACCCGCCTGCCAACATCTCCTCGGTGAAGATTTCGTCGAGCTTTCCGCCGGACGCCGTCACCGGGATGCTCGCGTCGTACAGGCGGTCGGCCAACACGACAAGTCGGAGTGCGACCGCCTGGTCGGCAGCGGGGTGCACGTTCTTCCAGAAGACCGCCTCGACGCCGTCGAGCAGCTTGCCGTACCGCGACGGGTGCAACGTACTCAGATGTGCGAGCAACTCGTCGAAATCGTCGAGAGTTGCGCCCTCGACGTGGTTCGCGCGCTCGACCAGTTCGGACTCGGAGGTGGGATCGGGAGCAGGCGGAAGGTCGCGGTGTCGGTAGTCGGGGCCGTCGACACGAATCGACTCGAAGATCGACCCGAGCTTCTTGATCTCGCGCATGAAGTCCTCGGCAGCGAACCTGCCCTCGCCCAGCTGTCCGGGGAGAGTGTTCGACGTCGCGACGATGGACACTCCACGTGCGGAGAGCTCGGACAGCAGACGGGACACCAGCATGGTGTCACCCGGGTCGTCGAGTTCGAACTCGTCGATGCACAGGACACTGTGGTTCGACAGCTGATCGAGTGCCTGGTTGAAGCCGAGCGCCCCGACCACATGTGTCAGCTCCACGAACGTTCCGAATGCCTTGGGCTCGGGCACGCTGTGGAAGATCGACGCCAACAGGTGGGTCTTGCCGACGCCGAACCCGCCGTCGAGGTACAGGCCCGCGCCGGTTGCCGGGGTCTTCTTGCCGAAGAGGCCGCGCTTGCCACCCTTTCCGCGGATCTTGGTGACCTTCTGCGCGAACGCCTCAGCCTTCGCGACCGCCTCGGCCTGGCTCGGCTCGTTCGGATCGGGAATGTACGACGAGAAGCTGACGTCGTCGAACATGGCCGGCGGAACCATTTGAGCGATCAACTGATCGGATGGAACGACGGGGTTTCGATCGACAAGACGTGCAGGCATTGAACGAGCGTAGCGACGTGGTGTTATCTACCTTATGCAGCTACTGGATATTGCGACCTACTTCACATCCGAGAGCGATGTGTCACGCGTCGCGAAGGGCCGGCTGGACGAGGCCGACCTGTCGCGCCTGTACGCCTATCCCCCTCGACCCCGGCGCCCGTGGATTCGGGCGAACTTCGTGGCCAGCATCGACGGAGCAGTGACGGCCGACGGCGTGTCCGCCGGCCTCGGGACGCCCGCCGACCAGGCAGTCTTCGGGGTCCTACGGTCCTTGACCGACGCGGTCCTCGTCGGCGCCGGAACCGTGCGCGCCGAAAATTACGGAGGCGTCTCCCTGCCCGACGACACCCGCCGGGCACGCGTCGACCGCGGGTTGGACGAACTCCCCCCAGTCGTGGTCGTGACGGCCTCCGCCGAACTCGACCCCGACGCGCGAGTGTTCACCGACACCACCGTCACTCCGATCGTCGTGACCACTGCAGCCGCGTCCGCCGACAAGAAGAAGGCACTGTCCGACGCCGGAGCCCGGATCGTCGAGGCAGGTGAGACGACCGTGACGACCGGCGACCTACTCGGCGCGCTGGACGGTCTCGGTCTTCACCGCGTCCTGTGCGAGGGTGGCCCGGGACTGTTCGGCCAGCTGATCGCCGACGACGCCGTGGACGACGTCTGCCTCACGGTGTCGCCTCTCCTCGTGGCGGGGTCTGCCGGCAGGATCTCGCACTCCGCATCCGGCGCGGTCCGGCGCATGACGAGGGCGCACGTCGTCGCCGACGACGACGGCACACTGCTGACCAGGTGGGTCAAGCACCGAACCGAACACTGACCGGCCTGGTCGGATGTGTCGCCGACCGCCTGGTCGGATGGGTCGCCGACCGCGCGGTGCGGGAACTAGATAGCCTCGCAGCGTGACGCAGAATCGATCGTTGCTGGTGTTCGTCGTGTGTCTGTCTTTGTTCGCGGCCGGGTGCGGGGCCGGGCCGTCCGGTCGACCCGACGTGGCGGTCGAGCAGAACTCACCGGGCCAGCCCGCCGACACCGAATCGGAGGACCCCGCGCCGGAGCCTCCTGCACTGCAGGTTCCGGTGACGGATCTGTCCTGGCAGGACTGCACGTCGGACACCCTCGGTCGATACGGCTACGCCCCTCGTACCCCCGGCCTGATCCTCGAATGCGCGGATTTCGAGGCGCCCGTCGACGCGTCCGGTGAGATGTTCGGGTCCTTCTCCGTCGGTGCGCTGCGTGCTCGCCTGGATCGGACGCCTGCCGACGCTCCCCCGATGGTGCTGACGTCAGGGGCGGACCGCGCGTCGATCGAGACGCTTGCCGACATGGCAGCAGGGCAGGGCGCGACCCTTCTGGCAACCAATCCTGTGGTCGCGGTGGACCGACGCGGCATCGGCCGATCCACTGCGGTGGACTGCACCAAGTTCGACGCCCGCGCAGCCCTGGCGGATCTGGGACAGTTCGCCGGAGCAGGCGGTGACACCGTCGATCGAGCCGTCACCGCAGGCCGGGACGCGACCATCGAATGCACCGACCTTCTGCAACCACAGGAACTGGCCTTCGCGACGTCGTATGCAGCGGACGACCTGGAACGACTGCGACTCACGTGGGGCGTGGACAGCGTCGGACTCATCGGCACCGGAAACGGTGCGTCCACCGCATTGGCATTCGCCGCGCAGTACCCGGACCGCCTCTCCCGACTCGTACTCGACTCGCCCACCGGACTCGGCGCGGATGAGATGACCGTTGCCGAACAGAAGACCCAGGGACGCGAAGCTGCCTTCACCGCCTTCGCCGGGCGATGCGTCGCGCTCGACTGTTCGCTCGGCCCGGATCCCCGTGCGGCCGTTGCCGAGCTGGTGCAGCGCGCACGATCGGGGGCCCTGAGGCCGCTGTCCACCCACGCGCTGCTCGACGGAATCGCCTATGCCCTCGCATCGTCGGCGGGCGATCCGACGCAGCGCGCACTCGCACTGTCCACCACACTCTCTGCTGCACGTTCCGGTGACACCGCAGCCCTGACCCAGTTGGCCGACCGAGCTGCCGACGCCTACGGCACGGACGGGCAGTTCGTCGCCCGCTGCACCGACGGACAGCAGTGGCCGTCGCCCCAGGCGGTGCGCGACGCCACCGGATCATGGTCGGAGTTGTATCCCGTCTTCGGCACCGACGCGGCTCTGGCCGCACTCGCCTGTGCGTCCTGGCCGACGGCTCCCGCAGCGCCGCTGCCCTCGGAACTACCGATTCCGGTGCTGTTGCTCAGCGGCGCGGCGGATCCCGTCGTCGGCAACGGAGGTTTCGCTGCAGTCTCCGGAATGATCGCGACGACGGGTACGCAGGCGGCGTCGATGACATGGCAGGGCGCGGGTCACCCCACGGTAGGTGGTTCGGCGTGCGCTCAGTCCGCGGTCGCCGGTTACGTCGCCGACGCGGCCCTGCCGCCGGACGGCAGCGTGTGCCCTGCATGAGACGCCGTGGGCGGTCGAGGGCGGGAACAAGGCCCGAGGGGGTTGTCACGGCCGGGGTGTCTGACGTCGGTCCGACAGGGCGGTCAATGTACCGTTCCGTAGGTGTCACTTAGCTTCCTCGAGCCACGAACCGGCCGGTCCACCGCAGAAGTAGTCAAGTTTGCGTTGTGGCCGTTGGCCGTCATGACGGTGCTCAACCGGGTCCTGGTTCGAGCGATCAACGGCGACATCACCGACGACTTCACCCCGGTGTATCGCGCGGCACTGGCGTTTCTCAACCGGCAGCCGGTCTACACGGCGAACTTCGATTCGGTGGATCCGCACTACCTGTACCCGCCCGGGGCCACGATGCTGCTCTCCCCCGTCGCTGTGATCGACCCGGAACGCTCGCGGTGGCTGTTCATCTTCGCCAGCACCATCGCAATCCTGATTGCTCTGTACATTCTGCTGCGCATCTTCGGCTACGGCCTGAACTCCGTCGTCGCGCCGGTCCTGCTCTTCGCCGCATTCGCCAGTGAAACAGTGACGAACACTCTGGTGTTCACCAACTTCAACGGTTTCGTGTTGCTCGGTGAAGTCGCGTTCATCGGTTTCCTGTTGAAGCGGAAAGACCTGTGGGCAGGCGTCGCGATCGGTCTCACGATCGTGGTCAAGCCCATTCTCGTTCCCCTGCTGATCATTCCGCTGATGACCAGACAGTGGAAGGTGTTCGTCACCGCAATCGCCATCCCTCTCGTCTTCACCGCGATCGCGTGGCCGCTGTCCGTCGACCCCATGGACTTCGTGAACCGCACCGTCCCGTACCTGCTCGAGTCCAGGGACTACTTCAACAGCGCCGTCGTCGGAAACGGTCGCTACTACGGTCTGCCCGAGGTACTGATCTTCGGAATCCGCGGCGTTCTCGGACTGATGGTTCTGGCCTCCTTGTGGATTCTCTACAAGTACTGCCGCGAGGACCGGTTGTTCTTCGTCGCCACCACGTCCGGCCTTGTCCTCACCGCACACTGGCTTCTGGGTTCGCTGGGCCAGATGTACTACTCGATGATGCTGTTCCCGCTTCTGATGACGGTCGTCCTGAAGAACTCGGTGCTCCGGAACTGGCCTGCCTGGCTCGCGATCTACGGCTTCACCTGCTACGACCGCTGGCTGTCCGGCCGGTTCTACACCACGGGACGAGCATTCGACTACATGCGCACCACCTTCGGATGGAGCCTGCTGATCATCGTCATCTTCGGCGTGCTCGTCGGGCGCTACTACGCCGCCAGGCAGGACGGCCGACTCGACCGGGGAATCGAACCAGAGTATCCGCTGGACGACCCGCGACCTGCGGAGACGACGAAGTCCGGCGGATAGTATTAGCGTGAAGGCATGAGTTCAGCGACGGACAAGAATCCTGCCCCAGCAGTACAGCTCACCGACGCGCAGTGGCGAGAGAAACTCTCCCCCGAGGAGTACGCGGTTCTGCGGCAAGCCGGGACCGAGCGCCCCTTCGTCGGCGAATACACCGACACGACCACCGAAGGTATCTACGAATGCCGCGCATGCGGCGCGGAACTGTTCCGCAGTACCGAGAAGTTCGAGTCCCACTGCGGCTGGCCGTCCTTCTTCGACCCGGCCGACAGCGACGCCGTGATTCTGAACGAGGACAACTCGCTCGGAATGCGTCGCATCGAGGTGATCTGCAAGAACTGCCACAGTCACCTCGGACACGTCTTCGAGGGCGAGGGTTACCCGACGCCCACCGATCAGCGTTACTGCATCAATTCCATCTCGCTGACCTTCAGCCCAGCAGCCGACGCACGGTAGGCGCGCGGGATTCGTGCCCGGGTTCGGCTCACGCCGCGAAGCCGACTACAGCCGGATCGAGTACCGCACGGCCTTGAAAACTCTGCGGTATCTTTCCGCTATGACTGCGGCGATCAAGACATTCTGGTGGCGTCAGCTCAAACTCACCGGCCTTCGACCGAACTTCGGGGACGAGTTGACCCCGGGGCTGGTGAAGTCTCTGTTCGGTCGGAAATGTGCGTGGAGACGGCCGAAGGGCAGCGAGTTCACCGGCGCCGGTTCGACGCTGGAGATGGTCCAGCTCATGAACGCGCCGAAGACGTTGAAGATATGGGGTTCCGGTTTCGGAGTGCGCGAGGGAACCACCGAGAGAAACTTCAGCAATCCTGGGTACGATATCTACGCCGTACGAGGGCAACTCACCCTGGGGCGTGTCGACCAGGACCGCTATATCGCAGTCGGAGATCCGGGCCTTCTGGCAAGCAGGGTCTACCCGCCCTCGCAACAGGTGCCCGGTCGAGTCGGCCTCGTCTATCACTGGATGCACAAGAGCGACACAGTCGTTCAGACCCTCGCACGTGAGGGAAACATCATGCTGATCGATCCGTCGAGGAAGCCGTCCAAGGTCGTCGCGGACATCACGTCCTGTGAGTTCGTGATGTCCACGAGCCTGCACGGACTCATCGTCGCGGACTCGTACGGTATCCCGAATGCGTGGATCGAGCTGACGCAGGAGATAGGCGGCAAGGGCTACAAGTTCGAGGACTACTACTCCGCATTCGATGGAAAAGCGGTTCAGCATTCGTCCGACCTCGCATGGGATGCGGAGCACATCGAGGCCCTTCGCACCGAGTATCGTCCGATTCCCAATCTCGCAGAGATTCAGGACAATCTCGTCGCTGCATTTCCATACGCCGCAGTCGACGTACGATGACCTGACACAAACGAAGTGCGGCGGCGATCGGCTTCGGACAGCTACGTACCGAGGTGACACGCGGAGTACGTCCCCTCGCGTGCATACTGTGACCATGCGCACTTTTACTTCACCTGAGCAATTGAAGGCAGCGGTCGGCGAGGACCTCGGTAGCAGTGACTGGCTGCAGATCACGCAGGAACGGGTGAACACGTTCGCCGATGCCACGGGTGATCATCAGTGGATCCATGTCGATGTCGAACGCGCGAAGAAGGAAAGCCCGTTCGGTGCGCCGGTCGCCCACGGTTACTTGAGTTTGTCTCTCGTTCCGCTGCTCAACTGGCAGATCTACACCATCGAGAACACGAAACTCGGAATCAACTACGGCTCCAACAAGGTTCGGTTCGTCAATCCGGTGAAGGTGGGTTCGCACGTCCGCTTGCAGACGACGCTGACATCGGTGGACGAAGTGTCCGGTGGGGCTCTGCAGGTCGTCGCCACCAGCACGCTGGAGATCGAGGGTGAGGCGAAGCCTGCGCTCGTGGCGGAGACGATCAGTCGGATCGTGTTCTGACTGCTGCTCTGTCTAGTAGTTCGGGAGGATCGAACGCGGTGATCGGCGGCAGGTCACCGTCGTAGAGTTCGATCTGCACCAGAACGTGCTGACCCGTCGATCCTCGTGCGAGCGAGGATGTGCCGACGTCGGGCGTCAGCACGTTCGGGTTGCCGTGTTTGCACAGCGTGACGGGATCGGCAGGGTCGAGCGGGTCGTACCACGCACCGGTGGACAGTTGTACGACGCTGTCCATCATGGCGTCGTCGATGATCACACCGGCCAGGCAGGCTCCGCGGTCGTTGAACACCTTCACCACGTCGCCCGCGGCGATCCCTCGCGCGGCAGCCGCGGCGGGATGGATCCGAATCGGCTCTCGCCCTCCGATTTTCGACGCCTGGCTGGTAGCACCGTGATCCAGTTGGCTGTGCAATCGAGTGCGGGGCTGATTGGCGATCAAATGCAGAGGATACGTCGCAGCTCGTGCGCCGCCCAACCATTCGTCCGGTTCGAACCAGGCCGGGTGTCCGATGCAGTCGGCGTAATCGAAGCCCGCGATCGTCTCGGAGAAGATCTCGATCTTCCCGCTCGGTGTACGCAGGGCGTTCCGTCGAGGGTCCGCCCGATAGTCGGCGAGCAGGGTGAGGTCGTCCTCGGTGGTCATCCGGAACGAACCGGTGTGCCAGAAGTCGTCGAACTCCGGGGTGTCGACGCCGGCTGCGCGTAGGTAACCGCGCCACTGGTCGTAGAGATGCTCGACCCACTGCCGGGACGACCGACCTTCGGTGAATGTCTCTGCCACGCCCAGCTTCTCGGACAACGCCGCGAAGGTGTCGTAGTCGTCACGCGAATCGGCGTATCGAGGTACGGCGCGGTGCATGGCCACGAGCAGCGGATCGTTGCGGGTGCAACTCAGATCCTCACGTTCGAGCGACGTGGTCGACGGAACGACGATGTCCGCGTGTTTGGCCATCGGCGTCCAGTAAGGATCATGCACGACGATGGTGTCCGGACGCGCCAGTGCGCGCCGCAGTCGTCCCAGGTCCTGGTGGTGATGGAACGGGTTGCCCCCCGCCCAGTGCACGAGCTTGATGTCGGGGTACGTCAGTCGCCTGCCGTCGTAGTCGAACTCGGCACCGGGCCGGAGCAGCATGTCCGAGACCGCGGCCACCGGAATGAAGGACGTGACCGGATTCAGCCCCTGCGGAAGGGTCGGCAACGGGTACGGCACCGGTGCGAGACCAGGCTCGTTCATCGAGCCGTAGCCGTGGCCGAATCCCCCACCCGGGATGCCGATCTGGCCGAGCATCGATGCCAGCGTCAATCCCATCCACGGGGCTTGCTCACCGCTTCGCACTCGCTGCAGGGACCAGGTGACCGTCAGCAAGGTGCGTTGCGACGCCATCGACCTGGCGAGTTCGGTGATCACCTCGGGGGCCAGCCCGGATTTCTCGGACGCCCATGCGGGGGACTTCGGTGTGCCGTCGGTGTCACCGAGGAGGTAGTGCTCGAACGCGTCGTATCCCGTGGTGTACTCGTCCAGGAATTCTCGGTCGAGCAGGTTCTCGGTCGCCAGTACGTGAGCCAGCCCGAGCATCACTGCAACATCCGAGCCTGGACGCGGCGCGAGCCACGTTGCAGCGCCCGACATGTCGTCTCGTAGCGGACTGACGGTGACGATTTTTCCGCCGCGAGCCCGGAGTTCCGCGAGTGCGGATTCGGTGGGGTGATTCGATGTGCCGCCGTGATTGACGGACGTGTTCTTCACCGGCACTCCGCCGAACGCGACCAGGAGGTCGGTCTCGCGCGCGATGACTTTCCAGGATGTCGACCGTGAGAACAACTTCCAGTGCGCTCCGACGACGTGCGGCATGACCACGGACGTGGCGCCGGTGGAGTAACTGTTCACGGACCGGGTGTAACCACCGAGGCAGTTCAGGAAGCGATGAACCTGGGACTGGGCGTGATGGAAGCGCCCGGCACTGGCCCACCCGTAGGACCCACCGTAGATCGCAGTGTTTCCGTACCGGTCGATGACCCGCCGGAGTTCGTCGGCGAGGAGGTCGGTGAGCTCGTCCCAGGTCACGGAGACGAACTGATCGCTTCCGCGATGCTCGCTCGGACCCGGCCCGTCTTCGAGCCACCCTCGTCGCACGGCCGGTCCGGTGACGCGCGAGCGGTGACGTACCGATCCGGGAAGATTCCCCAGAACGGGTGACGGGCTCGAATCGCCTGCGTCGGGCGTGATCCCGGTTATCTCACCGTGCGCCGCGTCGGCCCGGAACATGCCCCAGTGGGCCATGTGCTGTGCACTCACAGGTCGATGCCGCGGCTTCTCACAGCATCCAGCAATGCAGTGGGTCGCTCGGTCGTCGGAACGGGGTCGACGAGCGCGAACGAACATCCGATGGCGCGTGCAGCGCCGTCGGCTTCTTCACTGTCCCCGACCATCAGGGTTCGTGTCGGGTCGACCCCGAGACCGTCGACGGCGATGCGGAAGATCTCCGGTTGCGGTTTGACGACTCCGACCTCGAAGGACAGCGTGAACCTGTCGACGTATTTTTCGATGCCGAGCTGCGCGAACGCCGGCCTGATGTCGAAGGGGATGTTGCTCAGGACACCGACCGAGATAGACCTCGCGGCAAGGGCTTTCACCACCTCGGCCGTGTCGGGATACGGCGTCCAGCTGGCTGCGTCGACGACGCGGCCGTACACGGATTCCGCCTGCTCCGGTCGGTCTATTCCGGATTCCTTCAGAACGTGAAGATATGCCTGCCGGTGCAGTGCCGGGTCCAGGTCGCGGTTCCGCCACGCGTGGCGGGTGATGTCGTCGAACTGCACGACCTCCCCGACCGGTGCGGTCATACGGCGCATCAACTCCGCCGCGTGATGCCCGTCCACCGGAGCGCCGTCCGAGTGGGTGACACCGTCGAACCACGAGTCGTCCTCGTCCAGCCGAAAGAGGGTGCCGGAGAAGTCGAAGATGACCGCCTCGATCATGGCAGGGATGCCACGAGTGCCTCGACGTCGACGCGTGGTCCGGTGAAGAACGGTGTCTCCTCGCGTACGTGGCGCCGTGCTTCGGTGGCACGCAGGTCGCGCATGAGGTCGACGATGCGGTCGAGTTCCGGTGCCTCGAAGGCGAGAATCCATTCGTAGTCCCCGAGGGCGAACGACGGCACGGTGTTGGCGCGGACGTCCTTGTAGCCGCGGGCGGCCATGCCGTGATCGGCGAGCATCGTACGACGCTCCTCGTCGGGCAGCAGGTACCAGTCGATGGAGCGGACGAACGGATAGACGCAGATGTAGGCGCCCGGGTCCTCACCGGCGATGAACGCCGGCACGTGACTCTTGTTGAACTCGGCCGGGCGATGCAGTGCGGAGTTGCTCCACACCGGGGTGCTTGCCTTCCCCAGCGCGGTGGTCCGACGGAAGTCGGAGTACGTGGCCTGCAGGTCCTCGATGCGCTCGGCGTGCGTCCAGACCATGAAGTCGGCATCGGCGCGCATCCCGGCGATGTCGTAGACGCCGCGTACTGCGACGCCTTTCTCTTCCTGGCTCTCGAAGAACACCCGGGCTTCCTTCGATGCGGCGGCGCGGTCGTCGCCCAGGACTCCTGGGGTGACCTTGTACACCGAGAACATCAGGTAGCGAAGTGTGGAGTTGAGCGCTGAGTAGTCGAGGCGTGCCATGCGCCCTATCGTGCCACCTCGGATACGGCGGCGGCCGCTCTGGTGGCGGATGCGACACAAGCGGGGACTCCGACGCCGTGGCTCCAGGCACCGGCGACGGCGAGCCCGGGGACGTCACGGACGGCGGCGTCGATCTCGGCGACTCGCTCGACGTGCCCCGGCGCGTACTGCGGTAGCCCGCCTCGCCAGCGCTGCACCACGGTCTCGACCGGTGCGACGTCCAAGCCGGTGACCGTACGCAGATCCTGCGTGGCGATGTCGACGAGTTCCCTGTCGGTCATCTCCAGCGCTGCAGTGTCGCCGAAACGGCCGAGAGACGCACGCAGCAGCGGTGTTTCCCGCTCCCCCAGGTGCGTCCACTTCCGGCTCGAGAGAGTGAACGCTTTCACCGAGAGTCCTGCGTCGGTGGCGACGAGGACACCCGAGTTGTCCGGCAGTGCGGTCCCCGGTGGTAGAGACATGGCCACCACGACGGACGACGCGAGTTCGATGTCCGCGGCGGCGTCCGCGGCGTCAGGAACTGTGTCCGCGAGGATGCGTGCGAGAGCCGGGGCAGGTACGGCGAGAACCACGACGTCCACGTGACCGATGGGGTCGACGCGCCAGCCACGCCGCTCTCCCCGGATCGACACGACTTCGGTACCCATGACAGTTCGAGCGTTCGTCGTCGATACCAGCGCGTCGACCAGTACTCCGTACCCGTCGCGGAGTGCACCGAACACCGGTCCGGAGCTGGGCGGGGGCAGTGCCCGCTTCACGGCAGCCGTCAAGCTGCTCGCTCCTGCGTCGAGTGCTGCGGCCAACGTCGGCAGCGCGGCCCGTACGCCGATCGAGTCCGACAGTCCGGAGTACACCCCGCCGAGCAAGGGATCGACGGATCGACGAAGCACCTGATCGCCGAACCGACCACCCACCAACTCGGCGACGCTGACGTCTTCGCCCACGTTCCAGGTCATCGGCGAGTCGGATTCGGCGGAGATCCTCCGCACGGTCTCGTCGTCGACCATTCCGCGTAGCGCGACAGCGTCGGACGGGATTCCCATCAAGGTGTCCGGTGGCATCGGATGCAACGCACCGCCCGCGTAGAACAGTGGTCGCCTACCCGCCGGATGCACCAACTGCTCGGACAGGCCGAGCTCGTCCAGCAGAGCGGGAACCTCGGGCCGTCGCCCGATGAAGGCCTCCGCACCCACGTCGAGTGAACCACCGGCGATGCGTGCCGTCCGCAACGTTCCGCCGAGCCGCTCGGATGCCTCGACGACGGTGATCTCCGCGTCCGGGCCCAGGCTGCAGCGCAGTCGGTAAGCAGCGACCAGTCCGGTGATTCCGCCGCCGACCACCGCGGCGCGAGGCGCCGACACCGTCACAGCGAATGCACCAGCTCCACGACACGGGTGAGGATCGTGGGGTCGGTGTCCGGCAGGACTCCGTGGCCGAGGTTGAACACGTGCCCGGTGGCCCCCGCCGCGAGCGCACGATCCGCCTCCGCAACGATTCGCCTCACCTCGGTCTCGACGGCGTCCCAACCCGCGAACAGCACCGCCGGGTCGAGGTTGCCCTGCAGAGCTTTTCCTGCCCCGACGCGGGTGATCGCGTCGTCGAGTGGGATCCGCCAGTCGACGC
Source organism: Rhodococcus sp. 14-2470-1a (assembly GCF_002259425.1). Taxonomy (NCBI): domain Bacteria; kingdom Bacillati; phylum Actinomycetota; class Actinomycetes; order Mycobacteriales; family Nocardiaceae; genus Rhodococcus; species Rhodococcus sp. 14-2470-1a. Next base: position 281,124 of record NZ_NPFZ01000033.1, read on the forward strand.
CGACCACGTCGGCACCCGCGTCGCCCATTGCGCCGAGCAGTTCCCCCGTACCGACTCCGAAGTGAATCTTCGGGACACCGGCCGAGCTCACCGCGTCGAACACCTTGGTCGAGTGCGGAAGGACGAATTCACGGTAATCGGCGAGTGAGAGTGCCCCTGCCCAGGAGTCGAACAGCTGGAGTGCATCGATTCCGGCCGCGAGTTGTGCCGTCAGGAACGTGATGGTGGTGTCGGCAAGTGTGTCCAGCAACGTGTGCCAGGTCTGCGGGTCGGACCGCATCAACGCCTTCGTCTTCTCGTGGTTTCGGCTGGGCCCGCCCTCGACCAGATACGAGGCGAGCGTGAACGGGGCGCCGGCGAAGCCGATCAGCGCTGTCTCGCCCAGCTCTTTCGTCAGCAGAGCAACGGCGTCCGCTACCGGCTGTACCTGGTCGGCACTCAGCTGCGGTAGTGCATCGACATCGGCACGCGATCGCACCGGATTCGCCACCACCGGGCCCGTACCGGCGACGATGTCGAGGTCGATGCCTGCGGCCTTGAGCGGCACGACGATGTCCGAGAAGAGAATTGCGGCGTCGACGCCGTGCCGCCTGACCGGTTGCATCGTGATCTCGGTGACCAGCTCTGCGTCGAAGCAGGATTCCAGCATTCCGATCCCGGCCCGGATCGTGCGGTACTCGGGTAGAGAACGCCCGGCCTGACGCATGAACCACACGGGTCGGCGCGTCGGGACGCGGCCCGCGGCGGCGGCCAACAGGGGCGCGTCGGGAAGGTGGCGACGCGAGGACGGCGTGTCGGTGCTGGGCGTGACGGTGTTCATTGCAGTCCATGCTGCCACGCCTCACGGTCGACGCCTCTATGCAGGTCCGTGCTGGTACTTCGGCGCGCCTCCGACGAACGGGAACGTGAGAAGTCTAACGTCCGGTGACGTGACCACACCCGGATCCGCTGCCGAGCCTGCGCCGTTTCGATCGGCTGTCGAGGCGATGCACCGGGCAGTCGTGCACCCCTCGATCGAAGTCGGCCCGATCAGACCGCCGCAGCGTCTCGCGCCGTACAGCTATGCGGTGGGCGCCGAGGTCAAGCACCCTGTCGGTGAGGACGTCGGCGAGCAGTCCGACGGTGACGCATTCGGCCGACTGATCTTGTTGTACGACCCGGACGGTGACGAGGCGTGGAACGGCACCATGCGCCTCGTCGCCTACATCCAGGCCGACGTCGACGAGACCCTCGCGTCGGACCCACTGCTTCCCGAGGTCGGGTGGAGCTGGCTGGTCGATGCTCTCGGTAGTCGTGCCGAGCCGGTGACCGCGCTGGGTGGGACTGTCACATCGACCAGTTCCGTCAGGTACGGGGACATCGCCGGGCCCCCGAAGGCGCATCAACTCGAGCTCCGCGCGTCGTGGACGGCGGGATCGGTGGAGCTCGCGTCACACGTGGAGGCGTTCTGCGAGGTCCTGGCCTACGCCGCCGGATTGCCTCCGGCCGGGATCACCGAGTTACGGAGCACAGCCGAGAAACGGTGACGCGACCCGAACTGGATCGTGAGTTCGCACGCGGTCCGCTCGTTTGGGCTTAGAGTCACCTCTCATGTCAGCGACAAGTTCCAGTGAACCGTCGGATGTAACGGACGGTCCTCCGCCTGCCGTTCCTCTGCTCGCGCCCGCCGACGGTGTCCCCCCGGTCGTCGACACCGTCGCCGGCGTCGCCGAGGCCGCGGCTGCACTGGCGGGCGGTCACGGTCCGCTCGCAGTGGACGCCGAACGTGCGTCGGGTTTTCGCTACTCCCAGCGTGCGTACCTGCTGCAATTTCGCCGCCGCGGTGCGGGAACGGTCCTGCTGGATCCGATACCGGTCACCGGGCAGCTCACCGCCTTGGCCGAGGTGATCAACCCGTTGGAGTGGGTGTTGCACTCGGCCGACCAGGATCTTCCCGGCCTCGAAGAACTGGGCCTCGTCCCGACGACGCTGTACGACACCGAACTTGCCGGCCGTCTGGCAGGCTTCGAGCGCGTCGGACTCGGCGCGATCGTCGAGAGAACGCTCGGCCTCTCGTTGCAGAAAGGGCACGGCGCCGCCGATTGGTCGACGCGGCCACTCCCGGACACGTGGTTGAACTACGCCGCACTGGATGTGGAAGTACTGCTGGAACTGCGCGACGCGATGGCCGCCGAACTCGAAAGCCAAGGCAAGACGGAGTGGGCGGCGCAGGAGTTCGCACACATTCTGACCCTCGGTCCCCCGAAGCCGAAGACCGACCGTTGGCGCCGGACATCGGGTATCCATGCGGTGAAATCTCAGCGTGTCCTCGCGGCGGTGCGTGAACTGTGGCAGGCGCGCGACGAGATCGCTCGCCGCCGCGACATCGCCGCGGGACGGGTTCTGCCGGACTCGGCCATCGTCGCCGCCGCCACCTCGGATCCGAAGAACGAGAACGAGTTGAAGGCGTTACCTGTCTTCGGCGGCCCCCGCCAGCGCCGGTCCGCGAAAGTATGGCTGGGCGCGCTCGGCCGGGCACGCGCACTGCCCGCCTCCGACCTGCCGCCCAAGGCAGCACCGTTCGACGGTCCTCCCCCGGTGAATCGGTGGGCTCGCCGCGACCAGGATGCCGCCGATCGGCTCGCCGCGACGCGAGCGGCAATGACGGAACTCAGCGAGCGCGTGTCGGTTCCCGTCGAGAATCTGCTGCTTCCCGATCTGTTGCGCCGGCTCGTGTGGGACTGGAAGCCGCTGACGTCGACCGACGCCGCGGGTGCGATCGAGCACGAGCTGGCCGACGGCGGGGCCCGTCCCTGGCAGCGTGAGCTCGTCGTCCCAGTGCTCACGGCCGCTTTGACCCCTCCTCAAGTTACCGACGGGTAATACCCGCTACAGTGGGCGTCAACCCGGCGTCGGTCGGGTCCATGTCCGCATCTGTCGGGAGGATCGAAGCGTGTCTGTACCCGCGTCCACCAGCTCACAGCGGAATGTCGTGTTCGTCGACGGCATCCGCACACCGTTCGGCAAGGCAGGCCCCAAAGGCATCTACGCCGACACTCGCGCCGACGACCTCGTCGTCAAAGCCATCCGCGAACTGCTCCGCAAGAACCCCAACCTTCCTCCCGAGCGGATCGACGAGGTCGCCATCGCCGCGACCACACAGACCGGCGATCAGGGCCTGACCATCGGCCGCACGTCCGCCCTGCTGGCAGGCCTTCCCCGCAGCGTGCCCGGCTTCGCCATCGATCGCATGTGTGCGGGCGCCATGACGTCGGTGACCACCACCGGATCAGGCATCGGCTTCGGCCAGTACGACGTCGTGATCGCAGGCGGCGTCGAGCACATGGGTCGTCACCCGATGGGCGAGGGCGTCGATCCGAACCCGCGGTTCCTCGCGGACAAGCTCGTCGACCCGAGTGCTCTCGTCATGGGCAACACCGCCGAGAACCTCCACGACCGCTTCCCGTCGATCACCAAGGACCGCACCGACGCCTACGCCGTGGCGAGCCAGGAGAAGTACGACGCCGCCAAGAAGGCCGGCTACATCGCCGACACCCTCGTCCCTGTCGCCACCAAATCTGCCGCCGGATGGGGTCTGGCCACCGAGGACGAACCACCTCGTCCGGGAACCACCGTCGAAGACCTGGCGAAGCTCAAGACTCCGTTCCGTCCGGCCGGCCGCGTGACCGCCGGAAACGCAGCAGGTCTCAACGACGGTGCCACCGCCGCGATTCTCGCAGGTGAAGACACTGCGCACGAGCTCGGACTGAACATCGGCATGCGGATGGTCGGCTTCTCGTTCGCAGGCGTCGACCCCGCCGTGATGGGCATCGGACCGGTCCCGGCGACCGAAAAGCTGCTCGGCCGAACCGGATTGAGCATCTCCGACATCGGCTTGTTCGAGATCAACGAAGCCTTCGCCATCCAGGTCCTCGCGTTCCTCGAGCACTACGGCATCGCCGATGACGACCCCCGCGTCAACCAGTGGGGCGGCGCCATCGCGTGTGGCCACCCGCTCGCATCCTCCGGCGTGCGCCTCATGACACAGCTGTCGCGTCAGTTCGCGCAGCGTCCCGACGTCCGCTACGGCTTGACGACCATGTGCATCGGCCTCGGTATGGGCGGCACCGTCATCTGGGAGAACCCGAACCACTCCGACTACGCGGGAGTGAAGCCTGCAGGAACGACCCAGACGGCAGGAGCAGCCAAATGAGCGACATCACCACTGCGTTCACCGACGAGGTAGTCACGAACGCATTCACCAAGATCATCTCCGTCCCCGGCCTCGAAGGCTCGATCGCCCTCGTGACGCTGGACAACGGCTACGACCACACCAAGCCGTCGACGTTCGGCCCCGGCGGCCTCACGCAGTTCGACGCCGCACTCGACGAGGCGTTCGCCGCGAACCCGGTCGCGATCGCAGTGACCGGCAAGCCGTTCATCTTCGCGGTCGGTGCCGACCTCAATGGTGTACCGAACATCAAGACCAAGGACGAGGCGCTCCAGATCGGTCAGCTCGGCCACAAGGTGTTCCGGCGCCTGCGTGAATCCGAGATCCCGACGTTCGCATTCATCAACGGTGCTGCGCTCGGCGGCGGCCTCGAAGTCGGCCTGCACTCGCACTACCGCACCGTCGCCGACAACGCGGCAGCACTGGGATTGCCCGAGGCGTTCCTCGGACTCGTTCCGGGATGGGGCGGAACTCAGTTGCTGCCCAACATCATCGGCGCATCGAACGCCGTGACGGTGATCATCGAGAATTCGCTCAACCAGAACCGAACCCTCAAGCCGCAGCAGGCGCTCGATCTCGGTATCGCCGACGCCGTGTTCGGCGGCGCCGACTTCATCGAGCAGTCGCTGGCATGGGCAGCCCAGGTCATCAAGGGCGACATCACTCCCGCCCGTCCCGAGATCGACCGTGGCCAGGCCTGGGATGAAGCCGTTGCCCGCGCCAAGGGCATCGTCGCGGGCAAGACCGGTAACTTCGCTCCCGGTCCGGTCGCTGCTGTCGAGCTGATCGAGCTCGCCAAGAACACCGACATCAACGACTCGGCTTCGCTGGACGCCGCATTCGCTGCCGAGGACGAGGCACTGTCCACTCTGCTCGTGAAAGACGAACTGCGTGCAGGCCTCTACGCATTCGATCTCGTACAGAAGCGGGCCAAGCGACCCGCAGGTGCACCGGACAAGTCGTTGGCGCGCAAGATTTCCGGCGTCGGCATCGTCGGGGCAGGTCTGATGGCCAGCCAGCTCGCTCTGCTCTTCGTCCGGCAGCTGAAGGTTCCGGTGATCCTCACCGACATCGACCAGGAGCGCATCGACAAGGGCGTCGGCTACGTTCACGGTGAGATCGACAAGCTGCTCGGCAAGAAGCGTCTGTCCCCGGATGCCGCCAACCGATTGAAAGCACTGGTCTCCGGCTCCATCGACAAGGCGGCGTTCGCACAGGCAGACTTCGTCATCGAGGCCGTGTTCGAGAATCTCGACGTGAAGAAGAAGGTGTTCGCCGAGGTCGAGGAATTCGTCTCTCCCGACACGATTCTCGCCACCAACACCTCGTCGCTGTCGATCACGAAAATGGCAGCCGATCTGAAGCACCCCGAGCGCGTGGTGGGCTTCCACTTCTTCAACCCCGTCGCCGTCCTCCCGCTACTGGAGGTCGTCAAGGGCGAGAAGACCGACGATGCCACGCTGGCAACGGCATTCGCCACGGCCAAGACGCTCAAGAAGTCGGCCGTGCTCTCTGCCGACCTGCCCGGATTCGTCTTCAACCGGCTCGTCACCCGCGCATCCGGCGAGATCATCGCCGCGATCGACGAGGGCACGCCCTTCGACGTCGCCGACGGGGCGGTCGCCGAGCTCGGCATGCCGATGAGCCCGCTCACCCTGCTGGCATTGGTCGGACCGGCCGTCGCCCTGCACACCGCGGAGACCCTCGCCGAGGCGTACCCCGAGCGGTTCAAGGACTCCGCCGGATTCCGCGCACTCGTCGACGCCAAGAAGCCCGGCGTCTGGACCTACGGACCCGAAGGCCAGATCGTCGACCCCGAGGTGGCAGCGCTGTGGCCGCAGGGTGATTCACCGTCGACGGCAGAGCAGGTTCTGGATCGAACCCGCCGAGCGTTCGCCGACGAGATCAACATCATGTTGGAGGAAGGCGTCGTAGCCGCGGCGGAGGACATCGACCTCTGCCTGCTCCTCGGCGGCGGCTTCGGATTCTGGAACGGCGGAATCACTCCGTACCTCGATCGAACCGGCACCTCGGAAGCGGTGACCGGCAGGCGATTCCTCGCCGACGGCGTCGCGAACGTCTGACGGAAGTCCGAGATCGAAGTTGTGTACGTCGTCACCGTGAACCATGTACACAACTTCGATCTCGCCGGCGTTACAGCGTGCCCAGAAAAGCCATGAGCTCAGATTCGCGTGCGGGGTCGTAGGACTCCGCGGAAGACGACACAACGCGGTTGCGGTCGACGTAGTCGCCGCTGCGAGCGAGCGTTCGGCCGGACACCAGGTCAGCGAGTGCCGCACCTGCCTGCGTGGACGTGGTGGCCAGTGGCGTCAGAGTAAGCACTGGACCCAGCGCTCGCATCATCAGCTGCGCTCCCCTGCCTGCATGTCTGGCCAGGCCGGTCCCCGGGACCAGACCGGGGTTGAACGAGATGATGTCGACGCCCGGTTCGAGGGCGTCAGCCCATGCATGAACGAGGTGGACCGCCGCAAGTTTGCTGGTCGAGTACGCGGTTCTCCCGGCTGCGGCCGACTCCGGTTCGGCGAAGGCACCGGGACGCGCGAGGACGTCCGGAGCCGACCACACGGGCGCCGGAACCAGCGCGAGATTGTGCCGGAGATCCCCGAAGTGCGTGTCGCTGACGGTGATCACGATGCGCGAGGAATCCGTCAGGTGGGACCGGAGCTGGGTCAGAAGTACGTGGTTGGCAACTACGTTGACCGCGAAGGTCGCTTCGAGACCGTCGACCGTCGTCGTGACGGCATCGGTGTACTGGATGCCCGCGTTTCCGACGAACCTGTCGAGTTTCGGGATCGAACCGTTCTGCACCAGCGCGCCGATGTGACGGCCCGCCGTTCTCGTCGCCTCGACGTCAGCGAGGTCGGCGTCCACGAACGTGACCCGAGGAGAGGTCAGGCCAGGTCTGCGCCCGACCACGACGAGGTGTGCATGAGGGTCGTCGGCAAGCAACCTCGAGGCTGCTACGGCGCCGATCCCCTGGCTGACTCCGGTCATGACAATGGTGTGTGCGGAACTGTGGGTCATGGCACCCACGCTGTCACCGGCACAGGAGTACAACCAGCACCCGGTGAGACGGTGGGATCAGCAGTACCAGGATGCATCCGCCGAAGCGGGAGATGATGGACCGATGAGCGACACGGCATCCGACCTCGGTGAAGTCCTGCGCGGATGGAGGGACAGACTCTCACCTGTCGATGCAGGCCTGCCGACGGGCCCGAGGCGGCGGACCGAGGGTCTACGCCGTGAAGAGTTGGCACAGCTGGCCGGAGTGTCCGTCGACTACCTCGTCCGACTCGAACAAGGCCGCGCCACGACGCCGTCCGCGCAGGTCACCGCGTCTTTGGCACGAGCCTTGCAGTTGAACGGCGCCGAGCGAGATCACCTGTACCGCTGCGCTGGCCTGTTGCCACCGGGCCCGGGAAGCATCGATCGACACGTCGGTCCCGGCATTGCGCGCCTCGTCGGCCGCCTGGCGGACACGCCTGTGGCCGTGTTCGCGGCGGATTGGGACCTTCTGACGTGGAACCCGATGTGGAGCTCACTGCAAGGCAATCCGACGGCGATCGACGTGACGCACCGAAACCTGGTTCGGGTGATGTTCGGGAGCGACGATCGCGGCCGAGCCGCCTATCCACCCGCGTCGTCGACGGCAGACCTGGAGCATCTCGCGACGGCACTCGTCGCCGACCTCAGAATCGCAGCCGTCCGGTTCCCACGCGACGCACCGCTGCTTGCGTTGATCACCGAATTACGTACGCAGAAATCGTATTTCGATGCACTGTGGCGCTCGGGGACCGCCGCCGAGCATGCCACCGATCGCAAGACGATCCACCATGCGACCGTCGGGGACATCACCCTCGACTGCGACGTTCTCACCGCACCCGGCACCGACCTCCGGCTTGTCGTCTACACCGCTGCGACGGGCACGGCAGATGCAGACAAGCTCGACTTTCTTCGGGTCGCGGCAGGCGTCGCCGTAGCCGAGCACTGAGATTGCCGTTACGTCGCGATACATTTCGGCGGGCTGTGCCGTCGAGAGGGACATGAACACACTGAAGATCGCAGTTGCAGGTGGAACCGGCGTCGTCGGCAAGCACGTGGTCGACCTCGCACGAGGACGCGATCACGACGTTCTCGTGCTCACCCGCTCCAACGGCGTGGACCTCGTCGACGGAACCGGCCTCGACGACGCTCTCGCCGGGGTCGACGTCGTCGTAGACGTTGCCTCGACGCGAACAATGTCTGCCAAGGAATCCGTCCGGTTCTTCACGAGCGTTACCGCACATCTCCTTCGGGCGGAGCACAATGCGGGCGTGCGGCATCACGTGGCGCTCTCCATCGTCGGCGTCGACGAGGCGCCGTACTCGTACTACGCGGGAAAAGTCGCGCAGGAACAAGCGATTCGAGACGGCGACATTCCCTGGACCATCCTGCGCGCAACGCAGTTTCACGAATTCGCCGAGCAACTCGTCGAGCGAACCACGCTCGGTCCGCTCGTCGTCGTACCACGTATGCGGTGCATGCCCGTCGCGGCACGAGACGTTGCGCGGACACTCGTCGAACTGGCCGAAGGCACACCCGCAGGCAAAGTCCCGGACCTCGGCGGACCACGAGAGGAACGCATGGTGGACATGGTCCGCACCCACGTGGCCACACTCCACGGCAGACACTGGGTTGTCGAGGTCCCCGTGCCAGGCGCCTACGGGAGAGCCATGCGCGACGGCACCCTCGTGCCGGGAGCCGATGCCGACCACGCGTCGACCACCTTCGCGGATCGACTCGGCTGAAGGAACCCGACCCTCCGCGCTGGGGTAACCCTTCGGATGAAATCCGCTGATTTCAGCCACCGACCGGCTGGAGCAGGTCCATGATGTCGATGACCACCACCGACGCTGGCTCGTCAGAAAGCTGGGTTCGTCATGACGCAACCTACAGAACGCCATACCGCGAAAGTCATCGGAGTCACCGTCGCGGCAGCGGTCGGTGGCTTCCTCTTCGGTTTCGATTCGTCGGTCGTCAACGGCGCGGTCGACTCGATCCAGGAGAACTTCGGCCTCAGTTCGTTCGTCACCGGATTCGCCGTCGCGATCGCGCTGCTCGGATGCGCAGTCGGTGCGTGGTTCGCCGGACGGCTCGCCGACAGTTGGGGACGCAAACGCGTCATGCTGTTGGGCTCGGCGTTGTTCACCATCTCGTCGGTGGGTTCCGGTTTCGCTTTCTCCATCCCCGATCTGATGTTGTGGCGAGTGCTCGGCGGACTCGGAATCGGAATCGCATCGGTCATCGCGCCTGCCTACATCTCCGAGATCGCGCCCGCACGCTATCGCGGTGGTCTCGCGTCGCTGCAGCAGTTGGCCATCACCGTCGGCATCTTCGCCGCGTTGCTGTCCGACGCGGTGCTGCAGAACGCCGCGGGTGGGCCGTCGAACGATCTGTGGTTCGGTATGGAGGCGTGGCGATGGATGTTCCTCGTCGGCGTCGTACCCGCGCTCGTCTACGGTTTTCTGGCCACGCTCATCCCCGAGTCCCCTCGTTATCTGGTCGGCAAGCACCTCGACGGGGAAGCAGCCCGAATTCTCGGGGAGATCTCCGGCGAGGTGAACCCGAACGAGCGCGTGAAGGAAATCCGGCTGACGCTGCGGCGCGAAGCGAAGTCGTCGTTTGGCGACATTCGCGGACCGAAGTTCGGTCTGCAGCCGATCGTCTGGGTCGGCATCACGATGGCGGTCCTGCAACAGTTCGTGGGCATCAACGCGATCTTCTACTATTCGACGACACTGTGGAAGTCCGTGGGCTTCAGCGAGAATCAGTCGTTCGTCACCTCGGTGATCACATCCGTCATCAACGTCACCATGACGTTCGTGGCGATCCTGTTCGTCGACCGATTCGGCCGTAAGAACTTGCTTCAGATCGGTTCCGTCGGAATGTTCGTGGGACTGGTGCTCGCTGCGGTGTCGTTCACTCAGGCCGTCGGCACCGGAGACGACCTGACACTCCCGACGCCGTGGGGAACGATCGCGCTGATCGGCGCCAACCTGTTCGTCATCTTCTTCGCCGCCACCTGGGGTCCGATCATGTGGGTGATGTTGGGAGAGATGTTCCCCAACAACATGCGTGCGGTTGCTCTCGGTATCAGCACTGCAGCCAACTGGGTAGCGAACTTCGCGATCACGTTGGCGTTCCCGCCGCTCACTCAGTCGATCGGCCTCGGTTTCATCTACTCGTTCTTCGCGTTCTTCGCGCTGGTGTCCTTCTTCTTCGTCAAGTTCAAGATCCGCGAAACGAAGGGCATGGAGCTCGAGGACATGGTTCTGTAACTCCGGTCAGGAGGCGCATCATGCCGATGTTCGTCGTCGAATACACGTACACGCCGGAAACGTCGGGCGGCCGAGACGACCACCGAACCGACCACCGAGCGTGGATCCACGAGATGGTTCGCCGAAAAACCATCAGGTCGTCCGGGCCGCTGGCCGACCACAGTGGCGCAATGTTCATCGTCGAATGCCCCGACCGCGACGCCGTCGCCCGGTTGTTCGCACACGATCCGTTCAACCGTGCCGGCTTGGTGGCCGACGTGCGGATCAGTCAGTGGGCGCCCACCATCGGTGAACACGCCGACTGACGCCTCAGTTCGACCCGAGCCACCCGGCGATGCGGCGCGTCAGGTCTTCCGGCGTGAGCCCCAGTTCACGGTGGATCTGCTCGCGTGACGCGTGATCCAGGAATCGCTGCGGAACTCCGATGTCGCGGCACGCGGTGTCCACACCGACTGCCCGGACCGCCGCGGACACCGTCGATCCGACGCCTCCGTGCACCCCCGAATCCTCGAGGGTCACGACGAGTTTGTACTCCTCGGCCAATTTCAGCAGGGCCTCCGGGACCGGAAGCACCCATCGTGGATCGACTACGGTCACCGACACACCGTGCTCGGCCAGAGCGGCAGCCGTCTCGAGCGCCAGTCCTGCGAAGGCGCCGACGGCCACGATGAGCACGTCTCGGCCCGCGGAATCAGGCTCGGCCAACACGTCGATGACACCGTCGAGACGTCGGAGCGCCGGGATGTCCGCCGTGACAGCGCCCTTCGGGAACCTGAGGGCAGTGGGCCCGTCACTCACCGCGAGTGCCTCGCCGAGTTCCTCACGGAGAGAGGCGCAGTCGCGTGGTGCGGCAACCCGCATGCCGGGAACGATCCCGAGCAACGACATGTCCCACATGCCGTTGTGGCTGGCACCGTCGGCACCGGTGACACCGGCGCGGTCCAGAACGAGAGTGACCGGCAGATTCAGCAGCGCAACGTCCATCAGTAGTTGGTCGAAGGCGCGATTGAGGAACGTCGAGTACACGGCGACGACGGGGTGCAGGCCACCGAGCGCAAGGCCTGCCGCCGACGTCATTGCATGCTGTTCGGCGATCCCGACGTCGAACATACGGGTGGGGTACTTCTCCCCGAACGCCGCGAGGCCGGTGGGACCCGCCATGGCCGCGGTGATCGCGACGATGTCCTCACGCTCGGCCGCACGGTCGATCAATTCGGCCGAGAACACGGACGTCCAATCGGGAGCCGATTGCTTGCGGGCGAGCCCGGTCAGGGGATCGATGACGCCGGTGGCGTGCATCTGGTCGGCGACGTTGTTCTCGGCGTGGGCGTACCCCATACCCTTGCGAGTGACTGCGTGCACGATCACCGGGCCGCCGTATGCCTTGGCTCGGCGCAAGGCGGACTCCATGGCCTGCTCGTCGTGACCGTCGACCGGTCCCAGGTATTTGATGCCGAGGTCGGTGAACAGGACCTGAGGGCTGATGGCGTCCTTGACGCCCGCTTTCATGCCGTGCAGCATCGCGTACGCCGTCTTGCCGAACAACGGAATCTTGCGGACGATGCGGCGTCCGTTGTCGAGAATGCGCTCGTAGCCCGGCTGCAGGCGTAGGGCGGCCAGATGTTCGGCCAATCCGCCGATGGTGGGAGCGTAGGAGCGACCGTTGTCGTTGACGACGATCACGAGGGAACGATCCTTGCCCGCCGCGATGTTGTTGAGTGCTTCCCAACACATCCCGCCCGTCAGCGCACCGTCACCGACGACGGCGACGACGTGGCGGTCGCTCTGCCCGGTCAGCTGAAAAGCCTTGGCCAGCCCGTCCGCGTAGGACAAGGACGCCGACGCATGCGAGGACTCGACCCAGTCGTGTTCGCTCTCGGCGCGCGAGGGGTAGCCGGACAGTCCGCCCTGCTTGCGGAGCGACGCGAACTCGGCGGTGCGGCCGGTGACCATCTTGTGCACGTACGCCTGATGGCCGGTGTCCCAGATGATCGGGTCACGCGGAGAATCGAACGTGCGGTGGACGGCCAACGTCAGCTCGACGACACCCAGGTTGGGACCCAGATGACCTCCGGTGGCCGACACCGTCTCGACGAGGAATTCACGGATCTCCTCGGCCAGATCCACCACCTCCGCCGGCGAAAGACGGCGCAGGTCCTCAGGCGACTGAACGCGCGCTAGAACACCCAACGAGATCGCTCCCTCCGGCCGGAAACTTCGGCAACACGTGCGGTACTTCGATGTCGATGGCTCGACACTTCTTCGATCAGAACAGTCTACGTAGCGAAACGTAGACGCCGTACCGACACCGCCGATGCCGTACCGCGACCACCGCAGAATCATGTACCGACTCCGACAATACTGTGACCTCCGGGCAACACGACCATCACGCCCACGCGTCGATGATCACACCGAACCCCGAGGTCGGAGCATAGGGTTGCCTCATGTCGAGCGTCGTGGATCGAATACTCCAACACGTCTTCGACGCGTGCCGAGACGACACCTCGGGCAGCGTCGCCGATTACATCCCCGAACTCGCCGCGGTCGCGCCCGACGGTTTCGGGATCGCCCTGGCGACGAGCGACGGGTACGTGTACGAGGTGGGCGACACGTCGACGCTGTTCACGATCCAGTCGATCTCGAAGCCCTTCACCTACGGACTGGCCCTCGCCGACCGGGGTGAGGACGCCGTCGCGCAGAAGATCGACATCGAGCCGTCGGGTGAACCGTTCAACGAGATCAGTCTCGATCCGATCACCGAACGCCCACGCAATCCGATGATCAATGCGGGAGCCATCACCTCGGCGTCGCTGATCGCCGGGAAGTCGGCCGCGGATCGGTTCGAACGAATCCGTCAGGCCTACTCCCGGTACGCGGGTCGCTCGCTGACGTTCAACGAATCGGTGTACCGCTCCGAGGCCCGCACCGGCAACCGGAACCGTGCGATCGGATACATGCTGCGCTCGTTCGACATCATCACCGACGATCCCGACGCCGCAGTGGATCTGTACTTCCGCCAGTGCTCCATCGACGTCACCGCGGTCGACCTCGCCATGATGGCTGCCACCATGGCGAACAACGGCTCAAACCCGCGCACGAAGGAACGTGCACTCGCACCGGCGTTGGTGGAGCGCGTCCTCAGTGTGATGACGACGTGCGGGATGTACGACGGTGCGGGCGACTGGGTCGCACGAGTGGGGATGCCGGCGAAGAGCGGGGTGGGCGGCGGCATTCTGGCCGTCCTGCCCGGCCAGATGGGAATCGCGGTCTACTCCCCCCGGCTCGACCCGCACGGAAACAGCGTGCGCGGCGTCGCGGCGTGCCGAGAACTGTCACGCAAGCTCGAACTTCACTTCCTGCACGTCACGCGCGCGGCCCGGTCCGCGATCCGCGGCAAGTACACCGTCGGTGAGGCCCCGTCGCGTCGCCGACGAAGCGACGTCGAGCAGGCCGCTCTCGCTCGGTTCGGCAGCCGCGCTCGGGTGTACGAGCTGCACGGCGATCTGTTGTTCTCCGGGGCGGAGACCGCGGTTCGCGAGATCGGAAACCTCGACGAACAGCTCGATGCGTTGGTCATCGACGTCCGCGGCGTCGACGAGGTCAGTGACGTGGCGCGCGGAATGTTCGACAGCGTGCTCGGTCACCTGTCCGAGCATGGTTGCAGGGCCTCGCTCGTCGACCCTGCGGGTGTTCTGGGTCGCACCAGTTCGAGCATCGATCCGGGCGGCGCATCCGGCCGCGTCTTCGCCGACCTGGGTTCCGCCATTCAATGGGCCGAGGAGATTCTGCTCGACAAGTACTGCGTCGGACCTCGCCAACCCGACCGTATCGCCCTGCGGGACCACCCAGTGCTCGACGGCTTGACCCCGGCCGAATACGCCGCTGTCGAACCCGCCTTCACCGTGCACACCTACGCAAGGGGCGACACCGTCGTGACCAGCGGACAACCGGCCGCCGGGTTGTTTCTCGTACTGGCCGGGCAGGTGTCGTCGTCGTTCACCTCACCGGGAGGCCGACATCACCGCATCTCGACGCTGTCGCCTGGGATGAGTTTCGGCGAGATGCCCCTTCTGGCCCGAACGGAGTTCCTGCTCGATTTCCGGGCGGACACCCCGTTGTCGGTCGCCGTGATGTCGGTTCGAGACTTCGAAGCGTTGTCCGAGTCGGCACCGTCGGTGAAGCTGGAGCTTCTCACCACCCTCGCGACCGGTGCGTACATGCAGATGAACACCGCGATCAAATCTCTCGGGCAGTTCGATGTGGGGCGCTGAGGCCCCACATCGAACTCGACCGGCGTCGACGCGTCACGCGTCGAGTGTCACCATCGTCAGAACCTCTGTCGGCTGCGGAGATCCGCCTGCGGGCTCGAGCGAGAACGCGAAGTTCGTTGCCGCGCCCATGCCGTCGATTACAGTGCCGTCGCCGTCGGCCAACTGTTCGGTCGTCACCAGACCGACCGACCGAGGCGTGCCGTCGACGAACCACATCTGATAGTCCTGGCCTGCCGCGGGTGCGGAAACGCCGTCGAGTGTGACGACGAGCGAACCCGACTCACGGGAGTAGGAGATGTTCGCCGTGCCGCCACCGGGGAACTCGGCGGTGGTCTCACGTGCGTCCGGCGCTGCCACGATCTGTTCCGCCTGGGTCGGTGCCGGGTCGTTGCCCAGTACCTGGGTGGCGACCACTCCGCCGCCGACGGCCACGACGACTGCTGCCGCTGCGGCGAGCATCGTGGTACGCCACCGACTTGCCCCTGGGCCGTTCCGCCCCCTCCGCTCCTGCTTGGCGCGGCGATCTCGGTGTCCGCGCAGAGTGGTCACCGTCGCGGGTGCGGGTTCGGCGACGTCCTGCGTGATGCGCGGAATTTCTTGCAGCACGCGATCTCTCAGCTGAGCCGGGGGTTCCGCGGCATCCAGGACGGACACCAGCGCAAGAGTTTCCTGTATCTCGCCGACAAGGATGTTGAACTGCACACGGGCGGTGTCGTCCACCGCCGCACGGTCACGTTCGATGTCGGCTTCCTCGGCGGCGCTCACCGCATGGAGGGCGTACACCTCGGCGGCGTCGAGCAGCCGCTGTCGCGTTGCTTCGCTCATGAGGGTGTCACCCCCAGACATGTCTTCAACTTGATCAGTCCGTCCCGTATTCGCGATTTGATCGTCGGAACCGCGACCCCGAGCCGCTCCGCCACTTCGCGGTATGTCCAACCGCTGTAATAAGCCATTCGTACCGACTCGCGTTGCGTATCGGTCAGTGTGTCGAGGCACGCAACCACGGCGTCGGATTCCAGTCGCTGGGTGACGGCCTCGAGCACCTCGTCGTGTTCCGGGGTGTGGCTGATCGCCCCGTACGCAGCTTCACGGTCGGTCCCGGACTGCTCGGACCGCACGCGGTCCACCGCGCGCCGGTGCGCCAACGTCATGATCCACGCCAGGGGGCTTCCCTGGTTGGGGTCGTAGTTGGGTGCCGACTTCCAGATCTGGAGGAACACCTCCTGCGTCGTCTCCTCGCTGTACCCCGGGTCGCGAAGGACACGCAGCACCATGCCGTAGACACGTGCGCTGGTGGCGTCGTACAACTCGCCGAAGGCGCGTTGGTCACCACCGGCGACCGCGGCCATCAGCCGGCGGAGCCGCTCCATCTCGTCTGCTCGCAGGTTGCGCAACTGCGCACTGGGCACAGCACAGGCCGCACCTTGTTCTGCCGACGGGTCGTCTTCTGAATCCGGTGGCCCCTGGTACTGCGAGCCCGGCGTGGGGTCCGTGCTCACCGTGACGATGTCCCAACGAATTCGACTCTGATCGCGTTCATTGATCAAGAGAGTAGTGCTCATGTTGCTCTCACACCGAAACCTCCGCGTTTTCCCGCCGCACAACATATTCGGTACACCCTGCGCCGCGGATGGCTGCGCGGGATAATCGATTGCACTTCGAGGTCGATTCGGACAATCTTGGAGGAATGGGACACATGCCTGCGATCGAGACATCGGGCCTGATCAAACGCTTCGGCGACAACACTGCGGTGGACGGAATAGACCTGTCGGTTCCGAGTGGAGGTGTATACGGTGTCCTCGGCCCCAACGGAGCAGGCAAGACGACCACGATCCGAATGCTCGCGACCCTCCTTCCGATCGACGGCGGGTCGGCGCGCGTCCTCGGCCACGACGTCGCCTCCGAGGCGGACGCCATTCGCGGCAAAGTCTCGCTGACCGGCCAGTTCGCCTCGCTGGACGAGGATCTGACCGGTACCGAGAATTTGATCCTGCTGGCCCGGCTCTACGGATACTCGCGTCCGGCGGCGCGGTCGCGAGCGGACGAGCTGCTCACCGCGTTCGGGATCGCCGACGCCGGGTCTCGCCAGGTGAAGACGTACTCGGGCGGTATGCGGCGTCGGATCGACATCGCTGCGAGCATCATCGTCACTCCCGAGCTGATCTTCCTCGACGAGCCGACGACCGGCCTGGACCCTCGCAGCCGCAATCAGGTGTGGGACATCGTCCGCGCTCTCGTCGGTGGCGGCACGACGGTTCTGCTCACCACTCAGTACCTCGACGAAGCCGATCAACTGGCCGGACGGATCGCGGTCATCGACCGCGGCAAGGTCATCGCGGAAGGCACCACCGGCGAACTGAAGGCGTCGGTCGGCGCGGGCTCGCTGCACGTGCGAGTGCTGGATCCCGCTCGACGCTCCGAGGCCGCAGCGATTCTTCGCACGATTCTGTCCGAGTCGGTGACCGAGGAAGCAGATCCGGTCGCGCTGTCGGCTCGGCTGGACCGGACGTCGTCGGTGGCTGCCGCTCTGCCCGCGTTCGAGGACGCGGGAATCGCGGTGGCCTCGTTCGCCATCGGCCAACCCAGCCTCGACGAAGTGTTTCTCGCGCTGACCGGCCACCCCGCGGACGACGAGTCCGCCCGCACGAACGCCACCGAGAGAACAGAGACATCATCATGACAACGCTGTCGAAGGACGCGTCCGAGCAGGCCGCGGTCGCGGACGTACTACGAAGCGGCGCAACACGACCCCCGCGGCCGAACGCCGTCGCCAGCTCACTGTCCTTCGGGTGGCGAGCGCTCCTCAAGATCAAGCACGTCCCCGAGCAACTGTTCGACGTGACGATGTTCCCGATCATGTTCACGTTGCTGTTCACGTATCTGTTCGGAGGCGCTCTCGCCGGATCCACCACCGCCTACATCCAGTTCCTGTTGCCGGGAATTCTGGTGCAGACCGTCGTGATGATCACGATGTACACGGGCGTGACGTTGAACAAGGACATCGAGAAGGGCGTGTTCGATCGGTTCCGATCGCTACCCATCTGGCGCCCGTCACCGTTGGTGGGCGCGCTCCTCGGTGACGTCGTCCGCTACTCACTGGCGTCGGTCATCGTGCTGATCCTCGGTCTCGTGATCGGGTTTCGGCCCGACGGCGGTCTCCTCGGCGTCGTCGCCTCGATCGCACTGCTGTTGATCTTCTCGTTCTGTCTCTCCTGGGTGTGGACGATGATCGCGATGATCGTGCGCACCGAGGCCGCGGTCATGGGCGTGTCGATGTTCATCCTGTTTCCGTTGACGTTCGCCAGCAACATCTTCGTCGACCCCCAGACCATGCCGGGGTGGCTCCGCGCGTTCGTCGAGGTCAATCCGGTGAGCTTCCTCGTCACGTCCATCCGGTCGTTGATGTCGGGGGAACCGGACGCCACCAAGCTCGCGGTCACTGCCGCGATGTGTGGCGGCTTCCTACTCGTGTTCGGGCCGATCACGATGCGTCTGTACAACCGCAAGACCTGATCTTCTCGTCATGCGGGGGCGGCCTTGGCTCGGTGTCGCCGTACGGCGTCTCGGTTGGAACACACAGTGCCGCAGTACCGTTGCCTGCCGGTCCGCGACACGTCGGCGAACACTCGTACGCAGTCCTCCGCCGCGCACCTGCCCAGCCTGTTCATTCCGCGACCGGTCAGATGCAGTGCCGTCCCGACGCTGACCAACGCCCGCACCACCGATCCGAGATCGATGTCCGGGTCGCGGTAGTGCATGTGCCATCCGTCGCCCGCATGGTTGGTCAAGCGCGGGTACGCCGACGCCTGCGCGAGCAGTCCGTTGAGGATGTCCGCCCGTGCTTGTTCGGTATCGGCGTCGATCACCGCCTCCCACTCGCGGAGAAACGCAACGGTGGCGGTGACGTCCGCATCGGTTGCCGGTGCGTCGAGGACGAGTCCACCCTCGATGCACCGATGCCCGAGCTCGTCCGCCGACGTCGGCGGCGAATTGAGCAGGTCGACTCCTAGTTGCACCGCATACGTTCCGTAAGGGTTGATATGCACAAGACCATTACAGCACAGTTGTCGGTATGACCGCACACACCCACACCTGGACCACCGAGAGCAGCCACAACACCAGCGAAGGCACCGTCACCTACCAGCGGTGCACCTGCGGCTCCCAGCGCATCCGCGCCCCGAAACCCGCCGCAGCCACGTCCGTCGCCGTCGTCGAAGCTCGGTGACCGGAGCTCCGTCCGGTCAGCGTTCGGCCCGCTCCGCGATCAGCGGAACAACAGTGTCGAGGGCGTACGTCGCCGACAGAATCGAATTGGTCGAGTAGGACTTGGCCACGTCGGGATCGTCGAACACCAGCGAGCGTCCGTCCCGAACGGCAGGGATCTGCTGGAAGAGAGGATTACTCGTCACGTCGTCGGCCGATCGCTGTACCGGGAAGATCACCACGACGTCGGCGTCGAGCGTGTTCAGTTCCTCGTCCGATACGGGCACCGAGAATCCGGTCGAGCCGGTCCTCGTCGCCGTCAACGCGTCGACCGTGGGGTTCGACACGAAACCGAGCTTCTTCATGAACACGACTCTCGTGCTGTCGGAGATGTACGCCCCGTATCCGGTTCCGCTGAAGGCTCCGACCGTGATGGTCTTGCCCTGGAATTCCGGATGCTCCGCCGCTGCGGTCTGGAACCGACCGTCCAGGTCGGCCAACAGCTGGGCGCCCTTCTCCGATTCACCCAGCGCCGCCGACACCATGGTCACCTGCTGCTCGACGGTGGTCAGGTAGTTGTCCGCGCCGTCGGGAAGAGCCACCGTCGGCGCGATCCGGGTCAACTTGTCGTACCGATCCTGATCGCCGGAGCTCTTGGTGTCCAGGATCAGGTCCGGTTCGAGAGCCGCGACCGCCTCGTAGGACGGCTCCTGGGTGCCGATGATCTCGGGGGAACTGTCGTACAGCCCGTCGGCCCACGGGCCCACACCGTCGCCTCCGAACGCCAGCCAATCGCTCGCGCCCACCGGCTGCACGCCGAGTGCAAGCGCGGTTTCCGCGTCGGCCCATCCCAAGGCAACGACACGCTGCGGACGCTCGGGCACGGTGACGTCACCGAACTTGGTGTCGATCGACACCGGAAACGCCTCGTCAGCGCCCGCTGGCGCAGGGGTGGTCGCCGCGTCGTCTGCTGTCGACGAGCAGGACACGGCAAGACCCACAACGGCCGCGGCGGCGATGATCGACACGGTACGGGCACAACGGAAACGAGAGAGGCGCTTTTTCACGCGGCTCAATCTACCGAGCCCACGACCTCTACGGTGTGCCACCTTCTCGCACGAGCAAGCCGATGCACTCCACGTGATGGCTGAGAGGAAATGCGTCGAACGCACGCACCTGTTCGAGTCGATATCCGGCGTCGACGAACAGCCGGGCATCGCGGGCGAAGGATGCAGGGTCGCAGCCGATGTGCACCACGCGGCCGGGTGCCGATGCCGCGACTGCTGCCACGACCTCTTTGCCCGCTCCCGATCGAGGTGGGTCGAGCACGACGACGTTCGGCGCGGGAAGCGCACGGACGGTGCGTTCGACTCGTCCGGGCACGAATCGCACCTGCTCGAGATCGGCGAGCGCACGGGCTCCGTCCGCCGAGGCCTTACGCGAGAACTCGACACTGACGACCTGGCCGGTGGCGCCGACTCCTGTCGCCAGGCTCGACGCGAAGACTCCGACTCCCCCGTACAGATCCCACGCGACCTCACCGGGCCTGGCGTCGGCCCACTCGGTCACCACGTCGGAGTAGACCTGCGCGGCGCCTCGGTGCGCCTGCCAGAATCCGGTTGCGTCCAGTTCCCAGTCACGACCGGACACAGATTCGTGTACTCGTCCGCTACCGACCACCGCCCGCTCCGGACGTGGGGCCGACGATGCAGCCCGCCGGGCAGATGCGCCACGTCGGCCGGGGGATCGTCGACCCGTGCGCGACACGGATGCAGGTGATATCTCGACGACGTGCCGCTCTCCCGAGCTGCCGACGGCAACCACGAGCTCCGAGCCCGGACGCCATGTCGAGTCGGTGAGACCGTCGAATGCGCCTGCGACGACCTGCGGACAGCTCAGGGCAGGGACGACGGTGGCGCTGCGGTATCGATGGAAGCCGGGGCGGCCGCCCGCGTCGACGGCCAGTCGGACACGACTCCGCCAGCCGGTGCCGTCGCCGGTGTACGGCAGTTCCTCGACGGTCACTGCACGGTCGATACCGCCGATCCGACGCAGTTGTTCCTCCACCACGGCCGATTTCATGGCCCGCGACGCGGACTGGTCGATGTGGGAGCAGTCGCAGCATCCCGAGCCGCCGGGACCGGAGATGGGACACAGCGGAGTGATGCGATCGGCCGACGGGGCAAGTATCTCGACGGCGTCGGCGCGGCAGTAGGACCCACCCCGATCCTCGGTGACCTTCGCCCGCACGATCTCCCCGGGCAGGCCGTGTCGGACGAACATCACGCGTCCGTCGTGCCTGGCCACACAGAATCCTCCGTGCCCGGGTGCACCGAGAGTGACCTCGACAGTCGAGCCGAACCAGCTGTCGGTCATCGGCCGTGTCCGCTCGGGGGTTCGTATCCGCGGCGCGACGCGCCGGGCGCGTTCTCGATGCTCTCGCGCTTCGCTTTCGCCGACGACTGCAGCTGCCAGGGCACGCTCGTCACCATCACTCCCGGTTGGAACAGCAGCCGGCTCTTGAGGCGCAGTGCACTCTGGTTGTGCAGAATTTGCTCCCACCAGTGACCGACGACGTATTCGGGTATGAACACCGTCACCACGTCGCGCGGCGAGTCGCGTCGTACGCGTTTGACGTAGTCGAGGACCGGCTTGGTGATTTCCCGGTACGGGGATTCGACCACCTTGAGTGGCACGGTGACATCGCTGGCCTCCCACTCCTTGACCAGTTGACGGGTGTCCGGCTCGTCGACGTTGACGGTGATCGCTTCCAGGGTGTCCGGGCGGGTCGCGCGGGCGTACGCCAACGCACGAAGGGTCGGCATGTGCAGCTTGGACACCAGCACGATCGAATGCGTGCGGCTGGGCAGCACACCGTCCCATTCCTCGTCCTCGAGTTCACGGGCGACCGTGTCGTAGTGCTTGCGGATCAGGCTCATCAGTCCGAACGCCGCGAACATGGCGACGATGGCGATCCACGCTCCGGCCGCGAACTTGGTGATGAGCACGATGACGAGGACCGTGGCGGTGAGCCCGAGGCCGACACTGTTGACGATGCGCGAACGGAACATCCGGCGACGCTGTTCGGGATCCTGTTCCACACGCAGCAACCGCGTCCAGTGCCGGATCATGCCGGTCTGGCTCAGGGTGAAGGACACGAAGACACCCACGATGTAGAGCTGGATGAGCTTGGTCACTTCGGCGTCGAACACGACGACGAACGCGATCGCGGCAGCGGACAGGAAGAGAATTCCGTTGCTGAACGCCAGCCGGTCACCCCGGGTGTGGAACTGGCGCGGAAGATACCGATCCTGGGCGAGAACCGAACCGAGCACCGGAAATCCGTTGAACGCGGTGTTGGCGGCCAGAACGAGAATGAGTGCGGTCACGACCGTGATGAAGAAGAACCCGATCGGGAACCCGTGGAAGACCGCTTCGGCGAGCTGTGCGATCAGGGTCTTCTGCTGGTAGCCGTCCGGCGCTCCGACGAGCTGTTCGCTCGGCTCGAGCGCGTACTTGATGCCGATCTTCTCGGCCAGAAGGATGATTCCCATCAACAGCGCTATGCCGATCCCGCCGAGCATGAGCAACGTCGTCGCCGCATTGCGTGACTTCGGCTTGCGGAAGGCAGGCACACCGTTGCTGATCGCTTCGACTCCGGTGAGCGCCGCGCAACCCGACGAGAAGGCTCGGGCGATCAGAAACGCGAACGCGATGCCGTAGAGGTGGGAATCCTCGGCTTTCAGCTCGAAGCCCGAGGATTCGGCGTGCAGTTCGTCCCCGAGCACGTAGACGCGGAACAGGCCCCATCCGAGCATCACGAACATCCCGATCATGAACGCGTAGACCGGCACAGCGAACGCGGCTCCGGACTCGCGGATGCCGCGCAGATTGATCGACGTGATCAGCACGATCGCCAGAACCGCGAACAGTACTTTGTGCTGGGCCACGAACGGGATGGCCGAGCCGATGTTCGACGCTGCCGCCGACACCGATACCGCGACGGTCAGCACGTAGTCGACGAGCAGCGCGCTTCCCACCGTGAGTCCGGCGGTCGGCCCGAGATTGACCGTCGCGACCTCGTAGTCACCACCGCCCGACGGATAAGCATGCACGTTCTGTCGATAGCTTGCGACGACGACGGCCATGACGACGCACACCGCGAGCCCGATCCACGGAGTGAAGGCGTACGCGGAGATGCCGGCGACCGACAGCACGAGGAAGATCTCCTCCGGTGCGTACGCCACCGACGACATGGCGTCGGAGGCGAACACCGGCAGCGCGATCCTCTTGGGGAGCAAGGTGTGACCGAGCTTGTCGCTTCGGAACGGTCTACCGAGCACGAGCCGCTTCGCGGCGGTCGAGAGCTTGGACACCGTGAAAGCGTAAGCCGTCCGAATCGAATCACGACATCGGTGCACCCGAACTGGCCGAATTGCTCGACACGCAACCCGATTTGTCCAACTCGGCAACGGCCGATGCATCCCGACGCTCGATCCGTGCGTCCCCGACCGTTACGTTGGTGCAGAGCGAGCGCCGAGAAAAGAATCCGAATGGAGTTGGATCTGTGTACGTAGTGGTGATGGGATGCGGGCGGGTGGGCGCGTCGCTGGCCGGTGCTCTGCAGAGAATCGGCCACGAGGTGGCCGTCATCGACCGTGACGAGACGGCGTTTCTCAGACTCGATCCCGCGTTCGACGGCCATCGAGTCATCGGAATGGGCTTCGACCGCGACGTTCTGACGAAGGCAGGCATCGAGAAGGCCGAGGCGTTCGCCGCAGTGTCGTCCGGCGACAACTCGAACATCATCTCCGCACGCGTGGCCCGTGAGACATTCGGTGTCGAGCGGGTCGTCGCACGGATCTACGACGCCAAACGCGCCGCGGTGTACGAGCGGCTCGGAATTCCGACGGTGGCCACCGTGCCGTGGGCGACCGACCGTTTCCTGCACAACCTCCTGCGGGACGATCCGACGACGAAATGGCGTGACCCGTCGGGCAACGTCGCCGTCGTGCTGCTCGATTTCGACGAGGGGTGGATCGGGAGAAAAGTATCCGTCCTCGAGGAGTCGACGAGGTCGCGGGCTGCGTTCATCATTCGGTTCGGCACCGGACTGCTACCGGACAAGAAGACCGTCATCCAGTCCGACGACGAGATCTACGTGGCCGCGGTGTCCGGAACGGTCGCCGAAGCCATTGCGCTCGCGTCCAATCCCCCACCGTCCGACGACTGACGCCTCACCCCACGTTCGCCCTCGACACGACACTGAGACTGAGACTGAGGACACCATGAGAGTTGCCATCGCCGGCGCCGGAGCTGTCGGCAGATCCATTGCTCGCGAACTCATTCGCGGTGAGCACAGCGTCATGCTCCTCGAACGCAAACTCGATCACCTCGACCGCGACGCGATTCCCGAGGCGGAATGGGTTCTCGCCGACGCCTGCGAACTGGCACTGCTCGAGGCCTCACGTCTCGAGCAGTACGACGTCGTCATCGCGGCCACGGGCGACGACAAGGCAAACCTCGTCCTGAGCCTGCTGGCGAAGACGGAGTTCGGCGTCAACCGTGTTGTCGCGCGGGTCAACGATCCTCGTAACGAGTGGCTGTTCGACGCATCGTGGGGCGTGGACGTCGCGGTGTCCACCCCGCGAATGCTGGCGTCGCTGGTCGAGGAAGCGGTGTCGGTGGGCGATCTTGTTCACCTGATGACGTTCAGAAAAGGTCAGGCGAACCTGGTGGAGGTCACGCTTCCGGAGAACACGGCGCTCGCCGGTAAGCCGGTGCGCAAGCTCTCGCTGCCCCGCGACGCCGCACTGGTGACTATTCTGCGCGGTGGTCGAGTCATCGTTCCGCAGCAGGACGACCCGCTGGAGGGAGGCGACGAATTGTTGTTCGTCGCGTCCAAGGAAGTCGAGGACGAGTTGCGTGTCGCCGTGGGTCTGTCCAAGTTGGGGTGACGCGCCACTACCGCTGAGCTACTTGATCTCTCGGTGCTCGGCGGACTCGTCGTCGAGCGCCCTGTCGGCCCGGCGCACGGCCCAGAACGTCACCAACAGCGCGACGCCTGTCAGCGGCCAGCCCATGCCGATACGGGCGGCTGCGAGCCACCCCGTCTGGTCGGCGTCGTAGAGCTGCGACTGCACGAGGTACCGCGCGCCGAACACCACCGCCCAGGCGAACGTCGCGATGTCGTAGGAGACCACGGCGCGACTGCTGCGACGCCACGCGGTGCCCTTGCCGTTCAGATACCCCCAGACGACGCCGACGAGCGGCCACCGGACGATCATCGACAGCACGAATGCACCGGCGTAGGCAAGTGAAGTGTAGATGCCGAACAGGAAGTAGCCCTTGGCATCTCCGGTTCGGTACGCGATGAACGCGCAGATACCGACCCCGAAGAATCCGGAGATCGCGGGTTGAACCGGCGCCTTGGTGGCCAGTCGCCACACCATGACGGCGAGCGCAACGCCCAGCGCGGTCCAGATGGCCACCGTCAGATCGAAGAAGCTGTTGGCCGGGACGAAGGCGATGACGGGCAGCGTCGACGCCATCAGGCCACTGAGCCCACCCATCTGTTCCAGGATGGTCTGCTTGCGTTCCTCGTCTTCTGGCCTGTCGCTCTCGGTCACGATGTCGAGGGTGCCACACCGTCCGCTGCGCACGGCGGCAAGGGCGTCAGGAGTCGTCGCGCAGTTCGTAGTACGGGTTGTAGACGATCTTTCGGCCGTCGCGAACCCCTACCCTGCCGCGGATCAGCACGGTCTTGCCCGGCTCGATGCCCGGGATCTTCCGACGACCGATCCATACGAGCGTCACCGGGTCGGTTCCGTCGAAGAACTCCGCCTCGATGTTGGCGTTCGCGGCCTTGGAGCAGGCCTCCACACTGCGCAGACGTCCGAGCATGGTGACTTCGTCACCGCGGGAACAATCACACGCGCGCTGAGCGCCGGACGCTTCCGACGACTCCGCCATCTCCTGTGCGTCGAGGCTGTCGACGTCCTCGGTCAATTTCCGGGTGAGTTTGCGGAAATACCCTGCGGCAGCGGGTGCCATGGTGCGCTCCTGAAAGCATCTACGAAGTTGTGCCACGTCATGCGGCGTGGCTCCTGGCCACTGTAACCCCGGCGCGCCGATTAAGTCCAAGCGCGCGGCGCTGCGTTCGGGCTCACGACTCGCGCGGCCCCCTCGGGAGTCGACAATGTCGGACGGACGTGGACAATTCCGATTCATGGATACCTGGCCCGCGCACGCCGTCGTCCTGCCCGGCACCGGTTCCGACGCAGCATTCGCTGCCGAGGCGTTCGCAGACGCGCTCGCCCTCGCCGGGACGCGCACCACCGCCGTCGAACCGGACCCGACCCGGGTCGTCGAGTCGTACGAAGCCGCTCTCGACGAGGCCGCCCTGCAGTACGGCCGCATCATCGTCGGCGGTGTGTCGATCGGTGCTGCGGTGGCGGCGTCGTGGGCTCTGCGCAATCCCGAGCACGTCTTCGGGATCCTGGCGGCGCTACCTCCGTGGCTCGGTTCGGCGCAGGGTGCGCCCGCCGCCCTCAGCGCGGTGTACACCGCGACAGCGCTGCGGAACGACGGACTCGGCGCTGTCATCGACGCCATGGCGGCCACGTCTCCCGCGTGGCTCGCTTCGACACTGCGCCGGTCGTGGACCTCGCAGTGGCCGGATCTGCCGTCGGCGCTCGACGAAGCGGCTGTCTACACGGCGCCGGACCTGTCCGAACTCGCCCGATCGACGATCAGAACGTCCATCGTGGCGGCCGTCGACGATCCAGTTCATCCACACGACGTGGCGATCGCCTGGCACGGCGCCATCGCCCGATCGTCGCTGGCGACGGTCACGCTGACCGAGATCGGTGCGGATCCGTCCGTTCTCGGTCGACGGGCGGTGGAGGGGCTGTCGGCCCTCGGCGTGTGAGCCGCTCCACCGACCGTTCCGTCAACCCAACTGCTGCATCGCCGATCCGGAGGTACCACGCCGGGGACCTTCCGTGGGTCCGACAGGGTTCGGCGGCTCGGCCTGCGGCGCCACCTGGCCCCCTGCTTGCTGTGCCCCTGCTTGCTGTGCCCCTGCTTGCTGTGTCCCTGCTTGCTGTGCGGCGGCCTGTTGTTGCTGTTGAGCGGCCGCCAACTGCGCCAGCAGAGCCTGAGGGAGAACTACCGGGAGGGGCGTGCGAACCGGATGGGGATCGCTGCCTCGGTCGACGACCGTCTGCGACAGCACGTCGCGAGCGATCGCCACGAGCGGCGAATCGGCACCGACAGCGCCCGACGGGCCTGCAAGAACGCAACGAACCATCCACCGGTACCCGTCGACGCCGATGAAACGCAGGTCCGCGTTCGCGGTGACGCCGTGTAGTTCCCGTCCCCAGGGCCCGGTCTCGACGGAGACCACCGACTGATCTCCTCGCAACGAACCTGCCAGGTCCGCGGCGACCTCGCGCCATTGTCCCGGCGACTTGGGGGCGGCGTACGCCGCGATGGTGATGCGGCCGTACTGGGTCACCACGTGGACGGCCTGCGGCGCACCGGCCTGCGTCATCTCCACCTGAAGTTGACCGCCGGCCGGAAGTGGCAGCAGAACCGAACCGAGGTCCAACCGAGTCGCCGCAAGGGTCTCGCGGTCCTCGTCGAGTTCCTCGAGGTCGAACGGACCCTGATCGGCGGCACGATCCTGTGGATCGAGTGCCTCGTCGGCATCTCGACCGCCCGC
This sequence comes from Rhodococcus sp. 14-2470-1a, assembly GCF_002259425.1. NCBI lineage: Bacteria > Bacillati > Actinomycetota > Actinomycetes > Mycobacteriales > Nocardiaceae > Rhodococcus > Rhodococcus sp. 14-2470-1a. Next base: position 308,871 of record NZ_NPFZ01000033.1, read on the forward strand.
GCCGCTCGCTGCGTCGTCGGCCCGGGTGTTCTCGTTGGGGGCACCCGCCGCGTCTGCGTCCTTCTTGCGACGTCCGAACATGATCAGCTCACTCCCTCTCGACTCGATGTGTCTGCCGTCGGCGCGGAGGTCGTCAGACTGGAATGACCACCACTCGACCCGTAGCCTCCGTCACCTCTACTGGTCTCGTCGAGAGACTCGACCTCGGCGAAGGTGACGAGTTCGACGCGCTGCACCAACAACTGGGCGATGCGATCACCGCGGACCAGGTCGATCGCCTCGCGCGGATCCAGGTTCACCAGGCAGACCTTGATCTCGCCTCGATAACCGGCATCGATGGTGCCCGGCGCGTTGACGATGGACAGCCCCGACCGCGCAGCCAAACCCGAACGGGGATGAACGAGACCGACTGTGCCGAACGGGAGTGCGACCGCGATACCGGTGCCGACGACCACACGCTCCCCCGGCGCGATCGAGGTGTCTGCGGTGATGTGCAGGTCGACCCCCGCATCGCCTGCGTGCGCGCGAACCGGAAGGGGTAACTCTTTGTCCAGACGGACCACTCGGACCGACCCGAGGGGCGCATCCGCCGACATCGCGGCACCGAACGTGCCGTCACTGCTGAAATCGTCACTCACGTGCACTGAGACTACGCGCCGACCCCGGACCGAACTCGGCCTCGTACGTCTTCCGGCGGAACTTTCCCGAGCGGAGCACCGACCGCTCGCCGTACGGGCGCCAGCTACTCTGGAGTACGTGTCACAGAACTCACGCCGCGACCTGCATCCCGACGCTTCGCCCGACCGCGGAGACGGTCGGCGCGTAGTGCACTCCGAGAAACTGTGGGTGCCGCTGTGGTGGTGGCCGGTTGCCGTGGCCGTAGGGGTCCTGCTGGCTGCCGAGGTGCACATGGGCGCCCCGGGTCTCAGGGCCTGGCTCCCGTACGTCCTGGTCCTACCGTTTCCGATCTGGGCTCTGATCTGGCTCAGCCGCATGCGGGTCGAGGTCGAGAGGGACGCAGCAGGAGACGGCGAGCTCCGCGTCGGAAAGGCACACCTACCGCTGGACGTGATCGCACGCGCGGCTGTCGTGCCCGCGACAGCAAAAAGTGCGGCACTGGGAAGGCAGTTGGATCCTCTCGCCTTCGTTCAACACCGCACTTGGGTCAAACAGATGGTTCTCGTCGTTCTCGATGATCCGGACGATCCCACACCTTATTGGTTGGTCAGTACCTCACGCCCCGACGCGCTGGTATCGGCTCTGACGCGGCCCACCCCCGGAGATCACGCCTGAGCGCTCTCGGCCGCATCGTCTGCACCACCTGATTCATGTGACCTCGTCGGTCGGCGTGGTTCAGCTAGGTCGTTCGATTCCTGTCGTCCGAAATCACGCTGCGCAGTCACGGCAGACGAGAACGCCGTTGGCGTCGCTCGCAAGCCTGCTCCGGTGGTGGACCAGGAAGCAGCTCGAACAGGTGAACTCGTCGGCCTGCTTCGGAACCACCCGGACCGACAGCTCTTCGCCGGACAGGTCGGCACCCGGGAGTTCGAACGACTCCGCCGTGTCCGACTCGTCCACGTCGACCACCGCGGACTGCGCCTCGTTGCGGCGTGCCTTCAGCTCCTCGAGCGAATCCTCCGACACATCGTCGGATTCTGTTCTTCTCGGTGCGTCGTAGTCGGTTGCCATTGTCTTCTGTTACCCCTCGTCCTCGTGCGTGTTGTGCGGGTGGACACGTGCCGATCGTTGCCTTCGGCCTGCTCCCGAGCCGCCTCCACCGTGTCTGATTCTCTGCGGCTGTTCTCTTCATTTGTGGGTGCTGCTCGCCCGGACATGCAGGCCGAACACCGCTGGTACTGCTCTACAACGGACGACCTCGATGCAAGGTGCCCGAGAAACTACCCGGGTAATGCCCGAACGTCCCAGGTTGAAACACGATCGAGACATCGACACAGCGCTGCCGTCCACCACGGTGACTGCTCGGATTTCTCAGCACCGGGGCCGCCAGACAATAGCCGAAGCGAACGACATCGACGAAACCGCCTCACCGTCTTCCTCCACAATCACCTGACAAACCCCTTGAACACCTCGGACACGCCGGGCATTCCATGCCTGCGAGGGACCACTTCCTCGGGTGAGCACTACAGTGGGCTGGCGCGCGCAAGCACGGGTCCGAACCCTCGTGTGCCCGCGCGTTCGATCCTCGCGAACGAAAGGCGCATCGACACCGTGGTTTCACTGATCACCGAGGGCTCATCGTTCGACGATCGTGGGCGGCCCTTCCGGCGACGCCGAGCACTGCCGATCGTCGCGGTGCTCGCCGTACTGGCACTACTCGGCGTGTTCACGTGGATCCGCGTGTTCACCTCCGGTGAGACCGTCGCGACCACCGTCGAGTGCAACGAACCGTCGACGGCCCCTGCCGACGACGGAACAGTCCCGGTGGCACTGGGCGAGCGAATCGATCGCGAGACGCTTCTGGACACCGAGCCCGCAGCCCTGTCCGCCACCAAGGTCCGAGTGTTCAACGCGAACGGCGAGCGCGGACAGGCCGCGACCGTCGCCGCCGACTTGAGCGAGTACGGGTTCGCGAGTGCACCGGACGTACAGGTCGGCAACGATCCCGTGTACGTCGATCAGAACATGCAGTGCCAGGGCCAGATTCGGTTCGGCGAGAACGGTAGAGCAGCGGCCAGTGCCGTGTGGCTCGCAGCCCCCTGCGCGGAACTGATTCAGGATTCACGCGCCGACGACACCGTCGATCTCGCGCTCGGAACGTACTTCAAGAATCTGCAGCCCAACGACGACGCCGAGTCGGTCCTGCAGTCGCTGGCCGGCGTGACGCCGGGCTCGACGCCTGCACCGCTGGACATCAGCCTGCTCGAAGCAGCGCGCACCGCGCGCTGCTGAGCCGGATCCGCTCGGCGTCCGCCGACCGAGCGGATCTCGACTGCCGCAGCGTCTTTCGCCGCTCGGTCCGTCGCAGATCAGGCGTCGTCGGCGCCGGAGATCGCGTCCAACGCACCCACGTCGCCGAGTGCAGCCACGAATTCTCGTGCGATTCCCGGTGCGACGGCGACGGTCACTGCGCCGTCGAGTGATGTCGACGTCGGACTCGGCGCGATCACCGTCGCGCCCGCCTCTTCGGCGATGAGCGATCCTGCGGCCCAGTCCCATGGGCTCAGACCGTGTTCGAAATGAGCATCCACGGCGCCGGAGGCAACCATGCACAGATCCAGTGCAGCCGAACCGACGCGGCGAATGTCGCGGACACGCGGGAGTAGTTCCGCAATGATCGCGCCCTGCACCCGTCGCCTGGCCGCGCCGTAGCCGAAACCTGTTGCGACGAGCGCCAGTGCGACGTCCGAGGTGGGGTTGCACGTGAGCTGTTCCACCGAGCCGTCCGAGTACTCCGCCGTGGCGCCGTGTCCCCGTGATGCGCTGTAGAGAACGTCACGGGCGACGTCCACGACGACCCCCACGACGCTCACACCGTCGATCTGGACGGCGACCGACACCGAGTATGCGGGGAGGCCGTAGAGGAAGTTGACGGTGCCGTCGATGGGATCGAGCACCCATCGAACTCCAGCGACCGATTCGGACTGGCCACCGCCTTCCTCGCCGAGAATGGTGTCGTCCGGCCGCAACTCGGCGAGCAGAGACCGCAGAAGCTGTTCCGTCTCGGTGTCGACGACGGTGACCGGGTCGGTGGGAGTGCTCTTCGTGTGGACGGAGTGTCCGGAATCGGACGTCTCCGCGGGTGCACCCGGCCCGAACACCTGCGGTCGCCGAGTCCGAACATGCGCCGCCGCTGCGCGAGCCACGTCACGTGCCATCGTCGACAGTGCAGTCAGATCCGCCTCCGAAACGCGAGAGTCGGGCACCCGAGGGGTGGGCGCAGCGGACGTCGAGGTCGGATGGAAGGCGTCATCGGATGCAGTCGGCACGCTCTCCATCGGATCACAGTGTGCGGGAATCGCACCACTCGGTCGCCGGTGCGGACTGCGTCACACCCGCCGAATCACCGTCGCGGCACTAGTGTCGATGTACGCAGCTTGGCTACGCTTTTCACCGCACGTGCACGAGTAAATGCCCCGATGATCAGGAGTGAACTCCACATGACTCAGTCAGGCCCGCACACACAGACCGATCCGGTGATCCAACCCGGATCCGTCACCACGCCGACGGACGCGCGGCAGCGGCAGGGTTTCGGCGTCGACGTCGGCGGCAGTGGCATCAAGGGTGGAATCGTCGATCTGGTCACCGGTGAATTGGTCGGCGATCGGTACAAGATCGAAACGCCGCAACCGTCGACGCCGGAGGCAGTGGCCGAGGTGGTTGCCCGGATCGCCGCTCACTTCGAGTGGACCGGGCCCGTGGGCGTCACGCTGCCGGCCGTCGTGACCGGAGGAATTGCACGTTCCGCAGCCAACATCGACAAGTCGTGGATCGATACCGACGCGAAGTCGCTGTTCGCGTCGGCGTTGGGGCACAGCAATGTGGTCGTGCTGAACGACGCGGATGCCGCGGGTGTCGCCGAGGACCGATACGGCGCAGGCAAGGACAAGAACGGCGTGGTGATTCTGCTGACGTTCGGCACGGGCATCGGCTCCGCAGTTCTGCACAACGGGGTACTTCTGCCGAACACCGAGTTCGGTCACCTCGAGGTCGACGGCAAGGAAGCCGAGCACCGAGCGGCATCGTCCGTGAAGGAGAACAAGGACCTGTCGTACAAGGAGTGGGCCAAGGAGGTCTCGAAGGTTCTCGCGACGTTCGAAGCGCTGCTGTGGCCGGATCTGTTCATCGCCGGCGGCGGAATCAGCCGCAAGAGCGAGAAGTGGATTCCGCACCTGACCAACAGAACGCCCGTGGTGGCGGCCACTTTGTTGAACACCGCGGGAATCGTCGGTGCAGCTCTCGCCGCCGACACAGCGGCCGATACGGCACTGGCTCGGTAACAAACTCCCGACGGGTCGTTACAATGGTTGATGCCGGTCTGCACGCCGGCACAATCGACAAGACCTCTCCGCCGGAAACCACTCTGGCGTGACGCCGCACGACACCGTCACGAAAGGGCGTACGTGGCAGCCACCGATATCCGTCAGACCGTAGATTCAGCAACAGAGTCTGCGAACCCTGCACCTGCTGCGGAGGCACCGAACGGCACCGTCAGAGAGGCCGCCGTCGCTTCCGCGACCGCTGCCCCTGCAGAAGCGGCACCGGCAGCGCCGGCAACCAAGGCTCCGGCCAAGAAAGCTGCGGCGAAGAAGGCTCCCGCGAAGCGCGCGGCCGCCAAGAAGGCTCCGGCGAAGAAGGCCGCAGCCAAGAAGGCAGGCGACGCAGCACCGGTCGCCGACGGGGACGACGACGCTCCCGGCATCGATGACATCGACATCTCCGACGGCGACATCGCTGCGGCCGCCAACGATGTGGTCGAGGTCGTGGCAGCCGGAGACGACGCCGACGACGACGCCACTTCCGAGCCGACCGCCGAGGACAAGGCGTCCGGCGACTTCGTCTGGGACGAGGAGGAGTCCGAGGCTCTTCGCCAGGCACGAAAGGATGCGGAGCTCACGGCGTCGGCCGACTCCGTTCGCGCCTACCTCAAGCAGATCGGTAAGGTCGCGCTCCTCAACGCCGAGGAGGAGGTCGAGCTCGCCAAACGCATCGAGGCAGGCTTGTTCGCCACCGAGAAGATGCGCGAGTTCGCCGAGAAGGGCGAGAAGCTCCCCGTTGCGGCACGTCGCGATTTCACGTGGATCTGCCGGGACGGTAACCGCGCAAAGAACCATTTGCTCGAAGCCAACCTTCGCCTCGTGGTATCGCTCGCGAAGCGCTACACCGGTCGGGGAATGGCGTTCCTGGATCTGATCCAGGAGGGAAACCTGGGCTTGATCCGTGCCGTCGAGAAGTTCGACTACACCAAGGGCTACAAGTTCTCCACCTACGCGACGTGGTGGATCCGTCAGGCCATCACGCGCGCCATGGCCGACCAGGCACGCACCATCCGTATTCCGGTGCACATGGTGGAAGTCATCAACAAGCTCGGCCGTATCCAGCGTGAGCTGCTTCAGGACCTGGGCCGCGAGCCCACTCCCGAGGAGCTCGCCAAGGAAATGGACATCACGCCGGAAAAGGTGCTGGAGATCCAGCAGTACGCGCGTGAACCCATTTCGCTCGATCAGACGATCGGCGACGAGGGTGACAGCCAACTCGGTGATTTCATCGAGGACTCCGAGGCCGTTGTGGCCGTCGACGCGGTGTCGTTCACCCTTCTTCAGGACCAGCTGCAGTCCGTCCTCGAGACCTTGTCCGAGCGCGAGGCCGGTGTCGTTCGGCTTCGTTTCGGCCTCACGGACGGACAGCCCCGCACGCTCGACGAAATCGGTCAGGTCTACGGCGTCACTCGTGAACGTATCCGGCAGATCGAGTCGAAGACGATGTCGAAGCTTCGTCATCCGTCGCGGTCGCAGGTTCTCCGCGACTACCTCGACTGACAGTTCGCCTTCGACGAAGCCGCCGTTCCCCGTTCGGGAACGGCGGCTTCGTCTTTGTTCCGGCGACCGAAGGTCATCCCTTCGTCGGACGTGGATGCGCGGTGAGTGTGCTGTGATGGTGTGATGCTTCGCTGGTCGGAACTATCGGCGACGAGCAAAGACGTGCTCGTCGTGGCGGCGTACCTGTCGGTGGGTATCGTCCTGTATTGGGCGAACATCTTCAGCTTCCTTCCGGTCGAGAACCCTCCACCGCTGTGGGTCAGGGTCGGCATCCTCGCCTTGCTGTGTGTGTGCACGCTCTGGAGGCGGCGTGCACCCGTTCTCGCGCTCGGCACGGCCGCGCTTCCGTTCACGCTGGATCTGCTCGTGGGAGCGTCGCTGCCGATCTGGCTGATCATGACCGACCTCGTGTACTGCGTCGCGCTCTACGGCAGCAGACGCCAGGCGGTGTGGATCGTCCGCTTGTCCGTGCTTCTGACCGTGGTGGTGTGCACCGTCGTTCTCGTCCTCACGACGGATTGGCGTGAGGTCGTCATCGCCCTGGGCGGCGCTGCGGTGTTCCTCGGCACGCCGCTCGGGTGGGCGTTGAACATCCGCCAGCACAAGGAGATCGCGCACAGTGAACGCGAGCGAGCCGAGGCCATGACCGTCATCGCGGAGTTGGACAGGCGCGCGGCGATCGACGCGGAACGCTCGCGGATGGCCCGTGATCTGCACGACGTCGTCGCGGGGCATCTGTCGGCTATCGCGATCCAGTCCGAGGCAGCCCTGCGCATCGTCGCAGCTCGAGGCTGTGCCGACTCGCCCGTGGTCTCCACCGGCTCTAGCCACGGTGTCGCGGACCACAGTGTTGCGGACGTCGTGTCGTCCATCCGGTCCAACAGCACCGATGCGTTGACCGAGATGCGAGCGATGATCGGACTGCTGCGAAACGGGGGTGAAGGCGTGGACGAGACCCGCTCCCCCGGACGGATTGCCGAGTTGGGGAGGCTCGTCGCCTCCGCAGGTGCCAGTGGTACCGAGGTCACCGTCAGCGGTGACTTCGCACCGGGCGCACCATCATCACGGTCCGTGCCGGCGGCGGTCGATCACGCCGCGTTTCGAATCGTGCAGGAAGCGTTGACGAACGCGGTGGTTCATTCGCCGGGCCAACCGGCCGAGCTCGACCTCCGGTGCGACCACGGCAGTCTCCGAATCGAAGTCGTCAACGCGCTACCGTCCACGGCCGAAGCATCGACGCACACGACCGGACACACTGGAGCGGGGCTGACCAACATGACACAGCGGGCCGAACTTCTCGGCGGTGACCTCCGTGCCGGCTCGAACGGCGGTAGGTGGGTCGTCGAAGCCGTTCTGCCCCTGTCGACCACGCCCGGGGCGTCGACACCGTGATCCGAGTACTGATAGCCGACGACCATGCCGCAATTCGCTCGGGCCTGGCGATGATCGTGGGCTCCGCGCCCGGATACACGGTGGTCGGCGAAGCAGTCGACGGACAGGACGCCATCGACCAGGCGCGGGCGCACACGCCGGATGTCGTGCTGATGGATATTCGAATGCCGGGCATCGACGGGATCGAGGCAACCGCCGCCGTCGTCGGAAACGATCTAGCCCGTGTTCTCGTCCTCACGACGTTCGACATCGACGACTACGTGTTCCGTGCTCTGGAGGCGGGCGCGTCGGGCTTCGTTCTGAAATCGGTGTCCGCCGACGCGTTGCTCGACGCCATCGCTGCCGTTCACGCCGGCGACGGTGTGCTGGCGCCCGAAGTCACTCGGACGGTGATCGACGCGTTCGCAGCGGGCGGCCGCGATGTTCCGAAGGTCGGACCTCCTGGGTTGACCGAGCTGACCGAGCGCGAACACGATGTGCTGCGGTGCCTCGGCGACGGCATGTCCAATGCGGCGATCGCCCGTGAGCTCTTCATCGGGGAGACCACGGTCAAGACGCACGTGTCGAGAGTGCTCACCAAGCTGGGAGTCACCTCGCGCGTGCAGGCTGCAATCCTCGCCCGGTCACGGCCACGGTGAACGGCGCAGTGATTCCCTGGTCCGGCAGATCTACAGGTGCGGCGGTGTGAAGGTGCCGTCGTCGCCCGGCAGGTATTCGACGACGGAGGTCACGGCCGACGTGGGCAGCGGCCCGTACAGGTGAGGAAAGACCATGGCGTCCGGGTCACCCGGGACGCCCGGCTCCCAGCGCACCGGTGACCCCAGTCGTGCCGGATCGAGAACGAGCAGAATCAGATCGTCTCGGCCGGCGAACAGTCGGTTCGCCGGCAAGTGCACCTGTGCGGGCGTCGACAGGTGCACGAAACCGACGGCCGACAGCGACTCCGGCTCGATCCCCGGCGACTCTCGAACCGACAGCCAGTCCGCCAGAGTGCAGATGTGCAGCAAGGTTTCCGAGGTGTCACTCACGATCGACGATTGTTCCAGGCGCGGCCGTTCTGCGGGGTACCGAAATCAGCTGTGAGCGAACAGTCCGAGGCTGCACACGCACGGCCAGCAGGTTTCCTCGTGTTTCGTGTTAGTGACAACACAAAGAAACGCGCGCGGGAACAACACGTGACTGCCAATCGTCTGAAAGAGTGTACGGACCGCGCCATACCGACGCGGCGGACCGGCCCCAGGCAATCGGGTGACACCGAACGCCAGTACGGAGGAGTCATGCCCGGAACATTGACCAGCCCACAGTTGACAGCTGCCGACCGGTGCGACCGGTGCGGTGCAGGGGCTCGCGCACGTGTTGTGCTCGCGACCGGAGGAGAGCTTCTCTTCTGCGGTCACCACGCCAAGGAGCACGAAGACCGTCTGCGTGAAGTGAACGCAACGGTGATGACCGAATCGGGCTCCACGGTGTAGGGCCGGTAAAAACTGCCGACAACAACATCGACACCGAGAACGGGTGGCCGCATCAGCGGCCACCCGTTCTTCTCGGTCCAGGTCGCAGGTTCACCGGTCTCGTCACATCTTGCGCAACTGAGCTATCCGCTCGCTCAACTGATCCGCCGTGGCCATGGCCGTCGGAGGGCCACCACACACACGTCGTAGATCGCCGTGAATGACGCCGTGCGGCTTCCCGGTGCGGTGGTGGTACACCGCAACCAGAGAGTTGAGTTCGCGCCGCAGCGCGGCCAGCTGCCCCGCCGTCGACACACGGTCCGACACGACCGGCGGTGGGACCGCCGGAACCGGAGCCGCCGGCTTCTCCATCTGTTCCTGCTGCCGCTGCCGCAGCAGATCTCGCATCTGCTTGGCGTCGAGCAATCCGGGAAGCCCGAGGTAGTCGGCTTCCTCGTCGCTGCCGGAGAACGTCGCCGTCCCGAACGAGGATCCGTCGTAGATGACCTGGTCCAGCTCGGCGTCGGCGCCGAGTGACGTGTAGGCCTTCTCTTCCTCGCCGAGCTCGTCCTTCTGCTTGTTCGCGTCCGCCAGGAGGTCGTCGTCGAGACCGTCCTTCTCGCGGTGCGGCTTGCCCAGGATGTGGTCACGTTGCGCCTCGAGCTGGCTCGCCAGATCGAGGAGAACAGGCACCGAGGGGAGGAAGACGCTGGCCGTCTCCCCCGGCCGCCTGGATCGCACGAATCGACCGATGGCCTGTGCGAAGTACAGCGGCGTGGACGCGCTGGTGGCGTACACCCCGACGGCAAGACGCGGAACGTCCACACCCTCGGACACCATCCGCACCGCAACCATCCACTTCTGATCGCTCTTGCCGAATTCCGCGATCCGAGCGGAGGAAGTCGGGTCGTCGGACAGCACGATGCACGGAGTTTCGCCGGTGATGACCTCGATCAACTTCGCGTACGCGCGAGCGACCGTCTGATCCGTCGCGATCACCAGGCCGCCCGCGTCGGGCATGCCACCGGCGCGCAACTGGCCGAGACGAGTGTTGGCCGCCAGCAGGACCGCAGGCATCCAGTCACCCTGAGGATCCAACGCGGTACGCCACGCACGAGCGGTCTGCTCGGCGTTCAGAGGCTCGCCCAGACGGGCTGTGTACTCCTCGCCCGCGCTGTCGCGCCACCGCGCCTCGCCCGAGTACGCCAGAAACACCACGGGCCGCACGACGCCGTCGGCGAGCGCGTCCGAGTAGCCGTACGCATGGTCCGCGCGCGAGCGCATCAGACCGTCCTGATCCGGCTCGTAGTTCACGAACGGGATGGGGCTGTCGTCGCTGCGGAACGGAGTTCCGGTCAGCGCGAGGCGACGAGTGGCGTCACCGAACGCCTCCCGAATGCCCTCACCCCAACTCTTCGCATCGCCGCCGTGGTGAATCTCGTCGAGGATGACGAGCGTCTTACGACTCTCCGTGCGGACCCGGTGCCTGAACGGGTGCGACGCGATCTGCGCGTACGTGACGACGACACCGTGGTAATCGCTCGACGTCTGACCGGTCGAGTTGGAGAACCGCGAGTCCAGCGCGATGCCGACTCGTGCCGCGGATTCGGCCCACTGATGTTTCAGATGCTCCGTCGGTGCGACGACGGTCACCTGATCGACCGTCCGGTGAGCGAGCAACTCCGATGCCACACGCAGCGCGAACGTCGTCTTACCTGCACCGGGCGTCGCGACCGCCAAGAAGTCCTTCGGAGAGGACACCAGATATTTCGTCAGAGCACGCCTCTGCCACGCGCGCAGCGGCGCACCACCTGCTGCGGGTGCCGTCGAGGCGTCGATCGGGTCTGTCGTGTCGGTCATGTCAGCGCTCACTGGCCGCCGATTCCTGGCATCGATGAATGTCCTCGCGCTCTCGCCTCGCCTTGCAGTGTCCGCCGTGGAGCCTAACTCTCGGCACCGACCGATTCCTCATCGCCGAGCTAGAGGGAGTCGTACGACACGCCGAAGGGCTGCGGGCGGGGTGGAACGAGCGCTCGTGCCCGGCGTCAGGAATGCTGGAGTGACCATGAGCGAATCGACGGCTTCCCCCTCGCCGACCGAGCAGTTGTCGGCACGCCACCCCGTGCGGCTGGTGTGGGTGGTGACCTTGCGCACACTGAGCAAGGCATGGGACGACTCGATATTCAGCAAGTCCGCGACCGCGGCCTTCTGGCAGACCCTGTCTCTGCCGCCCCTGCTGCTCGGCGTCCTGGGAAGTCTCGGATTCGTCGCGGGATGGTTCGGTCCGAACACCATCGACATCATCGAGTCCAAGATCATCACGTTCAGCAGCACGCTGTTCAGCGACAGCGTCGTCGACGGCATCATCGAACCGACCGTGCAGGACATTCTGCAGCAAGGTCGGGGCGAGATCGTCTCGGGCGGTTTCGTTCTGTCGCTGTGGGCGGGGTCGTCGGCCATCTCGACGTTCGTCGATTCCATCGTCGAGGCCCACGGTCAGCAGGACGCCCGCAATCCGGTGTGGCAGCGCATCTTCGCGCTCCTGCTGTACGTCGCCTTCCTGATCGTCGCGGTGTTCGTGCTTCCGCCCGTTGCACTGGGGCCGACGTACGTTCAAGCGTTGCTACCCGATTCGTGGTTCGAGATCGGTAGCGAACTGATCGACATCCTCTACTACCCGGCAGTCGGCCTGCTGTTGATCGCCGGGCTGACCACGCTGTACAAGGTCGCGTTGCACACGTCTCTGCCCTGGCATCGACTTCTGGGCGGCGCGTTGCTGGCCGGTGTCTTCTTCATGATCGCGAGCGCCGTGCTGCGGTTCTATCTCACCTGGGTCACCGGGACGGGCTACACCTACGGCGCGCTGGCGACCCCGATCGCATTCCTGCTCTTCACGTTCTTTCTCGGCTTCGCCGTGGTGCTCGGCGCCGAATTCAACGCGACCATCCAGGAGTTCTTTCCGGCGCGCGCCACCAGAATCGAGCAGATGAGGGAGTGGCTCGCCGCACAGGCCGCTTACGAGGAGTCGGGGGCAGTGTCCGCCGTCGCCTGGCGTCTCGCCACCGGCCCCATCCGCCTGACCGGCGACCGGTCACGACCCAAGCGGGCCGGGTTCTCCCAAGCAGAACCCGAGCCGCACGCGGACTCGCCCGAGACCGGCCCGACCCATCCGTCTGCACAGCAGAACGGTGGGTCGGAAAGGTCGGATCAGTCGCCCTTCTTCAAGCCGTCGTAGACCTTCTTGCAGTCGGGGCACACCGGCGAACCAGGCTTGGCCGACTTGGTGACGGGAAACACCTCGCCGCACAGCGCGACCACGTGGGTACCCATGACCGCGCTCTCGGCGATCTTGTTCTTCTTGACGTAGTGGAAGAATTTGGGCCGGTCGTCGTCGGTGGTCTCGTCCGGCGCGATATCGGGACGTTCCTTGGTCTGAGTGCTCATGCCCCGATTATTCCGCACCGGAGCGAGCCACGACCACCTACCGTTCAGTGCAATCCGAGCAACGTAGTGACACAGTGGAGGTATGACGCGAACATCCGGGTTCTCCGACCCGGCGGACAGCGGCTCGGCCCGTCACCCCGCACTGATCACCGAAGCACGAACGTCGGTGGAAGAACAGCATCGTGCTCGCGTGAAGAAGTACATGTTCATCATGTCGTTTCGGATCCCCGCGCTGGTGCTCGCCGCCGTTTCCTACAGCATCTGGGCCAACCCGTGGATTGCCATGGCGATCGTCGGTGTGTCCATCCCGCTTCCGTGGATGGCGGTGTTGATCGCCAACGATCGACCGCCTCGCACGAAGGACGAGGTGAGTCGCTACGACGGCCACCGACAGGAGGACCCCGCGATCGAGGCGCGCGCGCACCACGTGATCGAGGCAGGCGAGGACTGAACGCTCGCTCCGTCCTGAGAGACTGAGCGATGTGACTGCACCGCTGCTCTCGGCCTGCCCACCGCTGCGCGACGCGTTCCTGCGGGTCGGGTACTCCGCTGATGCCCTGCTCGACGCCCTCGGCGTCGACGCTCACTCCGCACTCGGTCGCAGTGAGCCGGTTCCGGTTCGGCGGGCGTCCCGTGCGCTCGGGGATCTGGGCGTGCTCATTCGTCTGTTTCTTCTCGTCGACGACGTTCCCGAGGCGGATGCGTCGGCGGCACTGGCACCACTGCCGCTGGACGACGCTGTCGCGGCGGGGATCGTCGGGCGCAGCGGCCCGGGTCTGGTTCGGGCTGCCGTGGACATCAGGCCGCTCGACACCGGATCGGGCACCCGCTGGGTCGTGTCCGATCTCGACGGCAGCATGCGAGACGCCCCGACTGCACCCGACCACGTCCTCGGAGTCGGCCAGGCGTCTCTGTCCCTGTTGCGCGGGACTCCGACGACACCGGTCCCGTCGGTTCTGGATGTCGGAACAGGCTGCGGGGTGCAGGCCGTCCACGCGGCACACTATGCGGACTCGGTGACCGGGACCGATATCAGCGAAAGGTCGATGTTGTTGGCCGCGGCCACGTTCGCTCTCAACGACATGGATGTCGAGCTTCTTCGCGGGTCGTGGTTCGAACCGGTGAAGGGACGTGTCTTCGATCGAATCGTCGCCAATCCGCCGTTCGTCGTCGGGCTCGGCACGGTCAGCCACAGCTATCGGGACTCGGGGATCGACCTGGACGGCGCGAGCCGGCTCATGATCGAGCAGGCCCCGACGCATCTCGTCATCGGAGGCACGGCTGCCGTCCTCGCGTCGTGGATTCACGTCGACGGCGAAGACTGGCGACGGCGGGTGGCGTCCTGGTTGCCCGAGCACGGCGTCGACGCGTGGATCCTCCAACGTGACGTCGCCGATCCGGCTCTGTACGTGGGGACGTGGATGAAGGACGGCGGCGTCGATCCGCGAGATGGAGCCGGAGCGGTCCAGGCCGAGGCGTGGCTCGATCACTTCGAATCGGCCGACGTGACGGGCATCGGGTTCGGGTTCGTCTATCTACGCCGAACCGACCTTCCCACCGATGTTCTCGCCGAGGACCTGCGGCACGCGTTCGACGATCCGCTGGGCGACGAGGCGATCGACTACTTCGCTCGATTGACGTGGCTACGCGAGAACGACGTCCAGACTGCCGTCTTCGAGCTGGATCCGGCGACGGCACTGGAGAAGGTGTCGCTGCCCGGAGACGAGGGGTGGTCGCCGGTGGTGACCCGCGTGCACCGCGGCAACGGACCCAACTGGCAACACGAGATCGACGACCTGGGCGCTGCCCTGCTCGCTGGAATGTCACCGGGCGGATTGCCGCTGGCCGAGTTGGTCGAACTGCTCGCGATCGCGCACGACGCGGAACCGGAGGACCTGACGCCTGCAGCCACGGCTTTGGTGGTCGATCTCTTTCGTCACGGCCTGATCAGGCCCCGAAGCTTTCGGGCCGTGTCGGGGCAAGTTCCGACCGAGAGAAGCTTCTCAGCAACTTCTCAGGACGAGTAAGGGATAGAGCCTGGTCAGGCGGGTATCAGAGGGTGGAGCGCGGGAACTTATCGAAGTCTTCCGGACGTTGAGCACTATGAGACACCACCGATCAGGAGGCAAGTCATGACCAGCCCCAGCACCACGACCCGCCCGCGCCCCAGCGATGCCGACCTCGACGCCCAGAGCCCGGCCGCAGATTTGGTCCGCGTCTACCTCAACGGAATCGGCCGCACAGCTCTGCTGACCGCGGATGAGGAAGTGGATCTCGCCAAGCGGATCGAGGCGGGGTTGTACGCGAAGAACGTGCTGGAGAACACCAAGCGGTTGACCGCCGCCAAGAAGCGGAATCTCGCCATCATCGTGCGCGACGGAAGTGCAGCCCGTAGCCACCTTCTGGAGGCCAATCTCCGCCTGGTCGTGTCGCTCGCCAAGCGATACACCGGACGCGGTATGCCTCTGCTCGACCTCATCCAGGAAGGCAACCTGGGACTGATTCGAGCGATGGAGAAGTTCGACTATGCCAAGGGGTTCAAGTTCTCCACGTACGCCACGTGGTGGATCCGCCAGGCCATCACGCGCGGCATGGCTGATCAGAGCCGCACGATCCGGCTTCCTGTTCACCTGGTGGAGCAGGTGAACAAGCTGGCCCGGATCAAGCGCGAGCTGCATCAGCAGCTCGGCCGCGAGGCTACCGACGAGGAACTGTCGAACGAGTCCGGAATTCCCGCGGAGAAGATCGCAGACCTTCTCGATCACAGCCGTGACCCGGTCAGCCTGGACATGCCGGTCGGTACCGACGAGGAGGCGCCACTCGGCGACTTCATCGAAGATTCCGAGGCCACGTCGGCCGAGAACGCTGTCATCGCCGGGCTCCTTCACACCGACGTGCGGACTGTGCTGGGAACGCTCGACGAACGCGAGCAGCAGGTCATTCGGCTTCGCTACGGCCTCGACGACGGTCAGCCGCGCACTCTCGACCAGATCGGTAAGCTTTTCGGTCTTTCGCGGGAGCGTGTTCGCCAGATCGAGCGTGAGGTCATGGTGAAACTGCGTCAAGGAGATCGTGCCGAGAAGCTGCGCTCCTACGCGAGCTGATCTCCAGCCCCAAGTCAGGTGGTGCAGCGGTGAGTCGCCCCGCTGACTCACCCAAAGCAGTGGCCGCTCCGAATGCTCGTGCATTCGGAGCGGCTACTGCTTGTGTTCACCTCGCGGTGGTCACCGCAGGCGACGCGGGCCCAGATCTGCTCGGGTGGGTTCGGGTCCGACGCGCAGTCGTGTGTCGATGATCTCCGCCCCGCGCGCCGACGCCAGGACCGGCTCGCAGACGAGTTCCCGCAGTTCGGGGATGTCGTCGGCCATTGCCGAGACCCGCTGAACGAGGTCGACGAGCGCGCTCTTGTTCACGGGGACCGCATTTCTGTAACCGGACAGCAGGGGCGCGGCTTTGGGCGCGTCGATCAGTTGTACGGCTTCGTCCTCGGTCAGTGGGAGCACGCGATACGCACGGTCTCCCAGCAGGTCCGAGATGACGCCGGCCAGCCCGAAGGAGATGAGCGACCCGAAGCTGGGGTCGTCCTGAACCTGCACCACGCAGCCGATTCCCTTGGGCGCCATACGCTGCACCTGCAGGAGTGGTTCGCCCGTCTCGTGCGCGAGGGTGTGGTACGCGATACGCACCGCGTCCGCGCCGGCAAGATCGAGACGAACTCCGCTGAGGTCCGGCCGGTGCTTCCACAGTTCCCCGGTTGCCTTGACGGCCACGGGATAGCCGAGTTCTTCCGCTGCGGCGACCGCCTCGGCCTCGTCGGTGACGGATCGGAAATCCACGACCTCGATTCCGTAGCAGGACAGCAGTTCTGCAGATTCGAAATCCGACAGCCATCGATCCTTGTCGGCGGACATCCAGCCACGGACCAACGCCGAGGCGCGTTCGGAGTCGATGCCGTTCGGTCGGATCGGCGTGGACGCCGGCCTACTTCTCCACGCACTGTAGCGCCACGCCTTCGCGAGTGCTGTCACGGCACGCTCCGGGCTGGAGTACGACGGAACCGATCCCCGCACGGGTTGCCCCTGCTCTCCTCGGACCGCCAGCACGTCGGGAATACCCTCGGTTGCAAGGAAAGTCGTCAGGACAGGCTTGTCTGCGCCGCGGACGGCGTCGCCCAGCGCTTCGGCGAAGGGCTCGACGGTCACTGCGACCGGAGGCACGAAGACCACGATCACCGAGTCGACGTCTCCCGCCTGCAACGCGCCGGACACAGCCGCCGCGAACTCCTGTGGGCCCGCTTGAGGTCCGACATCGATGGGCGCTCCCGCGTGCAGTCCTTCGGCTCGTGCAGCATCGACGGCGAGGACACCGAGTGCGGTGGAATTGCCGACGACCGCAACACGTGGCCCGGTGGGCAGAGGCTGGAAACCGAACAGGATTGCGCAGTCGAACAGCTGCGCAATGGTGTCGACCTGTATGACGCCTGCCTGTTCGAACAGCGCTTTCACGATCGAATCGTCGATGTCGGGGCCGGTGGCGAGTGCCGGGGGGATCGCACCGCGCCCGCTCTTGACGGCGACGATGGGCTTGGACCGCGCCACCCGCCGCGCGATTCGGGTGAATTTCCTTGGATTACCGAAGCTTTCGAGATACAGCAGAACGACTTCCGTCGCTGGATCGGAATCCCAGTACTGGAGTAGATCGTTACCGGAGACGTCGGCACGGTTTCCTGCCGAGACGAAGGTGGAAAACCCCAGACTGCGTTTCGTCGCCTGATCCAGAATAGCGATTCCCAGTGCGCCCGATTGGCAGAAGAACCCCACGTGACCCGGCATGGGAAGGGACGGTGCGAGCGTCGCGTTCAGCGCGAATTCGGGGTCGGTGTTGGCGACACCGAGAGCGTTCGGTCCGACCAGCCGCATGCCGTGGGCCCGCGCGGAGCGCACGAGCCGACGTTCGTTCTCCTGCCCTTCCGGACCGGACTCTCCGAATCCGGCGGATACGACCACGAGCGCCTTCACGCCCTTGTCGAGACAGTCGTCGAGCACCTCGTCGATCGAATCCGCAGGCACCGCAGCGATCGCCAGGTCCACCGAATCCGGAATGTCGTGGACCGTCGGGTAGGCCCGAACTCCGCGAACCGATCGGTGGTCGGCGTTGACCGGGTAGACCGGCCCGGTGAAACCGCCGGCGAGCAGGTTCGCGAGCACCGCGTTGCCGACTTTCGAACTGTCGGTCGACGCGCCGATCACGGCAACGGACGTCGGGCTCAGCACGTTTCTCACACTGCGTGCTTCGGCTGCTCGCTCGCGTGAATTTCGCACGGAGAGAAGAGCTTCACTGGGGTCGATCGCGAACTCGAGCCGCAGAACGCCGCCTTCGAAGCTGCGTGAGACCTGGTACCCGGCCTCACGGAACACCGTGACCATGTTTCGATTCTCGGCGAGAACCTCGGCGACGAACATCGTCACTCCGTTCTCGGCCGCCGCTCCGGCGAGATGCTCCAACAGAATCGGTCCGAGTCCGCGGCCCTGGTGGGAATCGGCGACGACGAAGGCGACCTCGGCGGAATTGCCGTCACCTTCGGGCAGACGCTCGTAGCGACCGACGGCGATGATGTCGTCACCGAGAATCGCCACGAACGCGACTCGGGCGTGATGATCGACCGTCGTGAAGTTCAGAACGTCTCGCTGCGGCATCGTCGGGTAGGGGCCGAAGTAACGCAGGTAGCGCGTGCGTTCGGAGAGGCGCCCATGGAAGGCGACGAGAGCATCCGCGTCCGACGGGACGATCGGCCTCAGGTGGACCACTCCCCCGTCGGATGCCAACACGTCGGCGACCCAGTGCTTGGGAAAGGATGTCTCGGCACGTTCTCGTTCGCGCTCTTTGGCGGTGGGTTCAGTCACGAGGGTCCTCCGGGTCGAGGCCGAGCAGGGGAAAGCTTGCTCGCCGGGTGGCGATGATCGCCGAGTCGACACGCTCGAGAGCACGATCGGCGGCCTCGACGCTCCCCGCCACGGCGCCGCCCGGGCCGTCCCACGGTGGATAGTCGATGTCGCCACCGTCTCCCATCACTTGCGGTAGATCGACACTCGGAGCGATGGCGCGCACACGGTCACGCCACCGCTCGGGCAGAGCGAGGCCGGGGTCGATGCTTCGGCCCAGAGCGGCAGCGATCAGATGCGTCCACGCACGGGGCACGACGCGCACGAGACCGTAACCACCTCCGCCGACCGCGAGCCACCGTCCCTCGGAGTACCTGTCCGCGAGGTCACGCATGGCGAGGAATGCCGCATTCTGACCGTCGACGGTCAACGCCAGGTCGGCCAACGGGTCCTCCCGGTGGCTGTCCACGCCGCACTGGCTGACGATGATCTGCGGGCGGAACGCCGAGATGGCCCCCGGCACGATCGCATGAAACGCGCGCAGCCACAACCGGTCTCCGGTTCCAGGCAACAGCGGAATGTTGATCGCGGTCCCTTCGGCCGGTCCCGAGCCGACTTCGCTCGACCATCCGGTGTTGGGCCACAGCGTCGCGGGATGTTGGTGAAGAGACACCGTCAGCACTCGGGGATCACCGAGGAACGCCTGTTGCACACCGTCACCGTGGTGGGCGTCGACGTCGATGTAGGCGATACGGTCGAAACCGTTGTCGAGCAACCACGAAATGGCGACCGCAGCGTCGTTGTAGACGCAGAATCCGGACGCCCAGTCGGCCATGGCGTGGTGCATGCCGCCGCCGATGCTCACGGCCCTCCGTGCCCGTCCGGCCGCGATTTCCCGTGCCGCGGTCAGTGACCCACCGGTGAGCATCGCGGATGCTTCGTGCATCTTCTCGAACACCGGGTTGTCGTCCGATCCCAGTCCGTGTTCCACGTGATCCGGGTCCACCAACGCCGTACCCTTCTCCGGCGCACGTTTGACCGCCTCGATGTAGGCGGGTGTGTGAATTCGGAGCAGCTCCTCGTCCGGAGCCGCAGTGGGTTCGACGAGTTCTATTCCGTCCAGAACACCGATCTGGCGCGCGAGCTGCATCGTCAGATCCAGACGCGTGGGGTTCATCGGATGATCCGCACTCCACCGATAGGAGAGGTAATCCGCGCTCCAGACGACGATGTCGTCGCCTGCCACCGGAGTTCGTGGTGGCGATGCCGTCGCCTGATCTGCCATGAAACGCAACGCTACTTGTCCCGCCGGGACTGTGCGAGCGTCCCTCGGTGTTGTAGTCGGTTACCGGCGGGTACGAATTCGCGGCACGCGGGCACATGGCCTACGGCGCCACTATGCGCCGATCAACGGTAGAATCCGTTGCGACGAAGGGGTTGAGTGTGAAGGATCTGGTCGACACCACGGAGATGTACCTCCGGACGATTTACGACTTGGAAGAAGAGGGCGTCGTACCGCTGCGGGCACGTATCGCCGAACGCCTCGAACAGAGCGGTCCCACCGTCAGCCAGACCGTCGCTCGAATGGAGCGAGACGGGCTGCTTTCGGTCGCGGGTGACCGCCACCTGGAACTGACGGAGAAGGGCCGCAGCCTTGCCGTCGCAGTGATGCGCAAGCATCGGCTCGCCGAGCGGCTGCTCGTCGATGTGATCGGTCTGCGCTGGGAAGACGTCCATGCCGAGGCGTGCCGCTGGGAGCACGTCATGAGCGAGGAAGTCGAGCGTCGGCTCGTGGCCGTGCTGAACAACCCGACGACCTCGCCCTACGGGAATCCGATCCCCGGCTTGGCCGAACTCGGGCTCGGTCAGCCGGCTGCCGCGCCGGAGGACCTGATCAGGTTGACCGATCTGCCCCACGGGAACGCAACGGCCGTGGTCGTCCGTCGTCTCGCGGAGCACGTCCAGTCCGACCCCGAGGTCATCGCGCAGCTGCGCGATGCAGGCGTCGTGCCCGACGCGCGTGTGACGGTGGAGGCCAAGCCCGGCACGGTGACGATCACGGTCCCGGGCCACGACGGCATCGATATTTCCGAGGAGATGGCTCACGCCGTCCAGGTGAAGCAGGTCTGAGCGGAGTCACGGACGTGAAGTTGTTGGTGACCGGTGGAGCCGGGTACGTGGGCAGCGTGTGCGCTGCCGTCCTGATCGAACGCGGCCACGAGGTCGTGGTGGTGGACAACTTGTCGACCGGCAATCGGGATGCGGTTCCGGCAGGCGCCGAGTTCGTCGAGGCGGACATCAAGGATGTCGCGTCGTCGATTCTCGGCGACGGCCGGTTCGACGGAGTTCTGCACTTCGCTGCGCAGTCTCTCGTCGGAGAGTCCGTGGTGGCGCCCGATCGGTACTGGTCGGGCAATGTGGTGACCACGCTCGCGTTGCTCGAGGCGATCCGGGAGTCGGGCACACCGAAGCTCGTCTTCTCGTCCACGGCCGCGACGTACGGTGAGCCGGAGCGAACTCCGATCACGGAGTCGATGCCTACCGCGCCCACCAATCCGTACGGCGCAACCAAACTGGCCATCGACCACGCCATCACGTCGTACTCGAACGCCTACGGCCTGGCCGCGACCAGCCTGCGGTACTTCAATGTCGCGGGCGCGTATGCGGGTTTCGGCGAGAACCGAGTCGTGGAAACGCATTTGATTCCGCTGGTTCTGCAGACCGCCCTCGGTCAGCGGGCCAAGATCTCGGTGTTCGGAACGGATTGGCCGACTGCCGACGGCACCGCGGTGCGTGACTACATCCACGTCCTCGATCTTGCCGATGCCCACATCCTCGCACTCGAGTCGGCAACGCCGGGATCGCACACGATCCTCAATCTGGGCAGCGGTCAAGGTTTTTCGGTACGCGAGGTCATCGACGCCTGCGAGCGCGTCACCGGACTGCCCATTGCGGTGGAGAACGCGCCGCGCCGGGCAGGTGATCCGGCGGTTCTCATCGCTTCGAGCGAACGCGCCACCACCGAACTCGGATGGTCGCCGCAGAGGACCGACCTCGATGTCATCGTCGCCGATGCGTGGAACTTCCTCCAGAAGTTGGGCGATCGAGCGCATTCGGCACGGTCGTAACATCCGGTAGGGGCATTTCGGTACAGGTCAGTCCACCGGCGGCGGGAGCGCGACTCCGCACAGCTCGGCCACTGCATATCCGCTGAGCGCCACCTCCCGGATCATCGAGGGCCGCGCGCCTGCGGCGAGCGAGCGGCTCAGCAGGTGAGCGAGCGAGTAGTTCTCGTCCGCCTGGTGGGCGATGTCGAGCGCAACGGACGCCAGCGCGCCTTCGCCCCGCGTATAGGCACTGAACGCCAACAGCGTTGCCGGGCATGCCCGTTCCGGCGCGGGCAACGTGCGCATCAGCAGAGTCCACAACTGTTCGGCCAGCCCGGCGACACCGGTGAGCGCCAGTGCGAGGACGCTGTCGCGCACCATGACGTGCTGGACCGCCGCTCCGAACTCCGCGATCCGTTCCGGCGGCAGAGTGACCACGGCAGGGTTGTCGGGAGAGTACCCCGACCATTCCTCCAATTGTTCGACGATCGAGTGGAGACGTCCGCGGTCGCTGCCGACGTCGACGACAGCGCCCGACGCCAGTGTCCGTGCGACTGTCCGCGACAGCGGATCGTCCACCGGCCGAACGGTTCTTGCCAGCATGGTGCGGGATTCGTGTACTCCGCGACCCTGGAGCATGTATGCCAGTGCAACGGGCGATGTTCTGGGGTCGGTGAGGTACCCGTATTCCATGACGCCGATCGCGGACCTCCACCGGCTCCCCCGGGTCACCTCTGCGATCAGGTACACTTCGGTGAGTTCGACCCCCCGAGCTCGCAGCTGGTCGGACAATCGATGTGCGAGGCCCCTGAACCGTCCGTCCACGGTGACACCGCGATCGTCGACGATGACTGCCAGTGCGGCCCTGACCTGATACTGGGCACACATCTCAGCGAAGTGCTCGATAACGCTCTGCATGTCCTCGGTCACACCCGACTCGAAGAGCGACTGCCCTTCGGACCGGTCCGGCAGGGTCAGGTCGTGGCGCATCACGGTCTGGACTTCCAGGGTCGACCCGGCAAGAACGTCGAGGCACATCAACACCAGCGAACGCTCGGGCGTGAATCCAAGGAAGGCCGGGATCGCGGCGATGAGTTCACCCGGCCCGACGATGCGCTCGGGTATCGGCGGGTGTCGGTGGGTTCCGGAGTCGGTTGTCATGCTGCACAGCGTGCCCGGGCCGAACTCCGAGTCTCGGTTCCGACCTGGGGCGAAAGACAGCCTGTGGATGACGGGCACCCTGTGGACAACCACCTGCGTCGAGGGCCGATCCGAGAAGGGACGGCACGGGTGACGTCGGTGGGATGTGCTAGCCGGCCTTCACCTTCTGCACCGCTGCGGTGAAGACCTCGTCCAACGTCGCGCCGTCGGTCGCGCCCTGCTCGAAGGACATGTAGGTCGCTGCGATCCTGACATCTCCGACCTGGGCGAGCAACGTCAACATCGACTGTGTCACCGTGTCCGAACCCGTTCCCGACGACACTGTCTGGCGGACAGCGAGGGTGTCGTCGGCGTCGATCGGCGGGGCTGGGACGACCGTCGAGCGGATGGTGGACGTTGCACCGGATTTCGTTGCCTGGACCTCGGCGCATTCGGCAAGTTGCGATTCCCGTACCGACAACGGCTCGTCGGTTGCGGTCAGTTCCACCGAGATCGTGGCGCGATCGGTGTTGTCGGTGCCGACGATCAGGGCGGCTTCGCCCGGTCGGACTTCCTTCGGTTTGCAACCGGCCGGACTCACCTCGGCGCCGGCGGGGATTCCCGTCAGGTCCGGTGATGCCTGCGCAATTGCCTGTGGCGGAAGGACGATGGCCTCGTACGGGGCGGGGAACACCGACGGATCGACCAACAGCGCGTTCAGGTCCGTGGCCTCGGCCGATACCGACGGTGACCCGCTGGTGCCGGCCGGCTCGGCGGTACCGGACACGTCGGACCCGCACGCAGCCAGTGTCACGGCGGCGCAGATGCCGATCCCGAGAAGAGTCGGTCGATGTCCTGCGTTACGACGCACCACGGGAAGAGCCTCCAGACTTTGGCCACGGAAAGTACCGGAAATCTCGCCGGTTCACCTCAGGCAAGACGTCCGGATCCACCCTCTCATTCGGAGGGTGGAACCGGACGTAAGGCACGCCCGTGTCCGCCGAGATACCCGGGAGAACACGGCGGGGGCTCAGCTTCCGCGTTTGATCCATTCCTCGAGGTGCGGGGACTCGTCGCCGATGCTCGTTCCGTCACCGTGTCCGGTGTTCACACGGGTGTCGGCGGGCAGCGCGAACAACCGATCCCGGATCGAGCCGATGATGGTCGGGAAATCGGAGTACGACCGTCCGGTGGCACCGGGCCCGCCGGAGAACAGGGTGTCCCCGGAGAACAACTGACGTGCCTCGGGCACGTGGAGGCACGTCGAGCCCGGCGAGTGTCCCGGTGTGTGCAGCGCCAGGATCTCCGTACCTGCCACGGAGATTCGCTGACCGTCCTCGAGCGTGGAGTGCGCGAGTCCGGGATGGGTCTGCTCCCACAACACGTCGTCGGCCGGGTTGAGCAGGATCGGCGCGTCGAGCTCGCGGGAGAGCTCCGGCGCCACGGTGACGTGATCGTTGTGGCCGTGTGTGCACACGATCGCCTTCACCGTCCGGCCCGCCACGGCCTCGATGATCGGGCGAGCGTCGTGAGCCGCATCGACGATCACCACTTCGCTGTCGTCGCCGATCAGCCAGATGTTGTTGTCGACATCCCATTCACCTCCGTCGAGAGCGAAGGTTCCCGAGGTCACCACCTTGTCGATACGCAGGCTCACAGTTCGACCACCGATCGCAGGACGGTGCCCTTGTGCATCTTCTCGAACGCAGCCTCGATGTCCTCGATCCCGATCCGTTCGGTCACGAACTTCTCCAGCGGCAACCGACCCTGCTCGTACAGATCCACCAACAACGGAAAATCCCTCTCCGGCAGACAATCGCCGTACCACGACGACTTGAGCGACCCACCACGGGAGAAGAAATCGATCAACGGCATCTCCAGCGTCATCTCCGGCGTCGGAACCCCCACCAACACCACCGTCCCCGCCAGATCACGCGCATAGAACGCCTGCCTCCACGTCTCCGGACGACCCACCGCATCGATCACCACATCCGCACCGAACCCACCGGTGAGCTCCTGCACCGCCGACGTCGCATCGACCGCCGACGCATCGACGGTGTGCGTGGCACCGAGATCCTTCGCCCACTCGAGCTTTCCCTTGTCCCGATCGACAGCGATGATCGTCGTCGCCCCCGCCAACTTCGCACCCGCGATCGCCGCATCACCGACACCACCACACCCGATGACCGCCACCGAATCACCACGCGAGACGTTGCCGGTGTTCATCGCCGCACCGAGCCCGGCCATCACACCGCACCCGAGCAACCCCACCACCGCAGGATCGGACTCCGGATTCACCTTCGTGCACTGCCCTTCGTGCACCAACGTCTTGTCCGCGAACGCACCGATACCCAACGCCGGCGAAAGCTCCGTGCCATCGGCCAGGGTCATCTTCTTCGACGCATTATGGGTGTCGAAGCAGTACCACGGCTTGCCCTTCTTGCAGGCCCGGCATTCACCACACACCGCGCGCCAGTTCAACACCACGAAATCCCCGACCTCCACGTGGGTGACCGCGTCCCCGACCGTTTCCACGGTGCCGGCGGCCTCGTGGCCGAGCAGAAACGGGAACTCGTCGTTGATGCCACCCTCGCGGTAATGCAGATCGGTATGACACACCCCGCACGCGGCGATCCTCACCACGACATCGTTGGGCCCGGGATCAGGAATGGTGACCTGCTCGATCGAGACCGGCTCACCCTTCGCCTTCGCGACCACGGCACGCACTGTTTGCGGCATTGCTTCCTCCACACTCGGGTTGAAATGTCCTGACATCACACTTCCACAACCCATGCAGGAGTAGCGACATTCGTACATGCCGAACTGTTCGGTGTTCACGTGCTTGTGACCGGAGCGGCATCCGAACTTCGCGCACGCGGAGTATTCATGACCCATGTCTGCATCGATGGAATACGACCTCGTGGTGATCGGCTCGGGACCCGGTGGGCAGAAGGCCGCCATCGCGGCGGCAAAGCTCGGCAAACGGGTTGCCATGGTGGAGAAGGGAAAGATGCTCGGCGGTGTCTGTGTGAACACTGGGACCATCCCGTCGAAAACCCTGCGCGAGGCCGTCCTGTACCTCACCGGAATGAATCAGAGAGAGCTGTACGGTGCCAGCTACCGTGTCAAGGCGAACATCACTCCGGCGGATCTGCTTGCTCGCACGGCCCACGTGATCGGCAAGGAGATCGAGGTCGTCCGCTCGCAGCTCCTGCGGAACCGAATCGAACTGATCACCGGCACGGGTCGTTTCCTGGACGCCCACACCGTCGACATCGACGACGACCAGCGTGGCGAGCGGATCACCGTCAAGGCGAAGAATGTCGTGATCGCCACGGGCACCGCCCCGGCGCGTCCCGCGGACATCGAGTTCGACGACTACCGAGTCCTCGATTCCGACGGAATTCTGAACCTCGAGTTCATACCCGCTTCGATGGTCGTGGTCGGTGCGGGTGTCATCGGTATCGAATATGCGTCGATGTTCGCGGCACTCGGCACGAAGGTGACCGTCGTCGAGAAACGAGACACCATGCTGGACTTCTGCGACCGCGAGATCGTGGAATCGCTGCAGTTCCATCTGCGTGATCTGGCGGTGACGTTCCGTTTCGGTGAAGCAGTCACGGCAGTGGACGTCGGACCGTCCGGCACGGTGACCACACTGGCCAGCGGAAAACGCATACCGGCCGAGGCCGTCATGTACTCGGCGGGACGCCAGGGTTTGACCGATGCACTGTCACTGGAGAACGCGGGACTCGAAGCCGACGCGCGGGGCCGCATCTTCGTCGACGACAACTTTCAGACGAAGGTCGATCACATCTATGCGGTCGGGGACGTCATCGGCTTTCCTGCATTGGCCGCTACATCGATGGATCAGGGACGACTGGCCGCGTACCACGCGTTCGGTGAACCGAGCAAAGGGCTGATGGACCTACAGCCGATCGGAATCTACTCGATTCCCGAAGTCTCCTACGTAGGCGCCACGGAGGTGGAGCTGACGAAGAACTCCGTCCCGTACGAGGTAGGTGTCTCGCGCTATCGGGAGCTGGCGCGAGGCCAGATAGCCGGCGACTCCTACGGCATGCTCAAGCTGCTCGTGTCGACGGAGGACAGGTCGCTGCTGGGGGTGCACATCTTCGGTTCGGGAGCCACCGACCTGATCCACATCGGCCAAGCAGTCATGGGGTGCGGTGGCTCCGTCGATTACCTGGTCGACGCCGTGTTCAACTACCCCACCTTGTCGGAGGCGTACAAGGTCGCGGCCCTGGACGTCACCAACAAGATCCGCGCGCTCGAGAGTTTCGAGGGCTGACCGAAGTCTCATCCAGCGGTCACAGGGAATGAACGACACGACGGGAGGTGTTCATTGGGGAGTGGGTGTCGTGAAAGCGACTTCCGGTGCTACTGCCCGAACCGCACGAGTATCCTGTCTCGAAGTCGGTTTCGGCGTCCTCCTCGCGCACCGGGCCTCGAACGAACTAGCGAAAGGGGTCCGGCATGGACGAGAAGTCGAGTATGTACGAGCTGGAGTTTCCGGCTCCACAGATCTCTTCCAGCGACGGAGTGGGGCCGATCCTGGTCCACGGTCTCGAAGGATTCTCCGACGCCGGTCATGCGGTGAAGTTGGCGACGAAGCATCTGCGGGAGACGCTGGAAACGGAGTTGGTCGCGTCGTTCGATGTGGACGAGCTGATCGATTATCGGTCGCGGCGCCCGACGATGTCCTTCAAGTCCGATCACTTCTCGGACTACGACGCTCCCGAGCTCAATCTGTACGCCGTCAAGGACAACACCGGCACGCCGTTCCTCCTGTTGTCCGGGATGGAACCGGATCTGCGGTGGGAGAAGTTCACCACTGCGGTACGCCTTCTTGCCGAGCAACTCGGGGTCCGTCGCACCATCGGTCTCGGTTCGATCCCGATGGCGATCCCGCACACCCGCCCGCTCGGTGTGACGGCCCATTCGTCCAACAAGGATTTGGTTCCCGAGGATCAGAGCTGGTCCGGTGAGCTGCAGGTTCCCGGTAGCGCCTCCTCGCTGCTCGAACTACGGATGGCCCAGCACGGTCACGAGTCCATGGGCTTCTCCGTTCACGTTCCGCACTACCTCGCGCAGACGGATTACCCGGCGGCCGCGGAGACCTTGCTCGAGAACGTCAGCACCGCCGGCGAGCTCGACCTCCCCCTCGTCGCGCTGGGGCAGGCTGCGGCTCGCGTCAAGGAACAGGTCGACGAGCACATCACCGGCAACGAGGAAGTCCAGTCGGTCGTCCACGCGCTCGAGCGTCAGTACGACACGTACGTCGCAGCCCAGGAGCAGCAGTCGACGTTGTTGGCGAAGGATCAGGACCTTCCGAGCGGTGACGAACTGGGTGCTGAATTCGAGAAGTTCCTCGCCGAGCAGACCGGTTTCGGCACCGAGTCCGGCTCCCCGACCGACGCGGACTCCTCGGACGAGGGCCACGACAACCCCTGACCGGTTGTCGGTGATCGATTCTTCACGGGCGGTGTCGGGTGTGATGTTTCACGCCTGACGCCGCCCTTTTCGGTGTAACGAACAGCCCCCGACAAGCCGAAACATACCTGTAACTGTAAATCCGCTCGATATCTCGCCGATGCCGCGAACTCGTGCGAGAGTCTTAAGCGACATCCCTGCCCCGGCAGGACGGAGTTCGTCGGACGAAGGAGGCGAGATGAGCAATCCGCGCACACGCAAGCTGCGTCCGGTGCCGGACACTGCACCGCGGCTCGCCTTCCGCACCGTGCACGGATACAGGCGCGCCTACCGGATCGCGGGCGAGGGCCCGGTGCTGTTGCTCATTCACGGCATCGGCGACAACTCCGAGACGTGGAACGACGTCATCCCCCACCTCGCTCAGAGTTACACCGTCATCGCACCCGATCTGCTCGGGCACGGTCGATCGGACAAACCGCGCGCGGACTATTCGGTCGCCGCGTACGCCAACGGAATGCGGGATCTCCTGTCGGTGCTCGGCATCGAGCACGTGACGGTGGTCGGGCATTCGCTCGGCGGCGGCGTCGCTATGCAGTTCTCGTACCAGTTCCCGCACATGGTCGACCGTCTCGTCCTGGTGGCGTCCGGGGGCGTGACGAAGGACGTGCATCCGATCCTGAGGATCGCGTCGCTCCCCCTCGTCAGCGAGGCCGTGAAGCTGTTGCGCATCCCCGGTGCGTTGTCGCTGGTGAAGCTCGCGGGGTCGGTCGTGGGCCGAGTCAACGGATCACCGCTTCGACCGGGCGGGCTGCTGCACGACACACCGGACCTCGTCCGTGTACTGAGCGGACTCCCGGATCCGACTGCGTCCGAGGCGTATCTACGCACCCTTCGCGCTGTCGTCGACTGGCGAGGACAGGTGGTGACGATGCTCGATCGTTGCTATCTCACCGAGAACCTGCCTGTCCTCCTGGTCTGGGGTGACGAGGATTCGGTGATTCCGATCAGCCACGCGCGCCTCGCTCACGCAGCGATGCCCGGGTCGAAGCTCGAAGTGTTCCGCAGATCCGGTCACTTCCCGTTTCGGGACGACCCCATTCGATTTCTCCGCGTCCTCGAAGCGTTCTTCGAGGAGACGACGACGCTCGAGTTCGACGAGGCGCGGTGGCGACACCTTCTCGCGACCGGGGTCGGAGAGGACATGATTTCCGGCAGTGCGAGTACGCGTCTGGCCGTGCTCGGCGCGATGGGCTCGGACGAGCGCAGCGCCACGTGACGGCCGGGCTCGAAGGACTCCGGTGACATCGACGTCCCCGTCGACCCATAACCTGTAGGGGTGCTCCTCTTCGATCTCGTCCCCGATCCCACCACCGACGAGGCGCAGGATCCGGACACCCTGTTCGACATCTTTCAGGAGTGGACGGCCGAGCGCGGCCTGACGCTGTACCCGGCGCAGGAAGAGGCGCTGATCGAGCTGGTGTCGGGATCCAACGTCATCCTGGCCACGCCTACCGGATCGGGCAAGTCCATGGTCGCCGTCGGTGCTCACTTCGCGGCCGTGGCAGCAGGGCGGCGAACGTTCTACACCGCACCCATCAAAGCTCTCGTCAGCGAGAAATTCTTTGCGCTCTGCGACATCTTCGGAGCTCAGAACGTCGGGATGATGACAGGTGACGCCTCGGTCAACGCGGGAGCGCCCATCATCTGCGCCACCGCGGAGATCGTCGCGAATTTGGCGCTACGCCAGGGCGCGGACTCGGACATCGGGCAGGTCGTCATGGACGAGTTCCACTACTACTCCGAGCCGGATCGCGGTTGGGCCTGGCAGGTCCCCCTGATCGAACTGCCGAACGCACAGTTTCTTCTGATGTCCGCCACCCTCGGTGACGTCTCGTTCTTCCGGGACGATCTGACGAGGCGCACGGGCCGGGTCACCACGGTGGTGTCCGGGACGGAACGACCGGTGCCCCTGATGTTCTCGTACGTCACCACACCGATCAGCGAGACCATCGCGGAACTCGTCGAGACACACCTCGCCCCGGTGTACGTTGTCCACTTCACACAAGCAGCTGCTCTCGAACGCGCTCAGGCTCTGACGTCCGTCAACGTCGCGTCCAAGCAGGAGAAGGCCCAGATCGCCGATGCGATCGGCCAGTTCCGCTTCACGACGGGATTCGGCAAGACGCTGTCTCGGCTGGTCCGCCACGGCATCGGGGTCCACCACGCAGGGATGCTCCCCAAGTATCGACGACTCGTGGAGAAACTCGCTCAGGACGGCCTGCTCAAGGTCATCTGCGGGACCGACACTCTCGGCGTCGGCATCAACGTCCCGATCAGAACGGTGGTGTTCACCGGGCTGACCAAGTACGACGGAATTCGCACCCGCCAACTCCGCGCCCGCGAGTTCCATCAGATCGCAGGCCGCGCGGGCCGCGCGGGATACGACACCCTCGG
Organism: Rhodococcus sp. 14-2470-1a; assembly: GCF_002259425.1. NCBI lineage: Bacteria > Bacillati > Actinomycetota > Actinomycetes > Mycobacteriales > Nocardiaceae > Rhodococcus > Rhodococcus sp. 14-2470-1a. The sequence goes on from NZ_NPFZ01000033.1 coordinate 339,689, forward strand.
TACCGTCGTCGTCGAGGCGCCGGAACACGACATCGAGAACGCGCGTCTGGTCGCCAAAGCCGGTGACGACCCCAAGAAGCTCAAGCGCGTTCAACGCAAGAAGGCACCGGACGGGTTCGTGTCCTGGGGCGAGCCGACGTTCGAGCGAATCGTCGCGGCAAGCCCGGAACCGCTGACGTCCCGATTCTCGGTGAACAACTCCATGCTTCTCAATGTCATTGCTCGGCCCGGCAATTGCTTCACCGCGATGCGCCATCTGCTCGAGGACAGTCACGAGACTCGCCCCGCCCAGCGCAAACACATCCTTCGGGCGATCACCCTCTACCGAGGGCTCGTTGCCGCCGGGATCGTCGAGCAATCGGCCGAGCCGGATGCCGACGGGAAGTACGCCCGCTTGACGATGGATTTGCAACCGGACTTCGCGCTCAATCAGCCGCTGTCTCCGTTCGCGCTGGCGTCGTTCGAACTGCTCGACACGGAATCCGCAACACACGCCCTCGACGTCGTGTCGATCATCGAATCGACGTTGGACGACCCACGCCAGATCTTGATGGCTCAGCAGCACGCCGCACGCGGTGAGGCAGTAGCGCAGATGAAAGCCGACGGCATCGAGTACGACGAGCGGATGGAACTCCTCGAAGAGGTGACGTGGCCCAAGCCCTTGGCCGAGCTCCTCGTCCCCGCGTTCGAGATCTACCGGGGAGGCCACCCCTGGTTGAACGACGTTGCGTTGTCACCGAAATCCGTCGTCCGCGACATGATCGAACGGACCATGACGTTCGCGGAACTGATCAGTCACTACGGGCTCAGCCGCTCCGAGGGACTCGTTCTCCGCTACCTCGCCGATGCCTATCGGGCACTGCGCCAGACGGTTCCCCCCGAGGCCAGGACCGAGGAGGTGCAGGACATCACCGAATGGTTGGGCGAGCTGGTCCGTCAGGTCGACTCCAGCCTGCTCGACGAATGGGAGAACCTGACCGACCCCGGTGAGGAACCGGAGACCAGGCCGGAGGCGTACGGCGGGGATTCTCCGAAACCGATCACCGCCAACCCCAGGGCTTTTCGAGTCATGGTCCGCAACGCCGTCTTCAAGCGCATCGAACTCGCTGCCGGGCGCCGATGGAATGCTCTCGACGAGCTCGACGACGGCCCCGACTGGGAATTCGATCTGGAACCGTACTTCGAGGAGTACGGCGAGATGGGCACCGGCCCGTCGGCGCGGGGCCCGGCCCTGTTCGATCTCGTCGTCGGCAAGGACGAGACGACGGTGCGACAGATCATCGAAGATCCCAACGGAGACCAGGGATGGTCGCTCGTCGGGACGATCGACCTCGAGGAATCGAATGCCGCGGGTGAGATCGTGTTCGACGAGATCGTGGTTCAGGCGGGCTGATTCGGGCCGGCTACCCGAGCACCGATGCGAGAGATGAGGTCTGCGATCGCTCGATACTCGTCGCCGCGCGCACTCGAGGCTCGGTGGACCAGTCCCATGGTGCGACCGGGCTTGGGGTCCGCGAACTCTCCGATACCGAGTGCTCCCCTGCCCGTTTCCACGTGCACCGCCGAACGCGGGACGAGTGTCACGCCGAGACCGCCTGCGACGCACTGCACGACGGTGGCCAGAGACGTGGCTCTCGTGTCGCTCGACATCGGCGCGCTGTCGACGGATCGACACAGATCGAGTGTCTGATCGCGAAGGCAGTGCCCGTCGTCCAGGAGCAACATGGGCTGCCCCGCGAGTACGTTCAGCGCGAGCCCGGTTCGGCCCGCAAGGTCGTGGGCAGGCGGCACGACCAGGACGAAGTCCTCGGTGTACACAGGGATTTCGACCAGACCGTTCTCTTCGGTCGGCAAGGCGACGACGGCAGCCTCTATCGCACCGCTCCGCAGCGAGGCGAGCAGTCGTTCGGTCTGGTCCTCCACGATGAACGGCACGACATCCGGATACTCGGCGGCGATCGCCGGCAGCAGGGCAGGCAGAACGTACGGCGCGACGGTGGGAATGAGGCCCAACCTGAGCGGGCCCGCCAACGTGCTGCCCAAGCCGGACGCTTCGGTGACGAAGCCGTCGGCCGCTTCCAGAGTGGCGCGTGCCCGCCCCAGGAGCTGATTGCCTGCAGTGGTCACCAGAACCTTTCGCGTGCTGCGCTCGACCAGCTGGACGCCGAGTCCCTGCTCCAGCGATGCGAGCGCTTGCGAGAGCGTCGGCTGGCTGACCTTCAGCCGTGCGGCCGCGGTACCGAAATGACGGTGCTCGGCCACCGCCACGAATGCGCGCAACTGCGACAGCGTCGGCTGATAACTCTGATCGGACATACCGATCAGTCTAGGCCAACTCATCGGCAACACCTTTCGCCCGGAGTCCTCGTCGGCGCTCGCGTAGACTCTGCCGCCATGGGTATCGACGTGTCGGTAGTGCGAGTGTTCACCGATCAGGACGGCAACCACGGCAATCCCCTGGGAATCGTCGACGCCCAGGACGTCCCCGAGAACGAACGACAGGCACTGGCGCATCGATTGGGATTCAGCGAAACCGTCTTCTACAGCCGCAGTTCCAGCGATCCGGCTCGCGCCGAGGCGACCATCTACACCCCGGCGCAGCAACTGCCGTTCGCCGGGCATCCCACGGTCGGACTGTCGTGGTGGCTGCGCGCACAGGGCACCCCGATCAACGTGTTGACCGTTCCCGCTTCCGATCTCGCGGTCCGCTACGACGGTGACGTGTCCTGGGTCAGAGCCAAGCCCGAGTGGACGCCCCACTTCGTCGAGCATCACCTGGACTCCGCTGCCGACGTCGACGAACTCGATGCCGCGTCGTTCACCGAGGATCACCACTACGCCTGGGCCTGGACGGACGAAGGCGCAGGGCACATCAGGTCACGAATGTTCGCACCCAGCATGGGAATTGCCGAGGACGAGGCCACCGGCTCGGCGGCAGTCTGGATCACCGGAGTACTCGGACGAGGACTCGTCGTCGCTCAGGGACGCGGTTCCGTTCTCGTCACCGGTCGCGACGGTGACTGGATCGAGCTGGGCGGCCGCACCGTTTCGGAGAACACCATCACCGTGTGACAGCGGACACGTCGACGAAGATCTCGTCGCCCAGCGTGACGCCGGGCACGAGAGGGAGCCGATCGCCGCTCCAGAACTTTCCGGGGTCGAACCAGTTCGCCTTCTTGTTGCCCGTCAGCAACCCCATCGAGTCGTACGTCATCGCAACCACTTCCGCGCAATACGCGGTTTCGAGGGCCGCGGATCCGGCGGCCTCGTCCTCGCGGGATCGGCGACGAAACGTCGGTACCCGTCCCTTGAACCAACTGCCCGCCAACTTCGCCGTCGTCGGGAACGCTGTTCCGTCCATCCGCGCGATGGTGCGCATCAGCGCATCCTCCTGCTCGCGGGTCACGGGCTCACTCAACTGCCGCAGCCAGCATCGCTGCGCGTACTTGTCGGACCACTGCAGCACCGCCGCCCGTAGGTCGTGCAACTGGACCCCGCGCTGAAAGTTGCCCGTCCACATGTCCTGCAGCGTCTTCCCCAGCTCGGCATGCCACATCAGCGGGGGTAGATCGTCGACGACCACGGCCATTCCGACGTGGTTCACCGGACTGTTGGTCAACGTCTGTATCGCACGATCGGCCGCCGAATGCCCACGGAAGATCCAGATGTCACCGGTCCGAGTGGCATCGACAGCAGTGTCGAGCGAAATCGACGAAACAGTCATGACACCCAGCGTAAAGGGATCGTTCCTGCCGGCTCCACTCCCGGCCTTCCTGGGTCGTTCCTGCCGGCTCCACTCCCGGCCTTCCTGGGTCGTTCCTGCCGGCTCCACTCCCGGCCTTCCTGGGTCGTTCCTGCCGGCTCCACTCCCGGTCTTCCTGGGTCGTTCCTGCCGGCTCCACTCCCGGCCCCCGATCCCAGTACGGTGAGGCGATGAAGCTGTGGAAGGTACTCGGCCTTGCGGGCGTCGTCGGTGTTGCGGCAACCGGAGCACTCGTCGTGAAGTCGGAGCGCACTCGCCGCGCCTACGCACCGGACGAGGTGCGCTCGCAGTTGCACCGTCGGTTCGCCGAGGCTGCGGAAACCGAACCGCCACCGCCGCTGCCCACACCGACTCGCGGGCAGCGCCTTCGGGCGAAATTCAGCCGAGCGCGCTGAGAATTCGAGTCGCGAGCTCCTGCACCTGGGCGTCGGTCATGACGAACGCCGGCGAGATCTGCATGGCTCCCTGTCCGGCTGCGCGGCCGGACACTCCGTGCTCGCGGAGTGTCTTGACGAACGGCAATGCTTCGGCTGGATCGGCGAGCTGGATCGCCGCCACCGCACCGAGCCCACTGCGCACTTCCTGAACACGCGGGTGATCGGCGAGCGGCGCGAGGTAGGTGTGCAACGACGACTCCAGGCGGGCGGATTCCTGCAGGAGGTTCTCGCGTTCGACGATGTCGAGGTTGGCGAGGGCCGCGGCGGCCGCACCGGCGTGGCCGCCGTAGGTGTACCCGTGCCTCCACCAGGCTCCGCCTGCGAAGAACGGCTCGGCGATCTGTGGGGCGATGAACACTGCGCCCATCGGAACGTATCCCGAGGTGAGCCCTTTGGCGGTGGTCATCAGATCCGGTGCGAGATCGAACCGAGAGGACGCGAACCACGATCCGCCGATCCGGCCGAACCCGGTGACGACCTCGTCCGCGACGAACAGCACGTCGTTGTCTCGGCAGATCTGCCTGACCTCCGCCAGGTAGCCGTCCGGCGGCAGGTAGACGCCACCGGCGCCGATGATGGGTTCGCAGAAGAAGGCAGCGACCTTGTCGGACCCCACTTCCTCGATCAGCGCCAACAGGCTCTTTGCGTCGTCCCACGCGACAGTCCTGGCGTCGGGCATCAGCGTGCCGTAGTTCTCGTGGTTGACCGGAATGCCGGCGAGAGAGGTACCTGCGACGTGCATACCGTGATATGCCTTCTGCCGCCCCACGATCAGCGTCTTCTCGGGCCTGCCCACCTCGTGCCAGTAGCGCCGAGCCAGCTTGGCCGCGGTATCGATCGAGTCGGATCCGCCCGAGGTGAAGAAGATCTTGCTGCCTGCGACCGGTGCGATCTCGGCGAGACGCTCGGCGAGGACCGACGTGGTCTCCGGCACGAAGTCTCCGAAGTTGGAGTAGTGCGCAAGAGAAGACAGTTGGGTCGCGACCGCGTCGGCGATCTCGCGACGACCGTGCCCGACGTTGGTGAACCAGAGTCCGGCGGTGGCGTCGAGGTACTCGTTACCGTCGCGGTCGTAGATGTAGGCGCCGTCACCGCGGGCGACGACGAACGGCCCGGACGCGGTGACTGCGCCCATGTCGGCGAAACCGTGCCACAGCGCGGAGTGTCTGGATTCGAAACTCGGTTCGGTCGCGGAAGACATGCTCCGAAGCCTAGTCACTGCGGTCGTCCGCGCCACTGCCGAGTCGCCATCTGCTGCCGAGTCGGCCGACGGCGTTCACGGCGAGTGCCATCAACACGAATGCCACGGTCAGCACCACCAGTCCGATGACGAGCGCGACATAACCTTGCCCTCGGGGGTCGAGGAACGGGTAGGGGTACCAGTCGACGATCGGGCCTCGAATCAGGCTGTAGATCCCGTAGACGAGGGGAAACAGCAGCCACAGAAGAGACCGCGCCTCCGAGATCCGCTTGCGTGCGGGAACGATCACCCAGTCGAGAAGCAGGACCACCGGCATGATTCTGTGCACCACGTTGTTGGTCCACGGATCCGCGACACCGACGTCGATGTTCGCCAGAAGAACGGCATAGATGATCCCGGTGATCACCATGTACAGCGTCACGGCACCCCGGAACAACTGCCATCCCTCGCCTGGAGGATCGACGATGCCGCCGATACCCAGCACGACGACGGTCAGCACGTTGCTCAGGACGGTGAAGTAACTGAAATAGTTCGCGACCGAGAAACCTTCGGTCCCGACACCTTTCGCCAGAATCGTCGCCAGGGCTGCGGCTGTCAGAAGAGCGAACCCAACCCTCGCAATTCTCATTACTATCGACGTGGAATCGGTAGGCATAGCCGATCTTTGCACAGGCCGACGACCCATCGGTGTGTACCGCGCCGACACCGCGGACGCTGCAGCAACTATCCTTGTGCCAGCATGTCTACCTCATCCACCGCAGAACGTCGTCGCGCACTGTCGACCAGATTGGCCGACGTCTCGATTCGGGACGAACACCGGCTGCGTCGCAGACTCGACCGCGCCCGCACACCCGACGCCGTCGACACCGTCGAACGTGAGGTCGCGAAGGCGGAAGCGGTCGTCGCGAACCGGCGCGCGGCGCTGCCCCGTATCGAGTATCCCGAGTCACTGCCTGTCAGTCTCCGCAAGAACGACATCGCCGACGCCATCGCGAACAACCAGGTCGTGATAGTTGCCGGTGAAACGGGATCGGGCAAGACGACACAGATACCCAAGATCTGCTTGGAACTGGGACGCGGCATCAGAGGATCGATCGGGCACACGCAGCCTCGTCGTCTCGCAGCACGGACCGTCGCCGAACGCATCGCCGAGGAAGTCGGCGAATCGATCGGTGAGTCGGTGGGCTACAAGGTCCGGTTCACCGATCAGTCGTCGGATTCGACGCTCGTGAAGCTCATGACGGACGGCATTCTGCTGGCCGAGATCCAACGTGACCGTCTTCTGCGGCAGTACGACACGCTCATCATCGACGAGGCACACGAACGCAGCCTCAACATCGACTTCATCCTCGGCTATCTGGCTCAGCTCCTCCCCCGCCGCCCGGATCTGAAGGTGATCATCACCTCCGCCACCATCGACCCGGAACGGTTCGCCCAGCACTTCGCACGGGACGGCGTTGCGGCGCCCATCGTCGAAGTGTCCGGCCGCACGTTCCCCGTGGAGATGCGGTACCGTCCGCTGTCCATCGATGTCGACGACAGCACCGTGGATCTCGATCCCGTCGACGCCACGTGCGACGCCGTCGCCGAGCTGATCGGCGAGGGCGACGGCGACATCCTGGTGTTCCTCTCCGGCGAGCGCGAGATTCGTGACACCGCGGATGCGCTGCGCGAGAGACAGTTCCGCGGAACCGAGATAGTGCCACTGTATGCGCGCCTGTCGGCGGCCGAGCAGCATCGAGTGTTCACCCCGCACACGGGCCGACGAGTCGTGTTGTCCACCAACGTCGCGGAGACGTCGTTGACGGTTCCGGGCATCCGGTACGTGGTGGACCCTGGAACAGCACGCATCTCCCGCTATTCACTACGGACCAAAGTCCAGCGGCTGCCGATCGAGCCCATCTCCCAGGCGTCCGCCAGGCAGCGGGCAGGCCGGTGTGGACGCGTCGCCGACGGAATCTGCATCCGGCTCTATTCGGAGGACGACTTCGAGTCCCGTCCCCAGTTCACCGAGCCGGAGATCCTGCGGACCAACCTGGCGTCGGTCATCCTGCAGATGACGTCCCTCGGTCTGGGGAAGATCCAGGAGTTCCCGTTCGTCGAAGCGCCCGACCCCCGCAGCATTCGCGACGGAATCGGCCTGCTCGAGGAGCTCGGTGCGCTGAAACCGTCCAGCGGAACCGGCGAATCGGAGCTCACGCCCATCGGGCGCGAGCTCGCGGCTCTGCCCGTGGATCCTCGAATGGGTCGGATGTTGGTGGAAGCCAACAACACCGGGGCACTCGCCGATGCTCTCGTCGTCGTGTCGGCATTGTCCATCCAGGACGTACGGGAGCGTCCCACCGAACACCAGCAGGCCGCCGACGAACAGCATGCGCGCTTCGCCGTCCCCAATTCGGACTTCCTGGCGTACGTCGAGTTGTGGAAGTACCTTCGGGACCGGCGAACCGATCTGTCCTCCAACCAGTTCCGCAGAATGTGCCGCGCCGAGTTCCTGCACTACCTGCGCATCAGGGAATGGCAGGACCTGCACGGTCAACTGCGGCAGATCACCCGAGGGATGGGGTGGAGCATCCCCGATTCGCCGTCGACCCCGACAGCTCTGCACCAGTCTCTACTCTCGGGTCTGCTGTCGCACATCGGCCTTCGCGAGGGTGACAAACGAGAATTCCTCGGTGCGCGCGGCACTCACTTCGCGGTGTTCCCCGGCAGTGGACTGTTCAAGAACCCTCCGCGCTGGGTGATGGCAGCCGAACTCGTGGAGACCGGACGGTTGTGGGGCCGAATGGCAGCGCGAATCGAACCGGAGTGGGCCGAGAGGCTCGCACCGCATCTGGTCAAGCGCACGTACTCGGAACCGCACTGGTCCACCAAACGCCAATCCGCAATGGCCTACGAGCGCGTCACCCTCTACGGCATCCCACTGGTCGCGGGCAGGCCCGTCAACTATCACACCGTCGACTCGGAGGCGTCACGCGAGCTGTTCATCCGGCACGCACTCGTACAAGGCGAGTGGAAGACTGAGCACCCGTTCTTCCACAGGAACCGTGAGTTGCTGGACGACGTAGGCGAGTTGGAGAACAAGGCCCGCCGCCGCGACATCGTCGTCGACGACGATGCACTGTTCGACTTCTACGACGCACGGATCGGCGCGGAGGCCGTGTCCGCTCGTCACTTCGACACCTGGTGGAAGAAAACTCGCCGGAGTACACCCGATCTTCTCGATTTCACCACCGAGACGGTGGTGAACGCTGACGCGGCGTCGGTTCTCGGCGGTGATTACCCCGATGCGTGGCGACAGGGAGAGATCCTCTTCCCCCTCACCTATCAGTTCGAACCGGGGTCCGAAGCCGACGGTGTCACGGCCAGGATCCCGATCGCACTTCTCGCACAGGTCCAGCCGGTTGGGTTCGACTGGCTCGTGCCCGGTATGCGCGCAGAACTGGTCACGGCCTTGATCAAACTTCTCCCCAAGGCCCAACGGCGCACCGTCGTTCCTGCACCCGACTTCGCCTCTGCCGCTCTGGCGTCGATGAAACCGCGCTCGGAGCCGATCGTGACAGCACTGGCTCGTGAACTCTCGCGGCTGGGGTCCACACGCATCGACCCGGACGATGTCGATCTGGGTTCTCTGCCCGCACATCTGAGGATGACGTTCGTCGCGGTCGACACCGACGGCAAGACGCTCGGATCGAACAAGGACCTGGTTGCACTGCGAAAAGCACTGGCGCCCCGCGTCGATCGTGAAGTCGCGAGCGCGGTGGGTGCAGCCGAGCGACCGGCGACCCTGGCATGGACGTCGTCGACACTGGGAACCTTGGACGCAACGGTCTCCACATCGGTCGCGGGACAGACGGTGACCGGATATCCCGCCCTCATCCGGGAGGACGGCGGCGTGGCCGTCCGTGTTCTCAGCACCCCAGCTGCTCAGCGCGCCGCGATGCGGGAAGGGACGCGCGCACTTCTTCTGGAGTCGGCACCACGAGGCACGAAGGCGTTGCTTGCCGGCATCCCGACGCGTGAACGACTGGCCATCGGCCAGAACCCCTACGGCAGCATCGAAAGCCTGCTCGACGACTGCAGGAAAACTGCTGTCGACGAGTCGATGACCGCGCACGGAGGTCCTGTCCGGTCTCCCGAGAAGTTCGCGGCTCTCGCCGCCGCAGTCGGTGCCGACACCGCTCGACGAACCAGCGAGATACTCGGACTGGTCCGGCCGATACTCACCGCAGCACTGGAACTGCGTTCCGTACTGGATCCTCTACAGGGCGACGCGGCCGACGATGTACGAGAACAGCTGTCATCACTGGTGTTCGACGGTTTCGTGTTCGAGTTCGGATCGACGCGCCTCGTCCATATCCCGCGCTATCTCGACGCCGCGACGGCACGCCTGAAATCTCTGCCGAGCAGTGCCGGACGTGACGATGCAGGGATGGACGTCCTCGACCGCGTGTACGAGGCTTACGACAGGATGCTCCGCTCGCTACCGGAGACCAAGCACCACACTTCAGCGGTGCAGGATGTGTTCTGGATGATCGAAGAACTGCGAGTCGGCCTGTTCGCGCAGAGCATCCGCACGGCCTATCCGGTGTCGGAGAAGCGTCTCGTGCGGGCCATGGAGGTCGCGGCACGATCGTGACCCGGCGAGCGTCAGTCGACCGCCGCAGCCTGCCGGTGCGCACGAAGATCGAGGATTTCCTTTTCGAAATCCTCGGCTGAGCTGAACGAGCGGTACACCGACGCAAACCTCAGGTACGCGACCTCGTCGAGGTCACGCAGGGGGCCGAGAATGGCCAGACCGACCTCGTGGCTGGGGATCTCGGCCGATCCCGACGCTCGAACCGCGTCCTCGACCTGCTGCGACAGAAGATTCAACGCATCGTTGTCGACATCGCGGCCCTGGCATGCGCGTCGCACACCCTTGACTACCTTTTCCCGAGAGAAGGGCTCCGTCACCCCACTGCGCTTCACCACCGCCAGCACCGCCGTCTCCACCGTGGTGAACCGACGTCCACATTCCGGGCACGAACGACGACGACGAATAGCCTGGCCCTCGTCTGCTTCCCGCGAATCCACCACGCGCGAGTCGGGGTGCCTGCAGAACGGGCAATGCATGGTTGAGCCTCCGTCGTAGCCGTCACGCACCCCCGAACGGCACACAGGAGGCGCAGGCTTCGAGGATACTCGGAGCGGAACCGAACCGGCTCCGTCCCCTGACAGACGAGGCAGACACAACACAGCGCTACGGGCCTACTGTGCTGCTGACGACCGTGCCGTTCGAGACCGTGTCGCCCGATACCGTGTCGCTCTGGACCTGGACCGTGGCAACAGAGGGCGCAGAAACCGATTCGAGCGACGATGCGCGCAGGTTCGCCATTCCGACGAGCGCCAACAGCACCAGTGCGGTCCCCACCACTCCCGCCACCGCGCCGAGCACGGTGATGCGCTGGCTACGATGCGCCGGGTCCGCGCACCCCTCGGCCCGCCGGTCGTGCAGGCCGCCGCGCACCGCGGACGCGCCGACACGACGCCGACGTTGCATCGCCGCACGACGCTGCGACGCAGTCTGACGGGTACTGACAGCACGGCGAGTCTGCTGGTGCTGCTCCGTACGGACGGGCCGCTCGGTGGTGATGCTCATCGGAACCTCCGGTGTCGAACGAGACGTGGATTCGAACGCTATTCGATCAGGCGTTCGATGAACGCTTGTTCGAAAGTTCTATCACGCACCTCCGACAAAGTCAGTAGAAAACGCGACACGGATCGAACAGATGTTTGATCCAACAGCGATTACGGGCTAAGTTCGTGTCAGAAACCACACGTCACATCCATCCCACGCGTTCTGGTCTTCGAGCACGTTCGAGTTCCGGCACACGCACGCATCACGCAGGAGGACGCACGAATGAAAGACGAGACCTCTACTGGGTCGAATGGCACGGGGTCGAATGGCACGGGGTCGAACGGTAAGACTGCTGGGAAGCCCGCGGCGACGAAAACCGCGGCGACGAAAAGTGCGGCCGGCAAGGCTGCGGCGGGCAAGCCTGCTGCCGTGCCGACGGCGAAGGCGTTCGAGGGCGAGGGAACGGATATCAACGCCGGACTCACCGAGCGTCAGCGCAAGGTGCTCGAGGTGATTCGGGCGTCGGTCACCGAGCGGGGATATCCACCGAGCATCCGCGAGATCGGCGATTCCGTCGGGCTCACGTCCACATCGTCCGTGGCACACCAGCTGCGCACGCTCGAGCGCAAGGGCTTCCTCCGCCGAGACGCCAATCGTCCTCGGGCCGTCGATGTGCGGGGGCTCGACGAGGTGCAAGCGGATCACGCGGCTGCAGTCGCCGACGGTTCTGCTCCGTCCGAGGACCAGCTGCCCACGCCGACTTTCGTGCCCGTTCTCGGACGAATCGCCGCGGGTGGACCCATCCTCGCCGAGGAAGCCGTCGAAGACGTGTTCCCGCTCCCCCGCGAACTGGTGGGCCAGGGGTCCCTGTTCCTGCTGAAAGTCGTCGGCGAATCCATGATCGATGCCGCGATCTGCGACGGAGACTGGGTTGTCGTGCGTCAGCAGAGCGTCGCGGACAACGGCGACATCGTCGCGGCCATGATCGAGGGCGAAGCAACCGTCAAGACGTTCAAACGAACCAAGGGTGATGTCTGGTTGATGCCGCACAACCCCTTGTTCGAGCCCATCCCCGGCAACGACGCAGCGATCCTGGGCAAGGTCGTCACCGTGATGCGCAAGCTCTGAACAGCAGTCGTTCCACCACCCCGGTACCGACACGGAGCGAACGTGACGTTCGGTCACTTCAAGTGACCGAACGTCACGTTCGCTCCGTTCAGGGGGGTGCGGCGGCGCGCTCTCGGGGTTACGACGGGGTCAGAGGTCCAGTCCTCGGCCGATGATCTCCTTCATGATTTCCGTGGTGCCACCGTAGATGGTCTGCACACGAGAATCCATGTAGGCCTTGGCGATCGGGTATTCCTTCATGTACCCGTAGCCGCCGTGCAGCTGTAGGCATCTGTCGATCAGCTTGACCTGGTTCTCGGTTGTCCACCATTTCGCCATGGCGGCTTCCTGCACGGTGAGCGTGCCGGCGTTGAGGAGTTCGATGAACTTGTCGACCATGATGCGTGTCGCGGTCGTTTCCGTGGCCAGTTCGGCGAGCACGAAGCGGGTGTTCTGGAATTTGCCGATGGACTTGCCGAACGCTTTGCGGTCCCGGCAGTACTGGATGGTCATGTCCAGCGCGGATTCCATGGCTGCGGCTGCGACGACGGCAATCGACAGGCGCTCCTGCGGCAGGTTCTGCATCAGGTAGATGAAGCCCATGCCTTCTTCGCCGAGGAGGTTGGCTGCGGGGACTCGAACGTCTGTGAAGCTGAGCTCGGCGGTGTCCTGGGCTTTCATGCCGATCTTGTCGAGGTTGCGTCCGCGTTCGAAGCCTGGCATGTCGCGTTCGACGACCAGCAGGCTGAAGCCCTGCGCACCCTTCTCCGGGTCGGTACACGCGACGACGATGACGAGGTCGGCGTTGATGCCGTTGGTGATGAAGGTCTTGGATCCGTTCAGGACCCACTCGTCCCCGTCGCGAACTGCGCGGGTCTTGATTCCCTGCAGATCACTGCCGGTACCGGGCTCGGTCATGGCGATCGCGGTGATGAGTTCGCCCGAGCAGAATCCGGGGAGCCAGCGCTGTTTCTGCTCGTCGTTGGTGAGCTCGATCAAGTAGGGCGCGACGACGTCGTTGTGCAGGGTGAACCCGATTCCGCTGTATCCGCCGCGGGTGGTTTCCTCGGTGACGATGGCGTTGTACCGGAAGTCCTTGACCCCGCCGCCGCCGAACTCCTCGGGCGCTGCCGTTCCCAGGAAGCCTTGCTTGCCAGCTTCCACCCAGACGTCACGGTCGACGATGTTCTGCTCTTCCCAGCGCGCATGGTTGGGGGCGACGTGCTGGTCCAGGAACTTGCGGTACGACTCGCGGAAGAGGTCGTGCTCGGGTTCGAACAGGGTGCGGTCCACGGGTTACTCCTTCGAGGGTGACACTTGTCGTGCGTTCCCTCGACACTACGACCGCGCCCGACCTCGGTCGATGACCGAGCCGCGCAGGATCGGTGACCGAACTAGCGGGTAGCGAGCCGGCTGAGTGCGCGCAGAGCCGGATAGCCGACGAGGATGCCCACCGAGCCCCATGCGATGCCGCCGAGGTCGACCGATCCAATGGTCAAGGTCAAATCGCCGATTCCCGCGACCAGTGCGGCCGCGACGACGGTGAGGTTGACCGGGTCGGTGAAGTCGACCTTGTTGTCGGACCAGATCCGGACTCCCAGTAGGCCGATGAGTCCGTAGAGGACGAGCGTGGCGCCGCCGATGACGCCGTCGGGAACCGTGAACACGAGTGCGCCGAACTTCGGGGAGAACGCGAGCACGATTGCCGTGACGGCTGCGACCCAGTACGCGGCTGTGGAGTACACGCGGGTGGCGGCCATGACCCCGATGTTCTCGGCGTAGGTGGTCGTTCCAGAACCTCCCGCGGCGCCCGCGAGCGTCGTGGCCAGCCCGTCGGCGATGAGTGCGTCTCCTGCGAGGTCGTCGAGCGACTTCCCCGTCATCGCAGACACTGCTTTGACGTGGCCTACGTTCTCGGCGACGAGAACGATGACCACGGGCAGGGCAATCAGAACGACGGACAGCTCGAACGTGGGTCCACGGAACTCGGGCATTCCGATCCACGAGGCGGCCTTCATGGCGTCGAGTTTCGCTGCGCCGATCTGTCCGACCACCGCCGCGAACACCCAGCCGATGACGACTCCGACGAGAATGCCCAGGCGGCCGAGGAGTCCTGGACCGGCCACGGTCACCACGAGAATGGCGATCAGGGTGACTGCCGCGACAAGTGGTTGCGCCTCGAAGGACGACGTCGCCGCGGGGGCGAGGTTCAGGCCGATGAGCACCACCACGGCACCCGTCACGACGGGCGGCATGACTGCTTCGATCACTCGCCCGCCGGCGAATTTCACGACGAATCCGACTGCGGCCAAAACGATTCCGACGGACATGACGGCGCCGAGCTGAGCTGCCGGACCATCCGCCTGCGCTGCGCTGAGCGGTGCGATGAACGCGAACGACGAACCGAGGTAGCTGGGGATCCGGCCCCGCGTGATGATCAGGAACAAGGCGGTGCCGATTCCGGAGAACAGCAGCGTCGTCGTGACCGGGAACCCGGTCACCGTCGGCACCAGCAGTGTCGCGCCGAACATCGCGATCACGTGCTGCATGCCGATACCCACCGTGCGAGGCCATGACAGCCGCTCGTCGGGCGCCACGACTGCGCCCGCGGAGGGCGTCTTTCCGTCGCCGTGCAGGGTCCATCCGAAGTTTCGACTCACAAGCAGTGAATCCTAGAGGGCATTCACGCCAGAAGCGCGGTGACCGCCGCACGAGCCGCGGCCGAGCTGTCCGTTTTCAGGGCGGCGTCGGCAGCGGCACGGCACTGGTCGAGCGTGACGGAGGACAATTTCGCCCCGACGTGCGCCACGGCGGCGGACGCCGCGGACAGCGAGGTGACCCCCAGACCCACCAACACACACGCCAGCAGTGGGTCTGCCGCGGCCTCACCGCACACCCCGACGGGCTTGCCCGCTGCGGCACCCGCCTTCGCCGTGTGGGCGACGAGCGCGATGACCGCCGGCTGCCACGGATCGGTGAGGTCGGCCAGCTGCGGCGACATCCGGTCCGCAGCCATCGTGTACTGCGCGAGGTCGTTGGTACCGATCGACAGGAAGTCGACGTATTCGAGAATGTGCTCGGCCATCAACGCCGCGGCGGGAATCTCGATCATCACACCGGGCTTCAACCCGCGTGCCCGCACGTCGTCGGCGAACGCTGCCGCTTCGGCCGCGGTCGCGATCATCGGGGCCATGACCCACGGCGTCGACCCCGTCGCTGTCGCGGCGGCGGCGATTCCGTCGAGCTGGCGAAGCAGAATTCCCCTGTCCTGCGCGGCGATTCGAATACCGCGGATTCCGAGGGCAGGGTTGGCCTCGTCGGCGTGGTTCGCGAACCGCAACGGCTTGTCCGAGCCCGCATCGAGGGTTCTGACGACCACCTTGTGGCCGGCGAAGGCGTCGAGCACCTCACCGTAGATCTCCGCCTGCTCCTCGGCCGTCGGCTCCACGTCGCGGTCGAGGAAGCAGAGTTCGGTGCGGAACAGTCCGATGCCTTCGGCCGCGGTCCGGCGAGCCGCGCGGGCACCGGCACCGTCCTGGACGTTGGCGAGGATGTCCACGAGGTGTCCGTCCGATGTCGAACCCGGCCCGGCCCACCGCGACACACGATCCAGTTCTGCCCGCGCGTCGGCGACGGCCTGTGTCGCCAGCGCCGCGTCCGGGTCGAGCACGATCCTGCCGGCTATGCCGTCGACCACCACGGGCGTGCCCTCGGCCACGTCGTCGAGACCGGACACGGCTACGACACACGGGATTCCGAGCTGGCGGGCGATGATCGCGGTATGACTGGTCGGTCCGCCGAGTGACGTCGCGAGCCCGACGACGAAGTCGGGGTCGAGCCCGGCGGTGTCGGCCGGCGCCAAGTCGTCGGCGAGAAGGATGGACGGAACCGTCGGGGCCGGCACGCCCGGTTCCGGCGATCCGAGTATCTGCGCGACGACCCGATCACGGACGTCACGCAGGTCGGTGACGCGCTCGGCCATCAGGCCGCCGAGCTTGGTGAACATCGATACGAATTGTTCGGTCGCGGCATTGGTCGCCGACGTCGCGGACGATCCCGCAGCGATGTGCTTCTCGGCAGCTTTCAGCCAGCCGCGGTCCTGAGCCATGGCCGCGTTGGCCGAGAGCACCTCCGATGCCGCTCCGGTGGCCAACTCTGCCCGGCCCCGAAGCCGACCGGCCACCACGGACGTCGCCTCACGGAACTTCTCGAGTTCGGGCCCGCGCGCCTGCTCGTCCAGCACCGTGTCGTCGACGGGCACGTCCGGCCGGCCGCCGGGCCTGATCACCGGGCCGTAGCCGACTCCGGGTACGACGGGCGTGCCGGTCAGAACCGCCGAACCGGCCAGTGCTGCTCCGGTCTCCCGGTTCTCGGCGAGGTGCGATCCCGTCATGTGTCCTCCTTGAACGAAAAGTGCGCGCGGCGAAGTGGGCGTGTGTCCGTATCCGCTGTGATCGACTTGTTGTGACTCAGATTACTCTTTGCTCTTGACATGTCAACAGATACGGGCGTAAAACAACATAAACCAACACGTAATCGGATCAGAGCCCAGCCCGTACGCACGACGGAGAGGAGGAACGGATGTACGCAGAGGAACGTCAACAATCGATTGCAGAGCTGATCACCAGTCGTGGACGTGTCTCGGTGGCCGATCTGTCCACCTCGTTCGGGGTCACCACGGAGACCGTTCGCCGGGACCTGGCGATGCTGGATCGCCTCGGTGTCGTTCGGCGCGTTCACGGCGGTGCGGTGCCCGCGTCGGCTCTGACGGTCACCGAACCCGGCGTCGGTGAACGTGAATACACGCGAGCCGAACAGAAGGATGCGATCGCTGCCGCCGCGGTCGAGTACCTCCCGGGTTCGGGAGGCAGCGTCGTACTGGACGCCGGAACCACAACGGGCCGATTGGCCGCGTTGATCGGCCCCGACCGTGAGCTCACCCTGGTCACCAACTCCGTTCCGATCGCAGCGAGAGTTGCACCCCTGTCCGGAATCAGCCTTCGTATGCTGGGGGGCCGAGTTCGAGGTGCGACACAGGCGGCCGTCGGCGAGGAAGCACTGACATCGCTGGAGTGGCTGCGGGTGGACGTGGCGTTCATCGGAACGAACGCACTCAGTCTCGGGCACGGCCTGTCGACCCCGGACAGCGACGAGGCCGCCGTGAAACGTGCGATGGTGCGCTCTGCCAATCATGTGGTCGTCCTTGCCGATTCGTCCAAGATCGGCCGCGAGCATCTGGTCAGCTTCGCCCGGCTCGAGAACATCGACGTCGTGGTGACGGACGCCCAGATCGAGGTATCCGATCGTAAGAGTTTGACCGACAACGGAATCGAGGTGGTGATCGCATGATCGTCACACTGACCGCCAACCCCAGTATCGACCGCACGGTGGTGTTGGATACCGAGCTCGCGCGCGGTGGCGTACATCGAGCGCGCGCGTCGGTGAGCGATCCGGGAGGCAAAGGCGTCAACGTGGCCAGGGTGCTCACCGCTTCCGGCGTGCAGGCCATGGCGGTGCTTC
Organism: Rhodococcus sp. 14-2470-1a; assembly: GCF_002259425.1. Lineage (NCBI taxonomy): Bacteria > Bacillati > Actinomycetota > Actinomycetes > Mycobacteriales > Nocardiaceae > Rhodococcus > Rhodococcus sp. 14-2470-1a. The sequence goes on from NZ_NPFZ01000033.1 coordinate 357,337, forward strand.
CCGCATCCGAGCACGACCCGTTGCTCGAGGCTCTGTCCGCCCGGGGCGTCCGCTATTGCGCCGTCCCGACGGGCGCGCTCGCTCGGACCAACATCACCGTCAGCGAGCCCGGTGGCGTCACGACCAAGATCAACGAGCCGGGCGCCGAGTTGTCCGAGGCCGCCAGGACAGAACTGTTCGAGACGGTCGTCGACCTGGGACGAGATGCAACCTGGGTGGCACTGTCGGGATCGCTTCCCCCGGGCATACCTGTCGGCTGGTACGGGGAACTCGTGGCAGCACTGAAGTCCACGACGGCGTGCAAGGTTGCCGTGGACACCTCGGATGCACCGCTTCTCGCGCTCGCTGCGTCGTTCCCCCATTCCGCGCCGGACCTGATGAAGCCCAACTCCGAGGAGCTCTCGCAGCTCACCGGAGCGGATGCCGAGAACCTCGAGCGTGCGGCAGCCGCGGGGGATCCGACCGCGGCGATCGACGCGAGTCGAATCCTGTTGGAGCGCGGCGTCGGTGCGGTGCTCGCCACCTTGGGCAGCGCGGGAGCGGTCCTGGTGACCCAGGAGGGCGCGTGGTTCGCCTCGCCCCCCAAGATCGACGCGATCAGCACCGTCGGCGCGGGAGATTCGTCCCTCGCCGGCTACATCCTCGCCGATATAGAGCGATGCCCACCCGCCGACCTGATCCGTCGAGCCGTGGCGTACGGCACCGCGGCGACGGCTCTACCCGGCACCACCCTTCCCACCCCCGAACAGACTCGTCCCGACTCGGTGACCGTCCAAGCAGTGCAGTCACCGAACTCACTCGACCCACAGCCCTCCCCCAGCTCGAAGACCCTCACCTCGTAGGAGCGACGTCATGTCCACACCAACCAACGATCCCGCGATCATCGCGGAGGACCTCATAGTCCTCGACGCGGACCTCGGTGAATCGAAAGACGCTGTCATCGCACGGCTTTCGAACGTGCTCGCCGACGCCGGGCGCGCCACCGACGCCGAACCGCTGCGTGACGCCGCTCTGGCCCGCGAAGCGCAGTCGGCGACGGGCCTGCCGGGCGGCATCGCCATCCCCCACTGTCGCGCCGAGGCCGTGACGACGGCGTCGCTCGGATTCGCCCGTCTGAACCCGAAGGTCGATTTCGGTGCGCCCGACGGCCCGGCCGATCTGGTCTTCCTCATCGCGGCGCCGGCCGGTGCGGGTTCGGCGCACATGAAGCTGCTCTCCAGCCTGGCCAGGGCGCTGGTCAAGCCGGAGTTCGTGACGTCTCTGCGCGAGGCTCCGACGGCCGCGGACGTCGTCGCTCTCGTCGACGGTGTCATCAACCCCGCGCCCAAGGCCGCCGCTGCCCCTGCTGCCGGGGCCACGGTGAGTACTGCCAAGCACTCCGCTCCCGAGGTTCCCGACGCCGCCGCCGCGGATACGCCCAAGCACATCGTCGCTGTCACGGCGTGCCCGACGGGTATCGCCCACACGTACATGGCCGCGGATTCGCTTGTCGCTGCCGGTGATCGTGCCGGTGTGACGGTGCACGTGGAAACTCAGGGCTCGAGCGGAAGCACGCCGCTCGACCCGGCGCTGATCGCGAGCGCGGAAGCGGTCATCTTCGCCACGGATGTCGGGGTCAAGGGTAAGGAGCGCTTCGCCGGCAAGCCGGTGATCTCGTCCGGAGTCAAACGCGCCATCAACGAGCCCGACGTGATGGTCACGGAAGCTCTGCGCGCATCGAACGATCCGAACGCGGCCCGTGTCTCCGGCACTGCAGCCGATCCGGGCACCGCGTCCTCCGGCGCAGGCGAACTCGGATGGGGCACACGCATTCGGCAGATCCTGCTGACCGGTGTCAGTTACATGATTCCGTTCGTTGCGGCGGGCGGTCTGCTCATCGCACTCGGCTTCCTGCTCGGTGGGTACACCATCTCCGAGAGCGCCGAGGACATCGTCGTCAACAACTCGCTCACCGCGTTGCCCGACGGTGGTCTGAAGATCTACCTCGGAGCTGTTCTCTTCCAGATCGGCGCGCTGTCCTTCAGCTTCCTGGTTCCCGCATTGGCCGGCTACATCTCGTACGCCATTGCCGACAGGCCCGGTCTTGCACCAGGGTTCACGGCTGGCGCCGTGGCCGTCCTGGTGGGCGCAGGCTTCATCGGTGGCCTCGTCGGTGGTCTGATCGCCGGTTTCGTCGCGCTGTGGATCAGCAGATGGAAAATCCCGGCTCTGCTTCGTGGCTTGATGCCGGTCGTCATCATTCCGCTGTTCGCGACGCTGATCGTCGGCGGCATCATGTTCCTCGTGCTCGGCAAGCCGCTCGCCGCCATCACCAGCGGACTGACCAACTGGCTCAACGGCCTGTCGGGTAGCTCCATCATCATCCTCGGCATCATCCTCGGACTGATGATGTGCTTCGACCTCGGTGGCCCGGTCAACAAGGCCGCGTACGCATTCGCCACTGCAGGCCTGTCGGTCACCGACACCGCATCGCTGCGCATCATGGCTGCCGTGATGGCCGCCGGCATGGTGCCGCCGCTCGCTCTGGCTCTCGCGTCGGCCGTACGCCCGAAGATCTTCACCGAAGCCGAACGCGAGAACGGCAAGGCCGCCTGGTTCCTCGGTGCAGCGTTCATCTCCGAAGGTGCGATTCCGTTCGCGGCCGCCGACCCACTTCGCGTGATTCCGTCGATGATGGCGGGCGGCGCAGTGACCGGTGCGCTCATCATGGCGATGGACGTCACGCTCAGCGCTCCGCACGGCGGCATCTTCGTGTTCTTCGCCGTCGGTGGCATCCTGTGGTTCCTGCTGGCCCTCGCAGTCGGCACGATCGTCGCCGCCGTGCTCGTGATTGCGGCCAAGCAGTTCGCCAAGGGCAAGAACGCCCCCTCGGAAGCAGCCATCGACCCCGACCTCGTCACCGCTTGATCGTCACCCCCCTGATCATCACCGCCTGACCACCCAACGAAGAAGGAGCACTTCATGCCCAGCACCACAGTCACCGTCGGATCCGCAATCGGTCTGCACGCGCGACCCGCAGCGATCATCGCCGAGGCCGTTGCCGACGCAGGCGTCGACGTCACTCTCGCCGTGGACGGCGAGGAACCGGTGGACGCCGGATCCGCGCTGATGATCATGACCCTCGGTGCAGCCAAGGGCACCGAGGTGACCGTCGAGAGCGAGGACCAGGCGGCTCTGGACAAGGTTGCGGCGCTCGTCGCGTCCGACCTCGACGCCTGACCCGTCAACGCCGTCGGGCTGCCCCGACGGTGTAGAAGATCGACACGATCGCCAGGACACCGGCGACGGCGAGCGCACCCAGCGGCCATCGGCCACCAGGCTGCTGAGGAGCTTCCGTCGCCGGTGTCGGCGTGTCGACGAGACTTGTTGCGCTGCTCAGCACCTCGATGGGGGGAACCGGCCCACCCGCGGCTTCGGAGGCGATCAACAGGTTGCCGTTCGAATCGAATGTGAGTGCCTCACCCTGGGGCTGGGCAGGAAGAGCTATGACTTCCGGCTCACCGGACAGAGCTCGAACGACATCGCCGTCGGGCACCGCGAACAGGTAGGCGTCGGTATAGGTGCGCACGGCAGCGACAGTCCCGTCCGCACTCACCGCTCCCCCGGTCGCGAGAATCGACCCGATGATGAACGGCGGACCCCCGGCCGTGTCGGTCCGCTCGAACGTCGATTCCCCGGCCTTCGTGAGAGCGGTGGGCCCCGGTGACGCCAGCTCGGCCACGGATTCGCCACCCGCGGGGACGTAGATTCCGCTCACCCCGGTCGGCTCCTTCGTGACGACGACCGGACGACCACCGGGCTCGATCAGCAGGGCCTCCGCGTCGTGCGGCCCGTCCGGGTAGATCAACCGGTGTAGCTCGCCTTGCCCGGTGACGGGATCCATCCGAGTCAACGCGACGGTGTCACGCCTGCTCTGATTGTCGCCTGTATCGGACAACCACAGGTCGCCGTCGTACGACGCCATGTCCTCCACGTCGTACGGGTCGACCGGAACGTCGAGCCACCGTGTCACGGCGCAACCGTCGTCCAGGACGGCCACCCGGTGATCGGTCCCACTGTCGCCGATCGCGTAGAGCACACCGTCGACGAACGCCATCCCCGACAGCTCCTCGAGAGCCGGGTCGGTCGGAGTGCAGTAGGTGTCCGACGGTTCCTGCCGCACCTCCGGCCGAGCCTGGGCGGTCGGTGCGCCGGCACCGACGGTCAGCGCCGCCACTGCGACGGCTACCGCGAGAACACCCGGACGCACGCCGATGTCAGACAGCAGCCGGTTCGTACGCGAACTCGGCCAGGACGGAGGCCAGTGCCGTCGGCACTCGCGCCTCGACCCGAGTGCCGTCGCTCTCGTGGGACGACTTGGAGATCCGTCCCTCGGTGTGAATGCGTGCGACGAGATCACCTCGCGTGTAGGGAACGAGGACGTCGATCTCGGCTTCGGGCCACACCAGAATCTCACCGAGGTGACCACGCAGTTCGTCGATTCCCTCGCCGGTACGAGCCGACACGAACCGTGCTCCGGGCAGAAGCCCGCGAAGCTGGGTCAGCTGGACCGGATCTGCGGCATCGATCTTGTTCACGACGATCAGCTCCGGCGGCATCGTCGAGTCTCGTTCCTTGACGACGTCGACGATGACTTCCCGCACGGCTTTGATCTGGTCCGTGGGCAGCGGATCCGACCCGTCGACGACGTGCAGAAGCAGATCGGCGTCGGTGACTTCTTCCAGTGTCGAACGGAATGCTTCGACCAGCTGCGTCGGGAGATGCCTGACGAAGCCGACCGTGTCGGTGAGGACGATGGCTCGCCCGTCTTCCAACGTGGACTTTCGCGATGTCGGATCCAGGGTGGCGAACAGTGCGTTCTGAACCAGGACACCCGAGCCCGTCAGCGAGTTGAGCAGCGACGACTTGCCGGCATTGGTGTATCCGACGATCGCGATGTTGGGGGTGGTGCTCTTCAGCCTGCTCTCGCGTTTGGTGTCGCGGGCTTGTTTCATGCCCTTGATCTCCCTGCGGAGCTTCGCCATGCGCTCGCGAATCCGTCGGCGATCGGTTTCGATCTTGGTCTCACCGGGTCCGCGAAGGCCGACACCGCCGTTGCTGCCTGCGCGGCCGCCGGCCTGACGAGACATCGATTCACCCCAACCGCGCAGACGCGGAAGCATATATTCCATCTGCGCGTACGCGACCTGCGCCTTGCCTTCACGCGATGTCGCGTGCTGGGCGAAGATGTCCAGGATCAGTGCGGTCCGGTCGATGACCTTGACCTTCACCACTTTCTCGAGCGCGTTGAGCTGCGCGGGTGTGAGCTCACCGTCGCAGATCACGGTGTCGGCACCGGTGGACAGCACGACATCCCTCAGTTCGTGGGCTTTGCCCGAGCCGATGTAAGTGGCGGTGTCCGGCTTGTCACGCCGCTGAACCAAGGCGTCCAGCACTTCGGATCCCGCTGTTTCCGCGAGTGCGGCGAGCTCGGCCATGCTGCTCTCCACCTGCGCTGCGGTTCCGGTCGTCCACACCCCGACCAGGACGACGCGTTCGAGCCGAAGCTGGCGGTACTCGACCACGGTGACGTCCGCGAGTTCCGTGGACAACCCGGCGACGCGCCGGAGAGCGGTGCGCTCCTCGAGCTGCATGTCGCCCGTCGACGGTCTGCTGTCGGAGCTGCCGTCACCCTGATCCGACGTGGGAAGCGGGGAGCGCGCGATCCGCTTGGACCACGCTTCGCTCTCTTCGCGCGTCCAGGCCGACCCGTTCTGTGCATCGGCGTGGTCGTAATTCTGTGTGTCCGTTATTTCCGTCAATCCTTAGGTCCGGGAATCGAACGATTCCGGTTGTCATAACAACTTCTCTGTCCAACGTCATCCATGATCCACGAAATCCCCAGCGTGTGCACGCGAGTTTCCCGCCCGTGCCGAATCAACGGCTCATGCGATGCGCCGCCACCAGTCGTCGTCGACGTCGCCGCTCGCCAGCAGTACGGACGGGCCCCGAAGCGTCGCGCCGGAATCGTCGATCGACACGCTGACCTCGCCGCCGGGCACACCGACCACGACCTGGCCGGAGTCGAGCCCTTCGTAGGACAGCGCCGCGGCCGCGGCTGCGACCGTGCCGGTACCGCACGATCGAGTCTCCCCCACACCACGTTCGAACACGCGCATGTCCACCCGGCCGAACTGCAGTCGGGTGAGAATCTCGACGTTCGCGCCTGCGGTGAAGAAATCACCGTCCAGTTCGGGTGCCGACGAGAAGTCCATCCCGCCGAGCGCGGTGACGTCCAGGTCGGGGTCCACGCACGCGAGGTGCGGGTTGCCGACGTCGATACCGATGCCCTCGAAGCGGCGGCCCCCCAGTACGGCAGCACTCGACCCCATCAGATGCACGTCGCCCATCTCGACGGTGACGTCGGCGGTGGTGTCGTCGAAGCGATGGACCGTGACCGGCCTGGCTCCCGCTCGTGAACCGACGACGAATCGAACCTCGGTCTCGAGCCCGGTGGCCCGCAGGTAGTGGGCGAACACCCGCACCCCGTTACCGCACATCTCGGCGATGCTGCCGTCACCGTTGCGGTAGTCCATGAACCAGTCCTCGGCGGACACACCCGCGGGCAGCCGGTCCAGCACTCCTGCGTCACGCAACTGCCCGGCCCGTGCAACGCGCAGTACCCCGTCGGCACCGAGACCGCGACGACGGTCGCACAGAGCAGCGACCCGGGGCCGGAGTAGCTCGATCTGGACATCCGGGTCCTGCAGCACGACGAAGTCGTTCTGCGTTCCGTGACCTTTCGCGAAGTGCATGCCGGGAAGTCTATCCGCGCGACAGAGCCTCGAGCGCGGACGCCAGCAGGGACGGGTTCGCGCCGTCGAGCCAGTGGACCCGTGGGTCGCGCCGGAACCACGAGCGCTGTCGACGTACGTATCGGCGGGTGCCGATGAACGTCCGTTCACGTGCGTGGTCGAGGTCGCTCGTGCCGTCGAGAAACGCCAGGACCTGCGCGTAACCGATCGCGCGCGAGGCGGTGACACCGTCCTTCAACCCGACGTCGATCAGCGCGCGCACCTCGTCGACGAGGCCCGCGGAGAACATCAGATCGGTACGACGCGCGATTCGCTCGTCCAGTTCGGTGGTCTCCCGGTCGACGCCGAGCAAGCGCGTTCCCCACCGGGGCTCGCCGATGGTCGGTGCCGAGGCCGCGAACGGTGCTCCGGTGATCTCGACGACCTCGAGTGCCCGCACCATGCGTCGACCGTCCGTGGCGAGGATCGACGCCGCGGCCTCCGGATCCTTCAGCGCGAGCTCACGGTGGACCGCCTCGGTACCTCCGTCGGCCAACACCTTCTCCCATTTGGCGCGAACATCGGGATCGGTTGCGGGAAAGGACCACTCGTCGAGCAGAGATTGCACGTACATCATCGACCCACCCACGATGACGGGAACGTTGCCGCGCGCGATGATGTCCTCGACGTCACGTACCGCCGCGCTCTGGTAGTTCGCCACCGTCGCGGTCTCGGTCACGTCGAGGACGTCCAACCGGTGATGCGGAATCCCGCGACGATCGTCCGGCGCCAGCTTGGCCGTGCCGATGTCCATGCCGCGGTACTGCTGCATCGCGTCGATGTTGACGACCTCGCCGCCGAGCGTTTCCGCAAGATCGAGACCCAGATCGGACTTGCCCGTTGCCGTCGGCCCGATCACCGCGATCGGACGCAGGCGTTCGGTGTGTTCGCCTGTCATCGCGGGAGGGTCCACGTGCCGACGAAGTAACCGACCCCGTACGGAGCGCCCCGGTAGAGCCTGCGCACGTCGACGTCGTCGTCCCCGACGACACCGGCTGCAGTCTGCCAGGCAGCCAATCCGCCGACCCCGACCTCGCCGCAGAGCACGGGGTCGAGCCGCGTCAATGCTCCTGCATCGGCTGCGGCGAGAGCGTCGTCGATGTCACGCTGCACGGACTCGGCTCGATCGTCGAAGGAACCAGGAGCCTTGGGAGTCAGCGTGGTCGCACCGTCGGCGACGACCAACAACCCCCAATCGGTTCCCCGCCCGTCGAACTCGGCCCTCAGGTTCGCCCCGAGTCGTCGGTGATCGTCCACGACACCGCGATCCGCGACCAACTCCACATCGACCGTGATCTCGCGCGACACCTCCCCCGCCGACGCCTGCCCACGGAGCCATCCCGCGATCAGCGCGGGCAACGGCATGTCGGGATCGGACGCAGAGTCACCGTCGGACAGATCGACGCGCACATCGACGCCGTACCCCGTGAACGACCCTGCGGCGGGGTGCGTGATCCGACGAGCGACGTCGGCCACACCGATCGCCACCCAGGTATCGGCGACCGAGGCCAGGTACGAGGCAGCGTCGCAGGCAGCCGCACGGACGTCGATCGAGTCGGCAGCTCCGCTTCCCGTCAATTCGGGCACCAGGAGGGGCGGGGACGGCACCAAGGCCACGGCACGTAACACGGGACCCAACGCTAGTCGGTGACGCGGTGCCCGGACGACGCGGCAGCGACCGCATGCGAAGACACTCGGCGTCGTAATCGCCGGACGAGCACACCAACCTCGCTCGCACCTGTTTGAATGGTTCGATCGGTCGATACCGACCGATGGTGGTGAAGCACTCGATACAGCGCGATACAGGCAGCCGTGACGCGCGGCAGAGATGAGGAACGATGACCGACACCGACGGCCACACCAGCGGGGAGAACACTCCAGGCGCTCCCAAGCCCGGCGGCCCCAAGCCCGGCGGCCCGAAACCCGGTGGCCCCAAGCCAGGTGGCGGCCCCAAGCCTCATCCGGTGGCGACACACGTCGCGACCGTGACGCCCGCACTCGCGGCGCCGAGCGACCCGAGCAAATTCGGACGGGTCGACGACGACGGCACCGCGTGGGTCAAGACCGCTGACGGCGAACGACAGATCGGGTCGTGGCAGGCCGGTGACGCGGCCGAGGGTCTCGCACATTTCGGTCGCCGGTACGACGATCTGTCCACCGAGATCGCCCTGCTCGAGGCCAGGCTCACCGCCGGATCCGGGGACGCGAAGAAGACCAAGGCCGCCGCGGAAGCACTGGCCGAGACGCTGCCGACCGCCGCGGTCATCGGCGACCTCGACGCGCTCGCCGAGCGACTGCAACTCGTCGTCGAACACTCCGAGACTGCCGCCGCCGTTGCCCGCCACGAGAAGGAAGCCGAGCGCGCCGCACACACGGCACGCAAAGAAGAACTCGCCGCCGAAGCGGAACAGATCGGCACCGAATCCACCCAGTGGAAGCATGCAGGCGATCGCCTACGCGAGATCCTCGACGAGTGGAAAACGATCCGCGGAGTCGACCGCAAGGTCGACGATGCCCTGTGGAAGCGCTACTCCAAGGCTCGCGAGAACTTCAACCGTCGCCGCGGCGCACACTTCGCGGATCTCGACCGTGAGCGCGGCGCCGCGAAGACACGCAAGGAGGAGTTGGTAGCGCAGGCAGAGGCACTGTCGTCGTCCACCGACTGGGGACCCACCGCGGCAGCGTTCCGAGACCTGCTGACCGAATGGAAAGCCGCCGGACGTGCACCTCGCGACGCCGACGACGCACTGTGGAAGAACTTCAAAGCTGCACAGGACGTGTTCTTCGCCGCACGCAACGCGGCAGCGTCCGAACGTGACGCCGAGTTCGAGGCGAACGCAGTTGCCAAGGAGGAGCTCCTCCAGAAGTACGCCGGCATCGACCCCGCCGCCGACCTCGACGCAGCCCGCGCATCACTCCGCGATCTTCAGGAGAAATGGGACGCACTGGGCAAAGTACCCAGGGACAAGATGCAGGAACTCGAAGGCAAGCTGCGCGCCATCGAGAAATCGGTACGCGACGCCGTCGACGCGCAGTGGCGTCGGACCGACCCCGAAGCCCTCGCCCGCGCCGCCCAGTTCCGCGAGCGCGTCGAACAGTTCGAGGAGCAGGCCGCCAAAGCATCCGCCGCGGGCAAGGACAAGGACGCCAAGCGCGCCCTCGAACAGGCTCAGCAGTGGCGCGAATGGGCCGACGCCGCCGAAGGCGCAGTCGGCGAACTTTAGCCGTCTCCCGACAGCACGCACCCCTTACCGGAGCGCACCCCCTCCCGGAGCGAATGTGCCGTTCGGTCACTTGGGGCGGGCTCAACCGGTGGATGCGCCACCGCTCCTGATCAGGGAGTAGGTGGTGTGTCGTGGGTGGACGACCACGCAAGTCAGAGGAAGTACGCGATAGCTTCTATGCCATGGTCGACTCTGGGGTGTCGGTATCGAGGGCGAGCGCTGCACATGGCGTGGGCCGCAGGTCTGGTTATCGGTGGTTG
>NZ_NPFZ01000039.1:0-18382 GCF_002259425.1 Rhodococcus sp. 14-2470-1a
CTTCGGTTTTGACCTTCGACAAGCCAAAACCTAGACGGGGGACGGCGTGTGGCCGCTTAGGCGCGATTAGCGACCCACGAACGTGTCACAAGAGCCAGATCTCTTGACGCTGCCGCCCGATCGTCTGTGCCATCGGGTCCTTCATGGTGCGGCGTCGCCGAGTAGATCGAGGGTGCGCTGCAGCAGTGCTTCGATGCGGTCCTCGACGTTGTCGACCAGGTCGGGCACGTCCGCCAGGGCGGTGTGCGCGCGGTGCCGCGCGGCGACACCCGAGCGGTAGTACCCGGAATCGAGCTCGACTGGTGTGGGCTCGGGACGGCTGATGTCGACCTGTTCGGCGTCCGCGCGTGGTCTGCTGATACGGCGCCGCGGAGTGTGCGGCCGCGAAAGCCTGGCGCGGTGTCCGGCGACCACCGATCTGATCTCGGCAGCCGTCATCGGCGCGGCGGGAAACGGTAGGTGACCCCACCGGTCGATAGGGACCGCGACCGGACCTCTGCGGTCCAGCAATCCGGTCAGGTCGGGGAAGGTGTTGCGTTGCAGGTGTTCTACGAGCAGTGCGGTGGAGGGGTAGAGGTCGGAGAACTGCAGGACCGTGCGCCAGCGCTCCCACACCTCGACTGGCTGGAAGCCGTTGACCTCGTTGGGGTCGGTCCGGATTCGATGGCGGCCACCGATCCAGAGACTTCCGTCGTCTGTAGTGATGTCGCCCCGGTCGAGTTCGGCAATCGCGTTGTAGGACAACCCCGCTCCGGCTAGGAGAAGGAGTACTGCGTCGCGGCGTCCGAACAATGCCGCTGTCGACCCAGTGGTCGGCAATTCGGCTGCGATCGCCTGGTACTGGGCGGCACGCCGGATGGTTCTGTCGGCCCGGACGGTGTCCAGAGCGAGGCGCAGTGAGGTCGCCCGGCCGGGTGCGGGGTGGCCGGCGTCGAGGTGTGCGCGGTTGATCGCGGAGACCCTACGCAGCTGCACCGCCTCGCCGGCAGGATTCCCGTCGAGGAACTGCGCCAGGGTGACCGGCGTTGCGGGGAGCGGCGAGGTGTCGGTGGCGGCGCACCAGTCGGCAAACAACGCCCACTCGTAGCGGTACGCACTCACCGCGCTCCCCTGTCTCGCTGCCACCTGTGCGACGGTACCGGCCCGAACCGACAGATCAAGGTCAGTGGCGCGGGCGTTCCGCCAGCGATCTCCACGGCACCGGCCCGGACGTCAGTTGTCCTGTCCTCCCCGGACAAAACCTGCCGGGCTAGGCGACAGTCACCGTGCTATTTGATAACCAGAGCCACGGAACCCATACGGTCCCGTGGCCCTCGGTCGGCAGCGATGCTTGAAAGCTATTCCGCGAGTTTGGCGATGGACTGCGCCCACAGGAAGTACTTGTTGCGTCCGAGGTCGCCGATGGTCTTGATGTTGAACGCGGCCTTGAGGTGCTCTGCGTCCCCGGGGCTCACGCCCTGCAGGGCTTCGACGGGTGCGTCGACGAGTTCGGTGAGCGGCTTGTCTTCGTATGCGTTGCCCGAGCTTGGTCAGCGATTCCAGCCATGGATATTGCCTCCTCCATCTCGGGTGCAGACGTCCGGGTGCGTGCGCCGCCATCCGAGGGTACGGAACAGATGCTGAGAGAAGGGTGTGTTCACGTTCCCGTCACGATCGACCGGTTCACTGAACCGGTGACTTCACCTGCCGCCGGCTACGACCCCGCGTTCTTATCCACCATCGAGCTCGAAGCGCCCACGCGATCCGGGCTGGTCGTGCTGCCGTACACCCACTTCATGGTCGCGATCGACCCCGAGCGACGCCTCGCAGCATCCACGGCGGTGAACATCGACGGATCCCAGCTTCTCGAGGTCGAACGCGGTGACGACTGGCGACTCGATCCGAGGCTCCCGGCCGCGCAGCAAGCCGGACCGGAGCTGTACGCCAGCAACGATCTCGACCGCGGTCATCTGGTGCGCCGCCGCGACCCGGTCTGGGGCTCCGCTGCGGTTGCCGAGCAGGCCAACACCGACACCTTCCATTACACCGTGTGTGCGCCGCAGACCGCGACCCTGAATCAGTCCAAGACTCTGTGGCTCGGCCTCGAGGACTACGTCCTCGAGCATGCCCGGCAATACGGGCAACGACTGTCGGTGTTCTCCGGCTGCATCTTCGCCGCCGACGATCCGGTATACCGGGGCGTGGCGATCCCGCGCCGGTTCTTCAAAATCGCGGCCTGGGAACAAGACTCGATACTTGCAACGACGGGATACGTCCTCGACCAGACACCGTCACTGGGCCCGGTCCTCGAACGGCCCGTCCGCGCCAACACTGCTACTCCCCCACTCGGCCCGTACCGAACCTTCCAGGTACCCGTCGAAGACATCGCCGCAGCCACCGAACTGTCGATGGACCAACTCGTCGTCGCGGATCGGTACGCGCTTCAGCCTACGGCGCGGTTGGAGCGTGGGCGGTGGACCGAACTGGCTTCCTACACCGACATCGTTCTCTGACAGGCAGATCGGTTGTCGCGCGAGGGGGGTCGAATAGGGCTGCCTGCACCAGCCGGCCTCAGGTGGGTGTGGGGTCAGGGAGCGCGGTGTTCGGCCGCACCTTGGGAGTACACCACGGCCCCGTTCTCCTTCACCCACGTCTCGTCGCCGCCGCCGAGATGCTCGATGAGCAACTCGACCGTCGGAATCTCCGCAGCGAGTGCGTGCTCGAACGCATCGCGGGCGTTGCGGGCGCAGATCGTCACCTCGGTGTCGTCGGTGTAGAGCGCATCGATGACGAAGCTCGGGGTGAAGCGGCCACCGAACGGATCGCCGCCGTTGATCGCCTCGAGACGCCCGCGCCACCACCGGGTGAGCGCCCGCGCCCGGGTGATCTCCAAGGGGGCCTCGACATCAAGAATCGTGAACTTCTGGTAGTCCGCAGATGCGAGATCGCTGAGCAGGCGTGGACCCAAGCCAGGCCAACTGAACGTGCCCTCCAAAACGATGTTTTCTCCACGAGCCATGCAGATTTCGGTGATCTGGTCGAGAAGCATCGTCGATTCCGAGTGCGCTAGGGTGGCGAGCTCGCGCGGCATGACCGGATGCCCATCCGACAGCATTCGGCCCAGCAGGTCGTCGTAGACACCGCTGGCGACCGCGTCACGCAGCAGATGATCCTTGATGACGTCGGCATCGAGCACTCGCCAGCCTTGTCCGGCGAGATGGCGGCGGTCGATACTCGACGACTTGCCCACCCCCGGAGGTCCGGCGGTCGCCAGGGCGAGGAATTGCCGGCCGACGGCGACGTCGGTGTGTTCGGCGAGGAAGGCGTCGACAATCTGATCACGGGTGCGGCGGCGCGGCAACGGATCGAAGGCATGAAGCGAGGCTCTGGGCCCGTCCTTGTCGAGCATGCCGCCGGGGCGGCACCAGGTTTCGAGCTCGGACGCGGCGGCAGTGGCAGGGTCAGAGTGCATTCGCCTGCGCACGCCGGTCGGCCGTAGCCGCGAGAAGCACCCGATAGTCCTCGTCGTCGAGGAGATCCCCAGCGCGTTCGATCTGATCCCACGAACCCCGCACGTAGCTCTCCCCCGCCGGGTCGCCGGCAGCGACGTGCCCGAACGTGTACGGCCACGAGGCGAGTTCGACGATCATCGCGTCGTGATCGAGGATCTTGGCGGCGTGCTCGAGCATCACTTCGCGTGGGCTTCGTTCGCGGGCTGCGGGGTTCAGTCGCAGCTTTTTGACGATGCGGCTCACCTCCGGCTGGGTGACGGCGAGATTCTTGGCGATGACGCGCTGTGGGATGCCGTTGTAGGTGGCGTGAGCGACGGCGCGTAGGAGTTTGAGCTGCAGGAGTTCACGCTCGGCGGGTATGGCCCGTAGATCGCGTTCCATGTCATGCGCCAGCGACATATTAAGCCTCCTCAGCTGCAGTTATACCGAATTGTATCACTACCGCAGGGACTTCTCGGCGGACTGTGCGCCGGTGCATCGCAATCGAGCGACTGCGTGAGGAAACGGCGTGTTTTCACCGCCGAGGCATTCGAACGGTATGCGCCCGGACAGCCGAGGTCATTCGAACAACCGACAGGCTGTGAGAAACGCAGAAGCCGCACGAACACCGCTGACGGCACCGTCGTGGGCGCGCTCCCCGCGAACGTCGGCAACCCGAGGACGAGCGTGACGGGTCAGCGGCGGACCCAATTCTAGGGCTTCAGCACAACTGCCTGGTCGATCCACCGCGCCAGCAGACTGAACGCTGCCAGCTGTTCCAGAGCCAGTTGCTCCTGACCACCGTCGCTCGGTGAGTGCATTCCCGGGTTGCGGATTGCCGCGTATAGGCCTTCCGCAAGCGCCCGTGCTCCGCGATGCAGGTTCTCGTAGGTTTTACTGCTGTCGTTCTCCATCAGACGTAGCCGAGAAGCCCCAGGCTTAGGGTCGCTGAGCGAGAATGCCTCGTTGAACAGTGCGGTCTCGGATATGTCCATCCGGCCGAGCTTGGACTGTGTCTCCGCGTTGATCCGGATAGCGGCCTGCATTACGGCCTGGTGGAAATGGCCTGTGTTCCAGAAGCTTTTGCCGTTGTCCCATGCCCACGGATGCAGGTTGGCTGCGTCCATGTCCGGGGCGTTATCGCCAAGCCTTTCGGCTAGTTCGGCAGACCTTTCGAGTGCAGTCTTTGCACGGGAAGCCTGATCCCGAAGCCAGCGGTAGCTATCGTCGGTCGACGGACGACTCTTACGCCACCCAGGCAATACACGGTCGATGATCTCCTCCACCACGTGAGCATGCGACGAAGCCTCGGTTTCGGTGCCCCTCATTACGGTGCCCAGGAAGAAAACGCCCCCCGGTTCATTGTTCGGAGATACCTGGTCTGTGGCACGCAAAAACATGTTGATCTGATCGATTGCCCACTCCGCGTCCAATTTCGCCATGTGCTCATTCTGCTTGCTGATGGCTATATCGGTGGCGGACGCCGCGCCGAAGAGTCAGGACGCACTGGTCTCGGTGAGCCATCAGGTCCCTCCGCACCGCTTTAGTCGATTCCAGTAGAATCTCTGGCCGCGTCGATGGTGCACAGGTCGCAACTATGTGGATCAGACGGCGCACGCAAGCGCGGACCGAAGGCAGCTGTCGGAACGCTCGTGCAGCGGTCTTATCGCCATGGTGGTTCGTGTTGACCACGTCGCGCGGCATCTTTCTTTTGTCGTCGATGGTCTTGCTCGACTGGATTCCTAGTATGTCCGTGTCCCTGGCAGGATGACCGCGTGAAGAAGTTTCGACTTGAAGCCGGCGACGACCACGTCCAGAAGCTTGCGCACGAAAATGACCCTGTGAGGGCCGTTATCGAGCTCGTATGGAACTCGCTCGACGCCGACGCGCACCACGTCGACGTGGTTCTTCACCGCAACGAGACCGACGTTGTGATCGGCGTCGAGATCATCGACGACGGCCACGGCATGGCACCCGAGGAGATCGCGACCGAGTTTAAGTGGGTTGGCAACTCGTGGAAGAAAACTGCAATCCGCAGCAAGGGTGAGAACAGACCACTCCACGGCCGGTTCGGACAAGGTCGACTCCGCGCCTTCGCACTGGGGGCTCGGGCCACTTGGGAGACGGTCGCCGACAGTGTTGACGGGAGGCGGCTTCAGTCGACTGTTCGTGCTCAAGCTTCACACCGCAACGATGTAGAAGTATCGGACCCAATCGAGGTAGATGCCGATACTGGGACGAGGTTCGCTGGCGAGGGAAAAGAGTCGCTTGATGCCCTCGGTCGTGATGCCGCCGAAGAGGGTCTCACCATGATCCTAGCGCCCTACCTCATCACTCACACAGGGATCGAGGTGGTCTATGATGGGCGTCGAATTCAGCCCGCCGACAACATCGCTCACGACACCCTGGTCCCTGTCGAGTGGGAACACAACGGCGCCGTACGCCATGCAAAGTTGCGGGTCATCGAGTGGGTTAAGGCGAAGGAACGCGCAGTTCACCTGTGTGACAGCGAAACTGTTGTGGTGGACACGCTCGACACCCCGCCTGGACCAGACTTCACGTACTCGGCTTATCTCATGTGGGATGAGATGCCTGAACACCACGGCCAGTGGCCGCTTGCGAGGATGGAGACCACCCCGAGCGTCTTGGGCGTCCTCCTCAAAGAACTCGACCAGGTACTCGAAGACTATCTCGATACCCGGCGTGCCGAACGTCGCCGAGAGCTGGTCGAGGACTGGAAGAGTGGTCATGTTTACCCGTATCAGGGCGAGCCCACGTCGGAGGAAGAAAAGGTCGAGCGGGCGACATTCGACGTCGTTGCTACCTCAATTAGACGCCACATCCCGAAGGGCAAACAAAAGCAGCGACTCACGCTGGGGCTTCTAAAGGACTCACTTCAACAACGCCCCGGGGATGTGTCAGCTTTGCTAGACGAGTATGTCGGATTGTCGATCGATGAGCGGGACCAGTTGGACCGTCTCCTCACGCGTACGGGTCTGTCGCGAGTCATCCAGGCATCCAGTGACGTGACCAACCGGCTCGAGTTTCTGCGGGCGCTTGAGTTGATGGTTTTTGATCCCGAGACAAACAAACTCGTCGGAGAGCGCGAGCACTTGCACCGGATCTTGGAGAGCGAACTGTGGGTCTTCGGAGAGCAATACAACTTTATGGTCAGTGAGCGAGGCCTCACTGCAGCACTTGATCGGCACGTTGAACTACTAGGAGCCGGCCGCGGCGAAAAGCATCCTGTCAAACGGCTGGATGGCACGATAGGCCGCTTAGACCTCTTGCTCTCGGTCGCGGCCACGGAGCACGACCGCAATCGGCACCTTGTCGTAGAACTCAAAGCACCGAAAGTTGTTGCCTCTCTCACAGAATTAAATCAGATCAAGTCGTACGCGAAAGCTGTTGCCCAAGACGCACGGTTCGCCAGCAGCACAACCGAATGGGACTTTTGGCTTGTCACCGGCGAGATCGATGACGACGTGCGGCAGGAGGCGAACCAGAAGAACCGCGAGCGTGGACTTGTTTTCGAACCGGATCTACCGGAGGCTCCAGGAGCGAAGGTACGGGTGTGGGTCCGGGACTGGGGCCAGATCATTGACGCCGCCAAGCGCCGGCTCGACTACTTCCAGAAAAGCCTTCAGCACGACCCGTCCTTGGACGATGCAAGGGATTATCTCCGACGCAACCATGGCAATGTCATCCCCGAAGGCCTTCTTGCCGAAAATGAGCTGCAGCCGCAATAACTCTTACTCGGCCCACGATTCGGACCTACTGGTAGCTACGCCGATACCTCTTGTTGCTCAGTCGCATCGAACGCAATTTCGCCTGGTAGGTCGCTACAGTCCGATCTGGTTCACAGCGTTTCCCACCAGTGGTGCGTGTTCGCGGCGGTACACCTCGACGGAATCGAGGCTGGCGTGTCCGGTTTGGCGGGCGATGGCGGTGCCGTCGGCGCCGTTGCGGGTGCTTTGGGTGACGAAGCCTGCGCGTAGGGAGTGCCCGCCCAGCTTGGCGAGCGCAGCCGGGTCAAAGCCGGCGTGGCCGGCCCGCCGTCGGATGGTCCGATGGATCGCCGCGCCTGACAGTGGCGCGGTGCCAAGGTTCCCGTTCTTCGCAACCGAGCGGAACAGCGGTGCCCGGGCGGCGGCGCGGGGTACTCCCCCACGGCACACGTGACCGTCGAACGGCTCTCCTCTACGCAGTAGCCGGATCACGGAAGGGCGTCCTCCTACATCGAACGCGCCGACGACCTGGACCCAGCGGACGTACGCGCAGGGTGGGCAGGTCTTGTGAGACTCGGTGTAGGGCAACGCTTTCACTGCTCCCCTGCCGTCCTGGTCGGTCTTCGACTTCCGCACCCGCACGTGCAGGCCGTCGTGCCGGTGCACGGAAACGTCTCCGCAGACCAATTCCGTCAACTCGCTGCGGCGAAAGGCGCCGGCGAACCCGAGCAGCAGGATCGCCGAATCCCGGCGTTCGAGAACCTCATCGGCCCAACCCCGGCATCGTTCCCGTGCCGTCTCGACAAGGAGTTTGATGTCCTCGACCAACAACGGATCCCGCGGAGTGCGGGGCCGGTCTCCCGCGGCGGCGTACTCACGACGGATCCCGGATAGCGTCGCGGTTACCAACTCGTGTGTCGTCGGGGACAGGTGCCCGGTGGTGCGATGCTGCTGGTTGATCGCCGCGATCCAGGTCCCGAACGTGGCGACGGCGTAAGCCCGCTCCCCTGTCTCGGTGCGGATGTCGGCAGC
This sequence comes from Rhodococcus sp. 14-2470-1a, assembly GCF_002259425.1. Lineage (NCBI taxonomy): Bacteria > Bacillati > Actinomycetota > Actinomycetes > Mycobacteriales > Nocardiaceae > Rhodococcus > Rhodococcus sp. 14-2470-1a. The sequence continues at coordinate 8,231 of NZ_NPFZ01000039.1, forward strand.
GTCGACAAGATATGCGGCGACGGTGACCGGGTGCGCCGGCAGCGTCACGTGACCATTCGACTTGCACCAGTTGGTGAAGCGTCTCCAGGCGGCGTCGTAGGTCTTGCGCGTTCCCTCGGAGCGGGAGGATTGCACGGCGGCCGCGATCCGCTTCGCGACGCCGGGCGGGATCTCCGGCTCCACAGCCAGCGACCTGACGCTCTCAGGGATGCCCATCGCAGGTGTTCGGGCTGGTTGGAAGGCCATACGGGCAGTCTAACGCAGGTCATCGACAGGTCTGCAGAGCGAAAACTGTGCTGAACTGGCGTTTTGCGCACGACGGTGCGGAAAATGCAATTTACGTTGTGTACATCCAGAGAATAGAGGGTGACTATTGCATACCTGATTGGAGGCTAGAAGTACGGCGATGCTGGCCGAGAGTTCCAACCCATTGCGGATCGCTTGACCTGCGATTTCCCTAACCGAGTCAGCGAAGTTCCAGTCGGTGTCAGCTCCAACGACCTGTTCAGTTAGGTCTGAGCTGGGTTTCAGGCGGTTAGACGGATGTCCCAGGTATCCGCCACGGAATGCCTGTGAAACCTTTTCAGCGTTGCACTACCTCTGTGGAGGCCGGGGCACACAGCCAGGATGAGTGCGACGATGTGCGAATCCCAGGGTACCGCGCCAAAGGTGCCGGCGCCGCGTGCCTCGCATTTGAACAGGCACAGGCGCAACGTGCGGGGATTCTTGTGTCGAAATCGCAAGTACCCCAGAATGATTGGGTTGAGCGACGGCGTATACGTCGAGGTCCTCGACGCGTCTCTCATGATGGTGTCCATTGGGTTGATTGTGAAGCCGTGGGAGCAGGCAAGGTGTGGGTCCCCACGCGTCGCGATTCGTCACCGTGACGGTGGGGACCCGTCGCCTTTTCCTGCCTGAAACGCCAATCCATACTTGAAGTCGCCGCATGGGACTCGCTTCCCGCGTGTTTTACCCCAACCTCCGTAATGTCTCGAACGTCATACGTAAGACCATACAAAGAGCCATACGTATGGGCTGCAATACGGCCGTAGATACCGGCCCCGGTGGTGGGTCTCGCCGCTGCAAGCTAGGGACGCGCAGGCGCGCTTTGATGGGCTCTTGATTGCCAACCTGGACGCACGCACTTAAGCCCATACGGACCGCCATACATATGCCCATGCGTGCAGCGGTAGAATCCGAAGCCCTCGAAGATGTGGTTAACGGTTGTCAGAGTTGCCTCTGCGCAACGCTTGCCCCAGTTCGACCGGCGCTCTGCCGGTTGCCGGCCTTGTCGTTTGGGTCTAATACTCAGGGGTTCACTTAACTGAACGTGCGAAACGTTGTGTGTGCAATGTACCGCGAAGGCGTTGTCGGTTAACCCGTTTTGTCAATTCGTATCCCCGCGGGCACGTGGTAGCAGTCGCGGGTTTTGCTCGTAGATGGTTTCGGATCGGTGGCGGCCGTGGGGACGCGGCTTTCGTATCTTCCTCGACGAACTCCCTAGTGTGTAGGTGCCGACGGGCGATGACCGCATCAGCCCGTCTGGCTACCCGCTTATATCCGCTCCTTACGGCGGCACCCCAAGTGCAGATCAGACGCGATCCGGGGGTCCACGAGATTCCTTAGGTATGTCTCGGATTGCTGGTCTGTCGCAGAAATCCCACGGTCAATCGATCTGACTCAGACGTCCCCGACGGTGCAACGATATGTGTGAGTTAGACCCCGTGAGCTGCTGTTTTATATGGATCGATATGCAAGGCCATACTTACGCCCATACATCTGCCCATATGCACTACCACCGCTATGGGCATATAACAGAACGGAAGAAAGGGTGTAGCACCGGTACTGCGACTGGCGGGTCACACTTCCATAAAGCTGGACCGTAATATGATCTTGTTTACGTTCATGTAAATGCCCATGCGCCCGGTCGTAATTAAGTCCGTGATAAAACCCATACAGCGGGTCGGTTTTAAGTACAACTCGCAGGACATTGGCACGTACGCTCTAAAGTCCTTATACAAAGCCGTTGTTCAATCCCTATTCAAGTCTTTAAATACAGCCACACTTCAAGCATATCCCAGGACTGTGCAACCATACGTCCAAAATGCCCTTACCATGACCGTGTATAAAGCTGTACAGACAGCTAGTTCCAAAGCAGAACAGATTGACATTGCTCAGGCTGCAACTAAAGCCGGTAGTAAGTACCCGTGCACGTACTGAACACTAGTCAAGTTGGGGGCCATATATCTGGTCGTCCAGACGACCTGACAGACAGCAGTTTTGACGACCAGATAGGTAGCCTCGATGACGTCCGTACAAAAAGTCGTTTAACAGTGCGTGTCGCAGGACGCATGGACTGCACGACTCCGGTACCTTCATGCGGGTGACGACAACCGGAACCTCTCGAACAGTGCTGGTCGCCAACCAGAAAGGCGGCGTCGGCAAGAGTTCAATCGTTTCCGCCGTGGCGGGCATGGTCGCCGCCGCAGGACGGCGCGTACTTGTCGTGGACGCGGATCAGCAGGCCAACGTCTCAGCATCCGATCTGGGAGTCGAAGGGGACGGTGGGCGCGGTCTCAGCATGTCCCTGCAATTCGCGCAGTCACTCACCCCCGTTCGGGATGTCCGCCCAAACCTTGATGTCATTGCTGGTGGGCCCGCACTGGCGGTTGTCGCATCCGTTGCAGCGACCGCTGCGCAGACCGGAATCGACCTGCGCCGCAATCTGACTCAAACACTCAACGATCTGAACGATGCCGAAAACTATGATCTGGTGCTTCTTGACTCCGGTCCGGGTGATGCCCCACTCCTCGAGGCCCTGCTGGGAACAGCCCGCTACCTCGTCGTCCCCACAAAGGACGACGACGCCAGCTTGTCTGGCGTCGAACTGTTGGCGATGCGATACCTCAGAGCACGGAAAGCCGGGTCGATGATTCAGCTGCTGGGGGTGGTCCTTTTCGACACCAACCCCCGCGCGACTGCGCGAAACCGTGAGGTATTCGAACAGGTGCACGAGCTTCTCGAAGGCAGCGGTGCGGACCCGTTTGAGACATTTATTCGATCTGACCGTGCTGCCGCGGTTGACCTTCGAACCCGCCACCTCACTCCGTTGGAACTCGTGGACGTCGCCGAGTCAGACCAGAAGAATCGACTGCAAAGGCTACGTCAGAAGGGCAAGTCCAGCGACCGGTTGTGGTCACGAGATCCATCCGGACTTGCGTCGGACTATCAAGGGCTCACCCGCGAGATTCTGAGCCGGGTGGCAACCGCCGAACGCGACGAGGTTGCAGGCGGTGTCGCATGAGTACCAGAAAGCGTCGCGCCGCTTTCGATCCGAACGCGCTGAATGATCTCGACGAGCTACTCCCGCCTCTTAATCTAGTCCGGGATGCCGCCGCGGCTGGCGGGTGTAACGCTCCGCAATCGGCTGAGAGTGCAGACGCCGACCCTCAGAAGTCGAGCACGTCCGGAAACACCGCCGATAAGCCCGTAGCGTCCGGTCCACCCCGCGAGGAGCGACCTCAGGCGCTAGCAATCGTGGGGGCGGACGAGGCTTCTGAAGCCAGAGAGGGCACTTCGGTTGTCATCAAAGACGAACCGGCGGCAAACGACGAACCCGCCTCAAGTCCTCAGGACCCCACCCCCTCTGCAGTCGGGGCAGCCGCCTCAGAGGTGGCTGTGCGACAAGACAACGACGATCGACAAACCGTCCCCCCACGTCGTGCAGATGCGCGACGGAGAAACACAAAACGAGACTCGACGACGAACGCAGCTCGTGTAGCTCCACCTGAAGTAGCACTGCCACACGAGGTCTACAGCGCTCTCCGAACGCTCACGTTAGAAGAGCGGGGCGCAAACCCCACAACAGCGCGTTCTTACGGACAGGTCGTACTCGATGCAGTCGAAAAGCACGCCGACGACCTGAAGGCGCATTGGACAGACGCTGCTGCAACAGCGGGTACAGGCATGTTTAGACGCGCGGAGGCGGGAAGGCCTACGCGACGGCGGCACAGTGCACCGCTGTCTCGGGTTCCGCTTGCGGGCGTAATTAACTCGGACGCGGCGATCCTCGACCAGTTAGCTGGCGATTGGGGCGCTGGCAGTCGAAGCGCTCTCGTCGAGCAGGCGTTGCGGCTGTATCTGCGCGTCGACTGAAGTTGCAAACTGGCGCGGCGGGGCGCTCACCCGCTGTGCTGCGACGATTCCCCCAACTGCTGTAAATGGTTAGACGCTCAGCAGGGGCGCCGTGAAGCAGTCCTATGGGGCTTCAACGCCCGCAGCCGCCCAACAGAAGGAGAGCCTTGAATGGACGCGTGCAAGCAGCCAAGCGACACGGTCGACTCACCAGCAGAGCTAACAGATCATCCGCGAGTGCTTTTTGTCGCGTTGATGACAGGTATCGCGTTGACCGTGGGGATCGCCGCGTCCTCGTTCTGGCTGTCGTTCGCTGCGCTACAAGAGTTGGCGGTAATGGCCGGAACCGATCCACGGCTGGCGTGGGCTCTGCCCGCTGTCCTTGACGGCGCGATCGTCGCAACGACGGTAATCGCGCTGGCGTTGTCTCATCACACCGACCCAAAGACGGTTCGTGGTCGCAGGTTCGTACTCATGGTCCTAGCCGTCGCGGCCGGTGCCTCAATTTTCGGCAACGGCTACCATGCAGCATTGACCCCAGATGCTGTTCCGGCCATTGTGGCATCCGGAATCGCTACTGTCGCACCGGTTTTTCTCCTAGCGATGACAGAGGTGCTTGCCGTCATTCTGCGTGCGCCCAGAACGCATCGTCCAGTGGTGCCCGACGCTGAGCAGCAGCCGGGTTTGGATTGGTTCAGCGCCGAATCTCCGGCCTTCCCGGTTAGAGAGAGCGGGGGACTCGATCCCGACGCTTGGGCAACTGTGCTCGTGTACCTTCAACACCCTGAGTGGAGCTATAACGATGTTGCCGCCGAACTCGACGTCCAGACAGCGACTGTGAGCGCACATCTCGCCGCCTGGTTTGACCTGCAGATGACAACAGCGAAGCAGTGCGGCTTGCAACAAACGACCGCCGCACTGAGCGAGCAGTCCGCAGTCGGGCATCCCGAGAGCCTGCCTGCACTTGTCTAGCTATGCGGTTCGCGCACACATAGGGTTGAACGTAGAAGCTGTCTAAAGCTCGCACCTCGGAACAAGCAGGCCGACAACCAAGCCTCGTTCGATATACACAAATCCGTTGAACGGCAATACATCTACTAGAGTCCTGCATATCTACTGGCAGCGTTATATGTACTCATCCTCTAAAACTCTGCGGGTGAACATCATTCAACCTTGCCGTGCACGGTCAAATCAGGCGAACCATCACAACGTAAATTGCATTTTCCGTACCATCTAAGGAGAAACGCCAGCTCAGCACGCTTTTGCGTTGCAGGCATGTCGGTGACCTGCGCTAGGCTGCCGGTATGGACTTCCGATCAGGACGAACACCTGCGCTGACCTCTTTCGCTGGCATCTCCGGCACGGGCAGGTCGGTCGCGGTCGAGCCGGAGATCTCACCCGCGGTCGCGAAGCGGATCGCGAGTGCACTGCAGTCCTCCCGGGCGGAGGGAACCCGCAAGACCTATGACGCGGCGTGGAGACGCTTCACCAGCTGGTGCGAGTCGAATGGTCACGTGACGCTTCCGGCGAATCCGATCACCGTCGCCGCCTATCTCGTCGACGCGGCCGACACTCGAACCGAGACAGGCGAGCGGGCCTATGCCGTCGCCACCTTCGGCACCTGGATCGCGGCGATCAACCATCAGCACCGGACGACCGGCCACCTGTCCCCGTCCGCGCACGAACTCGTGACCGCGACCCTGTCGGGGATACGGCGGGAGTACGCCGCGGCGGGCGACCGCCCCCGCACGCCACGTGATCCGCTGTTGGTCGACGACATCAAACTCCTCGTTGAGACGGCGCGGAAGCGGTGTCGTGGGTGGGCCGACGAGGTTCTGGAGCCCCGTGATTCGGCGATTCTGCTCCTCGGGTTCGCCGGCGCGTACCGCCGCAGCGAGTTGTCGGAGATGATGTGCGGGGATGTAACCGTGCACCGGCACGACGGACTGCATATCCGGCTGCGGAAGTCGAAGACCGACCAGGAGGGCAGGGGAGCGGTCAAGGCGCTGCCGTACACCGACTCCCACGAGACCTGCCCACCCTGCGCGTATGTCCGGTGGGCACAGGTCGTCGCTGCGTTCGATGTGGGAGGACGACCGTCGGTGATACGTCTGCTTCGGAACGCAGAACCGTTCGGCGCGCACGTCTGCCGTGGGGGAGTGCCCCGAACGGCAGCCCGAGCACCGCTATTTCGGGCCGTCGCCAAGAATGGGAATCTCAGTGCAACCGCGCTGTCCGGGGCCGCTATTCACCAGACCATCCGCCGCCGCGCTGACCACGCGGGCTTCGACCCCGCCGCTCTGGCCAAACTCGGTGGACACTCACTCCGGGCTGGGTTCGTCACCCAGGGCGCGCGCAACGGTGCCGACGGATCCGCGATCGCCCGCCAAACCGGCCACGCCAGCCTCGACTCCGTCGAGGTCTACCGCCGCGAACACACACCTCTTCTGGGCAACGCCGTCACCCAGATTGGACTGTGACGTGTACGACCAACCGGGCTTCGACGCGAACTTCTCGCTCCAGACACGGCTCGAATGCATGGTCAACAAGTGGAGCACACCGATAGGCTAACGGCGTGTCTGCTAACCGAAGGGCTTACAACGTGGCAACGAAGGCGTTACCGGAACTATCGGCAATCGACCTGTTTTGTGGCGCGGGTGGTCTATCACTTGGACTGAAATCGGCGGGGGTCCATGTTGCTGCCGGAGTTGATTTGGATCCGGCGTGCGAATACCCCTTTGAAAAGAACATCAAGGCCCCCTTCCTGCTGCAGGATGTGAGCACTTTGACCGGGGCGGACCTAGCAGACCTCTGGCCGAAAGGAGCGAAACGCCTGCTCGCAGGATGCGCCCCCTGCCAGCCGTTTTCCAGCCACAGACGAGGGGCTGACACTAGCGAGGAGCTGGGATGGGGATTACTTCATCATTTCTCGCGAATAGTCGCAGAAAGTAAGCCTGACTTTGTAACGATGGAAAACGTTACACGCCTTAAAAGTATGACTGTCTTTAGTGCCTTCACAGCTCAGCTTCGGGCCATGGACTACGCGGTTGATTACGAAACCGTGTTCGGTCCAGATTTCGGACTTCCTCAAAATCGACGACGCCTGGTGCTCGTTGCTTCGCGTCACGGCGTCGTCAGGGTGCCCCTCCGTGCAAAACGACAAGCCAAGCACCCCACCGTCAGGGCGACCATCCAGAATCTGCCCAAACTGCAGAACGGCGAAGTTGATCCAACCGATCCGCTACATGCGGCACGTCGGCTAACACCCATAAACCTCGCCCGCATGAAAGCGTCAAAACCAGGGGGGACATGGCGTGACTGGCCTGACGAGCTCTTAGCTCCATGCCACAGAAAAGAAAGTGGAGCGAGTTTCCAATCATTCTACGGGCGAATGGAATGGGACGCCCCCTCGCCAACCATTACGACACAATCCTACAACTTCGGGACAGGGAGGTTCGGCCATCCGGAACAAGATCGCAGCCTAACACTTCGCGAGTCTGCCATGTTGCAAGGATTTCCTCGGTCGTATCGATTCAATGCTCCGGATAGCCCGCCTACGAAATCCTCTGTGGGACGGCTGATCGGTAACGCTGTACCCCCCGCATTTGGCAAAGCTATTGGGGAGACATTTATGGACAAATTAGAACACAACATAAGGACCCTTTCGTGACTAGCGCAGATCCGACGTTTACTTTCAGCGTGGACCTCGCTGTAGTTGAGTCTCTAGGCATCAACCTATACAGCAACGCAGCGGCAGTTTTGTCAGAACTGGTGGCAAACGCCTGGGATGCAGATGCAAATAACGTAACCATTAAGTGGAACACATCCGGCGATGAAATCGTCATCCACGACGACGGTCGCGGCATGACTAAATCAGAGTTGAATAGCCGATATTTAACGGTTGCATACAAGAAGCGCGACGAAGAGGGCCATTCTTCGCCCCTTCATGGTCGCCCCTTCATGGGTCGTAAAGGAATCGGCAAACTATCCGTATTCTCGCTCGCTGGCGACGTCACTCTGTTTACCAAACGCAATGGGTCTGCCAGCGGCTTCAACATTAGCGTGGATCAGCTCCGCGCTAAGATCGCAGCAAAGGAACCTTACCATCCCGATCCCGTCACCCCACCAGCAGATCTACCGGAACACGGAACTCGAATTATTCTCAAAAACCTCAATCGCCGGCGCACCGGCGTCTCGGTAGCAGCACTCCGCCGGCGTCTTGCAAGGCGATTCGACACACTGAATTATGCCGACTCAGATCCAGGCCGGTTTCAGATAACGATAGATGGTCGAAAGATATCATACGAGGACAGAGATGACCTTAAACTTTTGGAATACATGTGGCAGTTGGGGTCGGTAGAAATCGATGGTAAGCAAACCCCAAACATTGTTAAGCAGTGGCTGGTCTCAGACAATGTTATCGATGCGCGACGTGGCTGGAGCCTTCAAGGTTGGTTCGGCACTGTCCGTGAGCCCAAACAACTAAAGGATCCGGGTGACACGCAAGAGTCACTTCGTAACATAATCATCCTGGCGCGACGGCGACCAATTCAAGAAGGGATCCTTGATCAGCTCGATTTCAATAAGCTATTTGGAAGCTATGTAACCGGTCAAATACATGCGGAATTTTTGGACCTTGACGATGGATCCGACGACATCGCAACGAGTGACCGTCAGCGACTTATTGAAGACGACGAGCGAGTGACGTTGCTGGTGAAGAAGCTGCGGGACTTATTTAACTCGGCTGCCGAACAATGGTCATCAGAAAGACCAAAGCAAAAATTTAAGGAGCTCACGCTAAAGTATCCGGTTGTACAGGAGTGGGTCGACAAGCGTCCAGAGCATCAGCGCGAATCCGCTAGGCGTGTAATGGGCACAGTAGGAGCTCTTCAGTTGGACAAAGAATCTTATCGTCCAGCCTTATATAAATCCAGCATCCTAGCGTTCGAGCGAATTGCTCTCGACGCCACAACTAAGGAACTCGAAAAGTTTGCTAATGGCCTGTATGCAACCGACATACTGCCATTGCTTGCAAACGCACGGTCGTACGAAGATGCACTGTACGTGCAAATATTGCGCTCACGCCTTGAGGCAATAGAAAAACTCGAAAGCATGATCAATAAAGACGAACTTGAGAAAGTGCTGCAGAAACATCTTTTTGAGAACATGTGGCTTCTAGATCCATCATGGGAAGGAGCCACTGGTGACGCAGATATGGAAATAAGCCTTAACAGAGTTCGGCGAGGGATACTGTTCGACAAGAGTGAAGCCGAGAACCACAAAAAAGGTCGCATCGACATCCAGTATCGTTCAGCTGCTGGGGTTCATATGATTGTCGAGCTCAAGAAGTATGGGCGTAAAACTTCAATCGATGAGCTGATCGAACAAGGCGGCAAGTATCATGAGGCGCTATCGGAGGTGCTGCGCAAGAGAAGTGAGCCGGTTCGTGATATTTCCGTTGTTTTTGTCCTTGGGCAAGAACCGAATGTTGGCTACCTTGGGGGACGCGAATTGGGCGATGTCATAGACGGACAGCTAGAGCATATCGACGGCCGGGTGCTGTACTACGACGAGCTTCTGTCGACTGCTCAGAAGCGGTACAGCGACTATCGCGAGCGCAAGAAAGACCTGACGGAGCTAGATAGAGTAATTGCAGCCCTGGATGCTGATACATGAGAAACAACTTGCAATTCCTGTATTTGTGACCACGTCGTCCTCTGGTTGCAGAGTCAACTAAAATGTAAATCTTTACACCATTGCAGCGCGTGGTCAACGTCGATTTCTAAAGTCGGCGAATTCGAGTCGAGCCTAATAGGAACGAGCCGACCACAAGGGCTCTCCCCGTTGCATTGATGTGCGACTTTAGCATGCTCCGTCTTTGCCGGAGCCGGCACAACGGGGACTAAGCCGTCAAGATGTCTGGCCCTTGTGACTGATCTGTGGGTGTATCGGCGGCCAGGTAGTGATGCGAAGTCGCCAAAAGACGTATCCTCAAGCTGACGGCATCAATCGACTCTT
>NZ_NPFZ01000056.1:0-17324 GCF_002259425.1 Rhodococcus sp. 14-2470-1a
CACCGCGTGTCAGGCGTGCCGAGACCGCCGGAGTATCGAGGAACTCTTCGGTGATGACCACTGTGGGTGACGCGTCGTCGAGGATGTGGGTGATCCGCTCATCCGGGTAGTCGGGGTCGATGGGGACATACGCTGCGCCGGCGCGGATCACCGCCAGTAGTGCGGTCACCAAATCCACACTCCGCGGGAGTTGAACGGCGACGCGGTCGCCGACCTGAACCCCACGTTCGATCAGTATCTGTGCGAGTGCGTTGATGCGTGCATCGAAGTCGGTGTAGGAGAACTCGGTTCCGCTGTCGTCGTCGATGACAGCGACCGCATCCGCCGACACATTCGCCTGCCGCCGAGTCAACACATCCACCGTCGAATCCGCCACCGACACAACCGGACCCGCCGAGAGTGTGGAGATCTGGTCCGAATCGGCTGCGGGCAGCACGTCCAGCGACGCGATCGAGCGGCCAGGGTCGGCCGCGAACAGTTCGACGATGCGGTGCAGAACTGTGCTGAACCGCGCGGCGACGTCGGGGCCGAACAGGTCAGGTCGGTACGACAACCGGACCCACGTGTCGGCGCCGGCTTGCGCGGCGAACGTGAGTGGGTAGTGCGTCGTTTCCCGGCCCGACTCACCGAGAATCGTGATTCCGGCGTTGTCCCGGACGAGTTCGAGCGTCTCGGAGTCCGACGGGTAGTTCTGGTAGACCATCAACGTGTCGAACAGCGGCTGGTGCCCGCTCAGACGCTGCAACTCGGCGAGCGATACCTGATGATCCTCGATCAGCGCGGAGTTCTGGTCCTGCACCCGGCGCACCGCGTCGGCAAGGCTGAGCCTGCCCTCCAGCTGCACGACCACCGGAACCGTGTTGATGAACGAGCCCACCGCGTCCTCGACCCCGTCGACCTCCGGGGGACGGCCCGACACAACGGCACCGAATACAACCGTGTCCTGGCCGGTGATCGTATTCAGGAACACCGCCCAGACCGTCTGCAGCAGACTGCTCATCGTGGCACCGGCAGATCGGGCCACATCGGCAAGAGCTGCGCTGGTGTCGGCGTCGAGTTCCACCACGATGTCTTCGGGCAGTCCCGCGACGCTCGAACCAGCCTCGGGCGCAACGAGGGTCGGCTCCGAGACCGGGGCGAGCACGTCGGCCCACCGCTGCAGCGAAGCCTGGGCATCGCGTGCCGTCATCCAGGACAGGAACTTCGCGAACGACAGATCCGGTTCGACCACGTCGGCCGGCCGGCCGTACGCCTCCCACATCGTTTCGAGAAGTCGGACCATGGACCAACCGTCGACGAGCGCGTGGTGAATCGACAGGATGAACGCGTGGCCGGTCCGATACCGCACGACCGTCGCGCGCACCAACGGCGCCCGAGAGAAGTCGATCCGGGTCGCGCGGTCACGTTCGGCGATCTCTTCGACGTCGGACATGTCGGCGACGTCGATGACCGTGACCGGGATGTCCACCGCGGTCGGCACGACTGCAACGGACTCGCCCCCGGACGTGGAAGCAATCGCGATCTTCAAGTTCGGGAACCGCTCGAGCAGTTGGTGCAGCGCAACCCGGAATCGCTCCGGCTCGCCGGCACCGTCGAGGTGGAACACGGTCTGGGCAGCGTAGACGTCGACTCCCCCGTCACTCGACCCGAGCATCGACTCCACCACGAGCCCGTGCTGCAGCGGTGTCAAGGGGTGCACATCGGCCAGCTCGCCATAGATGCCCTCCCAGCGCTCGAGATCGGCCTGCGTCACGCCACGCGCGAGCACGTCCGACGGAGATCGTCGAACCAGGACCGCTGAGCGTGCGTACTCGGCGAGTGAACTCAGTGCCTGAACCCACAGCTCGACGAGTTCGTCGACCTCGTCCTCGGACAGGACACCGGACGCATAAGCGATATCGCCTCTGAGAGCCCACCCGTCGCCTTCGGGTACCGCTGCGATGTTGATATCGGCCGCCGAGTCGATGCTCTGACCCGATGTCTCGTACGCGTCGATACCCGGCAGTTCCGGTGCAAGATCCCACGCCGCGTTCTCATCGGAAGCATCTCCGCCGGCAAACTGACCGAGGTAGTTGAACCCGATCTGTGGACCGCGCCCGGACCCCAGCCGCTCGCCCACCTCGGAATTGAGCTGCCACAGCATTCCGAAGCCGATACCGCGGTCGGGGACCGCAGCGAGTTGCTCCTTGATCCGGAGCACTGCCTCCGCCGCGCTCTTCGGGTCGAGGACGGCGAGAACCGGATCGACATCTGCGGTATCGAGCACCACGGGGAAGAACGACGTGAACCAGCCGATGGTGCGCGACAGATCCGCACCGGAAACGATGTTCTCCTCCCTTCCATGGCCCTCGAGTCCGATGAGCAGCCGCTTGTCGGTCGTTCCCCGTCTGCCGCGCCATGCTCCGACCGCGATCGCCAAACCGCCGAGCAGGACGTCGTTGATCTCGGCCGAGAGCACATGGGGCACGTCGGTAAGCAACGCCGACGTCAACGCAGACGGCACGCGTACAGCGACCACGGCCGCCGTCTCGGTCGTGTCGATCGCGGGGTCGAGTTCACGTGAACCCAACAGCGGTTCGTCGATCTCCGACGCCGACCAGTAGTCGGCTTGAGCGAGAAGGTCCGCGTCACGAGCACGCGAGGCCAGCGCACTCGACCATGCCGCGAGTGACGTACCCACCGCAGGTAGCGGATCCGTCGCAACCCCGGTTTCCAACTCCCACGCATGGGTCAAGTCGTCACCGATGATGCGCCAGGACACACCGTCCACGACCAGATGGTGGATGACGAGCACCAGTCGCCCGGTGGCCTCGGCATCGCTGGTCACCCAGCGCGCCTTCCACAGCACACCGTCCTGCAGGTTCATCGACTGTCCGAACTCGGCGACCAACTCGCCGACACGCTCGACCCATTGCGGATCGGACCACAGGCGCGGCGTCGTCTCGGAGCCCAGCCGTTCGTCTGTCGCGCCGTGCGGTGTCACCTCGAAGCGCCACTGCCCCTCTCGCGCGAGCCCGTCTCGCACCAATCTGCCGCGCAGTGCTGCGTGGTGATCGACAACGCGGCCAAGTACCCGCGACACGAGTTTCTCGTCGGCACCCGCGGGTGTGACGAAGACTGCGGACTGCACGAACGTACCGAAGGTCGGTGAATCCACCATGGGAACCGCAATCGGCCACAGACCCGACGAGAGCACCTCGGTCCGGGCGAGAGTCGATTCCTCCGCGGCACGCGCATCGGCCAGTCGGGCGAGTGCCGAGACCTTCCGCGCGGTGAACACCTCGGACGCCTTGATCGTGACGCCGGCACGTCGAGCCCGCGACACAACCTGGATCGACAGGATGCTGTCCCCACCCAGGCGGAAGAAGTCGTCGTCGACGGAGAAGGCGGCGTCCGCCGACAGGCGAAGCACGTCCCGGAAGATCTCGGTGAGTGTGCGTTCGGTGTCGGTCTCCGCGGCTCGTCCCGAACCACCCGTCGGCGCCGACTCCGGCGCGGGCAGAGCGCGTCGATCGAGCTTGCCGTTCGGTGTCAGTGGGAAGGAATCCACCCGGGTGTAACTGCTCGGCACCATGTACTCGGGCAGGTGTTCTTCCGCGTGCGTGCGCAAGACCGTGCTCAGATCGTCGGTGGCGGTGTAATACGCGGCGAGCATCTTTCCGCCACCCGGATGATCCGCCGCGACGACCGCCGCGGACACCACGTCCGGGTGGATTTCGAGCGCTCCCCGGACTTCGTCGGGTTCGATTCGATAGCCGCGGATCTTGACCTGCTCGTCGGCGCGACCGAGGTAATCGATGTTGTCCGAGGAGTTCCAACGGGCCAGGTCGCCGGTGCGGTACATGCGCTCGCCCGGTTCCCACGGGCACGCGAGAAAACGCTCGGACGTCAGGGCGGCCTGTCCCCAGTAGCCGCGCGCGATACCCGCGCCGGCCAGATACAGTTCACCTGCAACGCCAGGCAGCGTCGGCTGAAGGTTTCCGTCGACGATGTACGCACGCGTGTTGAAGATGGGAGTGCCCACGCTCGGTGTATCGCTGTCGGCAAGGTCTGCGCCGAGCGCGTTGATCGTGTACTCGGTCGGGCCGTACAGGTTGTACGACTCGACCCCGGGAGCGTCGCGCAACTGCTGCCACAACCGCTCCGGCACGGCCTCACCACCGAGCGAAACGAACACGACTCCCGGTGCATCGGACGACACCGATCGTCCCGCCGGACGATCACGTTCGAGCAGGCCTTCGTCGACCAGCACCTGCCCGTACGACGGCGTGACATCGAATCCGTCGACGCGTGTGCGGTCGTAATGCGTGAGCAGTCCGTGGGGGTCGCGGCGCAGTTCGTCGTCGATGACATGCACCTCGTGGCCGTTCAGCAGCCAGAACAGCTGTTCCCACGAGGCATCGAACGAGAACGACGTGGTGTGCGCGATTTTCATACGTCGTCCGGCCTGGTGCGCGACGACACGGTCGAAGATCTTCTCGACATGGTTGACGTACATGTTCGTCAGGCCGCGGTAGCCCACGGCGACGCCCTTCGGCCGGCCCGTCGAGCCGGAGGTGAAGATGATGTACGCAAGGTGGTCGAGCTCGATCCTGCCACCTCGGTCGGCATCTCCGATCGGGCTCGAGTCGAGGGCCGCAATGCGGTCGCGGGTGGCGGGATCGTCGAGGTCGACGCCGCGGGTGTCACCGATTCGGCTCGCGTCCCGACCGGTCACCAACGTCACCGTTGGACGCGCGAGACCGAGCATGTAGCCGATGCGATCGTCGGGCAAAGCTCTGTCGATCGGCACATACGCCGCACCGACGGCGAACACCGCGAACATCGCGATGACCATGCGCTCGTCACGTGGTAGGAGCAGCGCGACGCGATGCTCGGACCGGACACCCTCCTCGAGAAGTAGCCGAGCGTACCGCTTGACCTCCGCTGCGAACTCCGTGAACGTCAGAACGCGGTCCCCCGCGACCAGCGCGGTCTCCGCCCCGGACAGGTGGACCTGCTCGTCGAGCAGATCCGCAACCGTCACGGTCGGGACCTCGCGGACCAGGTCCGCCGCGATGCCGGTGTGCGGCACTGCTTCGTCGGCTAGAAGGGCGGAAAGCTGCCCGACCGGACCGTCGAGGTTCTGTACGAGCGCGACCAGCACCTGCAGGAACCGTTCGAGCAGTTCCAGCGCAGACGCCTCGGTGTACGCATCGTGGCGGTACACCAGCCGAACATGCACAACGGTCTCACCGTCGACCTCGGACGGATCGATCGCGAACGTGACCGGATAGTGCGTCTCGTCATCGACCTCCGTCGTCACGAGCTCGAACTCACCCGGGGCGGCCTCTTCCTCGAAAGGAAGGTTCTGCACCACGAACAGCGTGTCGAACATCGTGGACATGTCGGCCGCGGCCTGGATTTTGGTCAGCGACGCATAGGGATGATCGATCACCTGCAACTGCTCGTGCTGCACGCGGGTGAGCAGGGCTCGTACCGAGTCGAACGGTGAAAAGCTCACTCTCAACGGGACAGTGTTGAACAGCAGTCCGACGATTCGATCGGAGTCGGCGAGCTCCGGGGGACGTCCGGAGACGGTGTTTCCGAACACGACATCGTTGCTGCCGACCAACTGCCCGAGCGTCACGCCCCACGCTGCCTGAAGCACCGTGCCGACGGTGACGCCGGACGCCCGCGCGGCGGCATGTACTGCGGCTGCGGCGGCACTGTCGAGATCGCGATGCAGTTCGCCCGATCCGTCGCGCCCTTCACCGGCGGCAACCCCGGCCGGCCAGACGAGCGTCGGGCCGGACAGCTCGGCGAGGTACGAACTCCACGCGCGGTAAGCAGCGTCGATGTCCTGATCGGACAGCCAGTCGAGGTAACTGCGGAACGACGCCGGCCGCACTCGCGCCGGATACTCGGGGTCTCGGTAGGTATCGAAGATCTCGTCGAGAACGGCACTCGTCGACCAGCCGTCGAGCAGGATGTGCTCGAACGTCATCGCAAGCTTCCACTCGTCGATACCGTGCTCGATGAGTGTGAAGCGAATGAGCGGCGGCGTCTCGAAGTCGAACGGCACAGCACATTCCTCGGCGAGAAATTCCGTCGTACCGACGCCGAGATCGCGCCACTGCGCCAATCGGATGATCCGGATCGGTGCGTCGGCGACCGGCGGGATGACCTGCGCTTCGCCGGACGGCAGGAACGCCGAACGAAGATTGGGATAGCGCCCGAGCACTGTGCGAACCGCCGCCACCAGTCGGTCCGGATCGAGGGTGCCGACGACGCCCTGCGTCACCTGCGACATGTACGAGTTGTGCCCGCCCGATTCACGGGCTCGGACCATGTGGAACAGCAGGCCCTGCTGAAGAGGTGACAGCGGAAGCAGTTCGACGCCAGTACCGTAGCGCGCGCGGACGCTGTCCTCGTCCGCGGCGGAGAGGGTCAAGCGGTCCGCGCGACGCACACCGAACGACGAGCCTGCGCCGGATGACGGAGCCGCCGCGATGACTGCGACTGAGATCTCGTCGACGACAGCTGCCACGATTTCGTCGGCCGGCGTGACAACCGTGGCGTCGGTGTCGACCTCGACCCTCACCGATCGAGTTCCCGACTCGGTGCTCGACACTCCGACCAGTACGCGTACGGCGACCGGCATCGTCGCCGGCCCTGTCACTGCACTGTCGGCATCGGTCGTGAAAATGCTCACCCGCGCGTGCGGCGTCGGAAGGTCGTCGAAGAATGAACCGAACCGGGAATGGTTGGAAAGCCCTGCATAGTCCGCGGCTCGCTCGCGGATCGGCGAAAGGTGTGCTGCAATCGACGAACCCGTGAGATCTGCGGCCAGCTGAACGTCGTCGAGAACAAGAGGCAAACCGATCACAGTGCCGGCCTTCAACGGTTCCGCAACCTCGAGAACAAGATCGCCGTCGACGAGATCGATCGCCTCGAAAGCACGAACCACCGCGGCAACGATCGCTGCCCGCGTGAACTCCGCACCCTCGGCGTTCTTTTCGACTGTGATGGTCGAGTTCTGCCACGCAGACTCCACCGGCCCGCGAGCCGGCTCACCTCCGTCGTGATCGGCAAGTTCGTCGACCCAGTCCTCCCAGAACGGATCGTCGAGAACCGCGGTCCAGACCTCGTCGGAACGCAAATCCCGGTCGATCGAAACCGCGACGACCTCCATCGCAGTACCCGCACAGTAGGCGCCGACGAGGGCCGTCACGACCTCTCGTGCATCGTCGAGAAGCGTGGGGTTGTCCACGTCAGCGGTCAGTTCACCGCTGCCGTCGTCTCGGACGCCCAACCGAAGGGATGCAAGGTGCGGGGCTGCGAGCGTGAGGTGCGTGGTCGCCGCGTGCCATAGCGAGTCATCGCAAATATCGAAGTGTGGCAGCCGAATTCGGAATCTCGACGCACCAGCGGCGGGCGACTCCGTGCCGCCACGAAGCGCCGCGCGAACGAACTGGGCCAGCTGGCGGACCGCTAAGTCAGGGTGGCGCGCACCCAGAACCAAGAAGAGTCGAGCGGATTCGAGCAAGCGTGATGTCGTCTCCTCGACGAACAACTCGCGGGTGGCATCGAGTCCGATACTCAGGGTTCCATCGGGTCGACGGTCGAGTGAGTACACCAGGTCGTACAGCGCCGGGACCGCGTCGTCGACGCTGTCCTCAGCCGGAAGTAGCGGCGCGAGAGCCGCGTCCGCATACGTGCGAACCTCGCGATTGTCACGGAAAGCAGCCATGACCTGAAAGATCGGGCTCAGCCCGGGGATTCGCGTCGGGTTGACGGCCTCGACCACGTGCTCGAACGGGACGAGCTTGTGTTCCACCGCGCCGAGGAGGCGGTCCCGGACGTCGCTGAGCGTGGTCCCGAAGCCGAGCGCAGCATCGATATCTACACGCACGACCACCGAGTTGACGAAATATCCGATGAGATCGGCCAATTCGGGTTCGTCGCGCAGGGTCACGGGAGTACCGACCGGCACGTGCGCACCGGCGCCTTCGTTCCACAGCGCGAGGGACAGCGCCGTGATGACTGCATGCAGCGGCGTGGCCCGATGTTCGATGAGGAGATCGTCGACGGTGTCGGTGTCCGAGCTCGACAGCACTGCCTCGACGGACCGAATCGTACGCTCGTCGGTGTCCCCGCGGGCAGAATCCAGCGGCAGCGGCGTTTCGACTGGAAGGCCGGCGAGCAGGTCCCGCCAGTAGTCGAGTTCGACCTGATGACGGGAACCGGAGTCGTCTCGGTCGCCGAGGACGTCGCGGTGCCACACCGCGAAGTCGGCGTACTGGACCGCGAGCGGTTCCAGTGGTTCGCCGATGTAGAAGGCCGTCAGGTCGCGGATGAACGGCCCAACCGAATTCTCGTCGGTGACCATGTGGTGCGCATGTGTCACCAGCACATCGCCGTCTTCGTGTCGCAACAGCGTGAACTGCATTCCGAAGTCGGTCGCCAGATCCAGCGGCGCAATCAGCAGTTCGCCGATGCGGGCGTCGAGGTTGCTGCGCTCGATCTCCTCGATTCCCAGCCGGCCCTGCCGAGCCTCGTGCACGACTTGAATCAATGACGACGATTCTTCGTCGAAGACGAAGGTGGTGCGCAGTACTTCGTGTCTTTCGGCCAGGAGGTGAATTGCCTGCTGCAGCGCATCGAGGTCTGCGCGACCCCGGAACTCGCGAACCCGGAACTCGCGATCCTGGAACTGCAGTGCCTCGACCGTGCGGTAGATCGTCCGGTCCGTGACTTGCTCGGCCAGCCACAGCGATTGCTGGCCGAACGACATCGGTATCTCGTCGGGTCGCTCGACGTCACCGACCCGCACCACCGGCGGAGAGACGCGTGATACATCCCCGACGACCCGAGCCAGTTCGGCGATAGTCGGATTGTCGAAAACCTCACGCAGAGACAACGACACGTCCATGGCCGCATTCACTCCGGAGACCACGCCGCTCGCGAGCAGCGAATGGCCACCCAATCGGAAGAAGTTGTCGTTGACGCTGAGCACGACGTCGTCGCCGAAATGTAGAACCTCGGAGAACACACGCGCAAGAGTGTGTTCGGCTGCAGTCTCCGGCAACTTACCGCCGAGGCCCGCGCCCGCTCCGAGATCAGGAGCAGGTAGCGCCCGACGATCGAGTTTTCCGTTGACCGTCACCGGAAACTCACTCAGTACGGTGAAAGTCGAGGGGACCATGTACTCGGGCAGCGTGCTTACGGCATGCGCCCGAAGTACCTCGACGAAGTTCGCGGTCGAGTCTCCTGTAGCAGTGACGTAGGCGGCGAGGAACTTGCCACCCGCCGGGTGATCCAACGCGAGCACCGCTGCGCGTCGAACATCGGGGTGCGCCGAGATCGCGACTTCGACTTCTTCCAGCTCCAGTCGTTGGCCCCTGATCTTGACCTGATTGTCGGCGCGACCGAGGAACTCGAGCATTCCGTCCTCGGTCCACCGCGCGAGGTCACCGGTGCGATACATGCGCGAGCCGTCGGCATCGAACGGGTTTGCGACGAAGCTACCGGCTGTGAGCAGCCCACTGCCGACATACCCACGGCCCAACAAGAATCCGGCTGCGTACAACTCGCCGCCGGTGCCGATCGGAGTCGGTTCGAGGTCCTCGTCCAGGACATAGAGCTGGGTGTGTGGATTGGGGCGACCGATCGACGTCGCGATTCGCTCGGCCCGCTCTCGGTAGATGACGTGCGAGACACCGATCGTCGCTTCCGCAGGGCCGTATCCGTGGTAGAGCGTCGTCGTCAGCTGATCACGGAACCGGCTGAAGAGATCGGGGGTGAGGACTTCACCGCCACACCACACGTGCCGGACGCCTTCGAGCGCCGACGCGCCGCGTGCCGACCGTTCGAGGTCGAGCACGAGAAGCGCATCGAGCATCGATGAGACGAGATACAGATACGTGACCTGCTCGCGCGCGATGAGGTCGAGCAGATAGTCGGGGTCTTTTTCACTGCCGTTCGCCGCAACGACGACACGTCCACCGGACACGAGCGGAAGCAGAATTTCGTTGACGGAGATGTCGAAGGCCAGGGGTGCCTTGAACAGCGACGCATCGTCGTTGCCGAACATGAGCACGTGGTCTCGCTGCCACGTCAGTCGTTCGCAGATCGCCTCGTGTCGGATCATCGCGCCCTTCGGCGTTCCGGTCGATCCCGAAGTGAAGATCACGTACGCGAGCTGAGAGCCGTCGAGCTTGAGGTTCGGTGCAACGGAGGAGAATTCGCCGTACTGCCAGTCCTCGAGGTCCACCTCGATCGATTCCACCGGTAGCGACGGCTGGTCCTGAGCCGAGACGACTGCGATCCGCGCTGCCGAGTCCGCGATCACGCGGTCACGTCGATCCGCGGGCCACTGCGGGTCGACCGGCACGAACGCACCGCCGGCAGTCATGATGGCCAACGCGGCCACGACCATCTCGGCCGATCGCGGCAGGCAGATTCCGACGACCCCTTCGGTGTCGAGCCCGGAGCCGAGCAACCGGTGCGACAGCTGCGCGACCTTCTCGGACAGTTCGGAAAAGGTGAGTCGGCGGTCACCGTCGACGAGAGCGACAGCATCCGGGGTTGCGCGAGCCGCCGCCGCGAACAGCTCCGGAACAGTCGCGGTCACTGCGGGAGATGTGTGGTCGTTCCACCGTTGATGCAGCTCGGCGATATCGACGGGCGCGGTCATACTTCTCCCTGAGTTAGCTTAGCCAAACCTATTGTTTTTCTACTGTGGTGCTTGCCGGGGTGTGGTGTCAAGCCGATAGCCGGTGGCCCAACTCGGTACCTTCGAGAACACCGATCTCAGCGACGACGACGTACCTCTCGGATGAGCAACCACACCAGGTATCCGCCTCCCGCGACCACGGTCACCACACCGACTGGCAACTCGACGGGCAGTAGATTCTGCGCCGTGACGTCGGCGGCAGCGAGCAACAATGCGCCCGTGAACGCCGCAGGCGCGAGGGTGACGCCCGGGCTACGAGCCAGTCGACGGGCGATTTGCGGCGCCGCGAGCGCGACGAACACGATCGGGCCTGCAGCAGCGGTCACGGTCGCGGTGAGCGCTACACCTAGTACGAGAACGACGACGCGCACACGTTCCACACGCGCACCTGTAGCCCGAGCGGCGTCGTCACCGAGTTCGAGTTGTTTGAGTGCCGGTGAAAACACGGCAAGCACGCCGAAGAGCAGAAGGATGACGCCGCTGCCGATCAGCGCTTGACCCCAACTCGTGCCGGTGAGCGATCCGGCACCCCACGCGGCGGCGCTCATGGCAACCTTGAGTTTCGCGTTCAGCATCAACCAGGTATTGAGGGAGGTCAGCATCGCAGAAATCGCGATTCCGACGATGATCATCCGAAAGCCCTGTACTCCACCCCGCCACGCAAGGAGGTAGACGACGACTGCTGTCGCGATACCACCGATCAGTGCCCCTGCGGCCAACTGCAGATACGAACCGTGGATCAAGATGATCACGACCAACGCGCCGGAGTAGGACCCCGCGCTGAATCCGATGATGTCCGGTGACGCCAGCGGGTTGCGGATCAGCGATTGAAAAGCCGCGCCGGATACCCCCAATGCAGCGCCGAACACGACCGCCGCGACTGCCCGCGGCGCCCGCCATTCGACGACGACTGTGCGAGCGAAACCGGCTTCGGGATCTCCGGTGACAGCAGCCCACACTTGGGCGAGGCTCAGCGGGTAATCGCCGAGAGTCAAGGCCCAAACCGTCACCGCGAGAGTCGCAATCGCCAGCACTGCGCAGACGAGGACACTTCTGCCGTGCCAGCGTGTGGCCCAACCGCCGGTGCGTACCACGAGCGTGCGGTGTCCGAAATCCACCTGCCGTTCGGTGGCGGTCTCGAGACCTGTTGAACTCACAGGCCACTCACCTTTGCTCGGCGGACAAGATAAATGAGCACCGGGGCGCCGACGAATGCAGTCACGATGCCGACCGGGAACTCACCCGGCCGGATGACGACGCGTCCGACGATGTCGGCGGCCAGCAGCAGTGATGGTGCGAGAACGAGCGTGTAGCCGATGATCCAGCGCTGGTCCGGGCCGACGATCCACCGCGCCACGTGCGGAATCATGAGGCCCACGAAACCGATCGGGCCGGCGATGGCGGTCGCTCCGCCGGCCAGCAGCGTCACCGCGATGATCACGATCACGCGTGTGCGATTGACGTGTGCGCCCAGCGCGCTCGCCAGGTCGTCCCCCAGTGCGATGGTGTTCAGTGAATTGGCAGCGATTGCGGCCAGCACCACTCCGACGATCAAGAACGGAAGCACCGGCAACAGAACGTCCCAGCCTCGATCGACGAGGCTGCCTGCGTACCAACTGCGCATCTGGTCGAACGTCTTGGGATCGGTGAGAACCCAACCGGTAACGATGCCGGACAGGACCGCTCCGAATGCGACACCCGCCAGCGTCAGGTGAACCGGGTCTGCTCCACCGCGCCCCATCGAACCGATCACGTAGACAACGACGGTGACGACCAATGCGCCGAGGAAAGCGAACCAGACGTACCCACTGACGGTGGTCACACCGAACACTGCGATGCCGACGACGACGAAGAATTCGGCGCCGGCGTTGACTCCGAGAATTCCCGGATCGGCGAGCGGATTACGCGTCAGAGCCTGAATGAGTGCACCGGACACCCCGAGCGCGACGCCGACGGCGAGACCCACTGCGGTTCGCGGAATGCGCATGTCCCACACGACGTAGGCGTCGCCTTTGCCGGTGTTGTGCAGGAGTGAGTCGAACACCACCGACAGCGGGATGTCCTTCGATCCGACGGCGATGCTCAGGAGCACCAGGACGACGAGTGAAGCGATCGCGATGAACAATCCGATCGCGCGCCGCCCGACGCTCGTGGACGCCGTTGCACGGCGAACCCCCTCCGGCGTTTCAGCAGGCGGAGGAGCATGACCGGTTCGTGTTGTCACTCGATTCGCTTTCTGGTGGTGGACACACGTCCAGCCGCCTCGTGCGCTACGAGGCGGCTGGACGAAGATGGGTCCGGCCTATGCGCCCGTGTTGAGCGCCGATGCCTCCAACTGCGGGACGACCTCGTCGACCCACCACTGCACGCTCGAGGGAGTCGGCGGATTCACCGCAAGCCACTGCGGACCGTAGAGGTAGACGAGCGTCCCGTTCTTCGCGGCAGCAAGCTCGGGAACTCGGGGATCGGCCTCGAACGCTGTCCTGAACGTGTTTTCCGGGTCGGCGTACTCGTGAGTGACGATGAACACGACGTCAGCGGAGAACTGGTCGATGTTCTCGAGCGAGTACTTGGGTGCATTCGCCGCGACACTGTCGCCCTCGCCTGTCGGTTGCCCGTCTCCGGGCGTCAAGCCAAGAGCCTCGATGGGTTCGTTCGCATACTCGGTGAGCCACAGCTGCTGATCGTCTCCGTCCAGCACCCCCAGCTGGAACGTCTTACCTTGCAGGCCAGGTAGTTTCGCAGCGGCCTCGGACAATGTGGCCTCGTACTTGGCCTCGGTCTCGTCGACGATCTTCTCGTCGTGCCCGGTGAGCGCCGCAAGAGACGCCAGATTGTCCTGCCAGCTGGTGTCGCCGCCTTCGTCCTGCGTTTCCAAACCGACATAGGTGGGTGCGATGGAAGAAAGACGATCGTAGAGCTGCTCGTCGGCGCTCCAGACACTCGTGAGGATCAGGTCCGGATTCAATGCGGCGATCGCCTCCGGCGAATCCGTACCTTCCGCGGTGTAGAGGTCCGCGTTGAAATCGCCGTCGTACAGACCCTGCAACCATGGGTAGTCATCGAGGTCGGACGCTTCCCCCGACACCGCGATCGGCTTCTCGCCCAGGACGTCCAGCAGTCCGATCCAGTCGGTTCCTACAGCGACGATCCGCTCGGGCTTCTCCTCGACGGTGACGTCACCGTAAGCGGCGTCGATCGTGACCGGGAACGCACCGTCGCTCGACGCACTGTCGCTCGACGCGCCGTTCGTGGCACCGTCGGACGAGTCGCTCGAGCAACCCGCGAGCACCAAACCGACACTGACCAACCCGGCCAGCAATGCTGTCGCGCGCCTAGGCGCGGCAAGCGTTTTCATAGACGTTCCTCTCGTGTACTTCGATGGTTCGATGTTCGGTCAGACGTTCACGGATGCCGTGACGTCACCGGTCTCACGCCGTGCGATCACGTCGCGGAGCGATTTGGGACGCAGGTCGGTCCACGTTCGTTCGATCCACTCGAGCACCTCCGCGCGTGGTACTCCGTCGGGGGCTCCGTGAGCGATCGCCCATCCACCCGGGACCGGCTTGAAGGTGGGCCACAGCGAGTACTGCTCTTCATGGTTGACGAGCGCAAAGAACCGGCCCTGGTCGTCGTCGAACGGGTTGTTCGCCACATTTCTCCTTCGGTTCGAGCGCAGTTAGTCGGCGTTGCCGCACGGACGGTCACCGACGGACGTGCTCGTATGGCGACATATCGCAGCGAACAGTAGCAACAAAGATCAGTTAAGGCTAGGCTACCTTCAGCACTGCACGCTCGCCTGGATCCGAGCTCGCCGGATCCGCTCGTCCGGACAGAGCTGATCTCGAAAGCGCAAGGCCGCCAGGCTCATATAGAAAGACCGGACGATTGCCGAACACGACCACCCACCAAGTCGGTCCATCCACGTCGCCTGGCCCAGCCCCCACACCGGCGTCCACCGACCGACTCAGCGTCGATTCCGCCACGATCGGTTACGACCGACGAGTCATCTCCGAGCAACTGAGCGTGTCGATTCCCGACCAGTCGTTGACCGTCATCGTCGGACCGAACGCGTGCGGCAAGTCGACACTGCTGCGCGCACTGTCTCGGCTCATCAAGCCGAACTCCGGGCAAGTGATTCTCGATGGGGCGGACATTCGCTCGTACCAGACCAAGGAGGTCGCCCGCCGCATCGGCCTGTTGCCGCAAAGCGCTCTCGCGCCGGACGGGATCACCGTTGCCGACCTGGTCAGCCGCGGCCGGTTCCCGCATCAGAAGCTCCTTCGGCAGTGGACCGCGTCCGACGAGGCGGCAGTACTGACGGCAATGGACGCGACAGGCGTCACCGAACTCTCCGGGCGACCGGTCGACGAACTGTCCGGCGGACAGCGCCAACGTGTCTGGGTTGCAATGGCTTTGGCGCAAGAGACCGAAATCATGCTGCTCGACGAACCGACCACCTTCCTCGACATCGCCCACCAGATCGAACTCCTCGAGCTGTTCACGGACCTGAATCACCTCGGCCGGACGCTCGTCGCGGTACTGCACGACCTCAACCATGCGGCCCGGTACGGAACCCACCTCATCGCAATGAAGGACGGCTCCATCGTTGCCGAGGGTGCGCCGTCGGACATCGTCACCGCCGGCCTCGTACACGAGGTGTTCGGACTCGAGTGCATCGTTCAACCCGACCCGGTCACGGGCACACCGGCGGTCACACCGCTGGGTCGCCGGCGCATCCCGCACACGGCTGAGTAACCTCCGACCTCTTCGTGACCTCGGCGGCACCGCCTACCTGTCGCCGATCGACACGACGCGCTTTCATCCGGGCCGTGCCCGTGGGACGGTCCGCTGCGTCCGCTGCCGCTCCTCCGCGCAAAACTCGGGATCCTACTGTTAGGTTAGGCTAAGCATTTCCTAGAGAAGGAGTTCGGTGTGATCGAGGTTCGTCTTCCGCTGACGTCTGCGCAGTTGGGCGTTTGGACCGCTGAGCACGTCACACCAGGCGCCGACGCCTTTCGAATCTCCCAACTGATCTGGCTGGACGGCGACATCGACACCCCGCTCCTGGAGCGCGCAATCGGCGTCGCAACCTCCGAAGCAGACGTCCTCGGCCTTCGCCCCGTCGAGGGCGCCGACGGCCTACCGATGCTGCATCGGGAGATCGGGCCGGTCGGTACGGCGACCGTGGTCGAGCACGATCGACCGGATGACCGGATCCGCGCCGAAGCGTGGACGAGGTGCCACGAATGCGGCGCAGGCGACGACCGATTCGAGTCGGTGTCGGTGATCCATCGCCGGGCCGACGGCTGGGCGTGGGAGTTCGCCACCCATCACCTGCTCCTCGATGCTTACGGCCTCGGATTGGTGACTCGCCGCGTCGCCGAGGTGTACACCGCACTCGTCGGGAACGAGCCGATCCCGCCGCGATGGTTCGGGGCGTACTCCGAACTCGAAGAATCGCGCGACACGAACCTCGACGACCATTGGGTGCAACGATTCGAAGCCGTCGACGACATCACTCCGGTCACCTTCGATGCGTCCCGACAGTTCTTCCTGACCGACGCTCGAACACACGTCGTCATCCCGGCGGACGTGGCCGAGTCGATCGATCAGTTGGCTCGTGCTGCCCGCGTGAACTGGTCCGATGTTGTCGCCCTGGGCTGGGGCCTGTACACCGCATCTCTCGTCGGCCGTGATGCGTTCGCCGTGCGATTCCCGCAGATGAACCGATCCGGGCGACCCGCCCTGACGACTCCGGCAATGCTCGTCGGCGCAGCCCCCGTGGTCTTTCGTCCGAACCCGTCGGCAACCGTGCGCGAACTGCTGCAGCAGGTGAACAGTGAACTGCGAACCGCTGCACGTCACGTCGCAGCTGGGGAGAAGCTGGCTCACATCTGGCCGAACGGGCCGGACGACTACCAGGCGATTCCGCAGCTGAACATCAAGGCATTCGACTACAACCAGTCCTTCGGCGCGATCCGTGGGCGTCAAGAGACGATCGCCAGCGGACCGGTCGGGTTCCTCGACCTCATGGCGTATCGCGATTCGGTCCACGGATTCCTTGTGGACGTGGCTACGAGCGATCCTGCACTAGCGGCTTCCGGAGTGGTCGACACAGCGAATGGATTCGTGCAGTTCCTCGGTCGACTCGGGGCCGCTCCAGATACTCGGATCGCGTCGGTGAGGGTGATCGATGCTGAGCTGGCGCTCTCGGCGGGTCCGGTTGTGTCGGTGGCGGATTCGACGGTCGATGCGGTGATTCAGCAGCGAGCGAGTGTGTCTGCTGACGCGCTTGCCGTCATCGACGACACCGGAACGCACTGGTCGTACGCCGATTTCGATGCACGCGTCAACGCATTGGCACACATACTGATCGAACGTGGTGTTCAGGTCGGAGACCGCGTCGCCGTCATCCTCCCGCGCAGTGTCGACTTGGTGACCGCACTACTGGCGGTGATCCGCGTCGGGGCAGCGTACGTACCCATCGACCCCGAGTATCCGGACCAGCGGATCACCCACATCCTCGACGACGCGTCACCCACAGTGGTCATCACCGAAGAGTTCCTCGATACTCCGGCGGTCTCGGCACGCCTGACACGCGGTG
>NZ_NPFZ01000045.1:0-13024 GCF_002259425.1 Rhodococcus sp. 14-2470-1a
CAAAGCCACCACCGGAACCCGCCAACCACTACAGTGAAGACCGCTCACGGGTGACGAGTTTCGCCGAGCACAACTGCTGAAATTCGCTGAGCCTCGTCAGCAATCCGCCTCGGTTGCAGACCGGCCGGTTTTACCTACCCTAGCGGCAAAGTTGCCGATTACGCTAGCGCAAGTAATGAAACGGTCAAAAGTATTGAATCGAGTCGAATCATGCTGTATCACTGCATGTTTTGTGACGGATGTGATTCCAACGGTCCAAGAACTCGACCTACCTGCGGGTCCATACGTGAAGTTGCAGCTAGGAGCTACCGCGGCACGAGCGTGGATGGTCTCCGTCGCTCCCGCACAATCACCTCATGTGATCCACAAGCGGGAGGTGGGCACTCCGCCTGCGTCGACGACCGATCGCACGTTATGCCGCGCGGCGGTGCCGGCGACTCTGCGGGCATCTCCCGACCCGAAGTCGCTGCACCCGACACCGACATCGCAGAGGACCACCACCGAATGCGAACGTCTAAATTTCTAGACCTCATCCGGCCGCTCCGAGGCCTCGCTGGCGTCGACCAAATCGAACCAGTCTTCGTAATAAGCCGGGTCCGGCGGCATCACCTCGACGCGCTCGCCGCCGAGAGTGCAGCCGTAAATTCGGACCCCGTAAGGATTGATGTCCGCAGCAGCAAACCCTGCCAAACGAGCCGTTTTCACGGCATCGTCACGTTCTATCCCGAGGCGGACCAGGATCTCCACCGCAAACTCCTCCGCACGTCCCCGGGACGGGTGCAGGCTCTCGCCGAACTTTCGGTTGGCTTCGGCAGCTACGCGGTCGACAACGAGAATATTCTCGAACTCGACGACGTAGAGGACGTGATCTCGAAGCGCTTTCAGGTCAGCAGCTAGACCGTCGATCTTCGCAGCCAGCGCAGTAAGCGCGCTACTCGAGCTGCGCGGATATCGAGAAATAAGAAAGTGACCTCCGTTCCGACCCTTTCTGACCTCTACCATTCCTTCGGCGATCAACGGCGCATAAGCCGCGCGACCGGCATGCGGCTGAGGCCGCGAGGGCGACGGAAAAAACTCCTGGTTCAACTCGTCGAGCGTAGGCATCGGGCCGCGCTCTCCATAGTCGCCCGCTCGAATTCGCGCCCGAAGAATCGCCGTTACGTCCGCCGGAGTCACCATTTGCGCCACCTATTCTCGAAAACATCACATTAGCTCATCTGAGGTTATCGACTCTCGGGCAGATCGGCAACCGTGCTGTTTTGCGACGTCGAAGGTGGACACCGCTGGTGTCGACGAGCTGTCGGGTGTTCCGCCTGCCGGCGGTGCCGGCCACCCTGCGGGCGTCCCCCGAACTGAGCTCCGCTGCGCTCCGCACCGTGAAAAGACATCGAATTTCTTGTCGCACATCTGGCTCCCGGCGATACTGCATCACCCGTGCCCGCCGCCTCAACCCCTCGCTCCGCTGCGCTACGGCCAAGGCTCCCAACACTTTTCGTAGAGCAGTCGCTGCGCTCCCACGAAAACTGTCCAGCCGCGGCGTTGCCCCGTCGTTCCCGTGCGCTGCTGTCTCTCCTCACGCCAGATGACGGCGACAAGAAATTGGCAGAGCAGGCCGGGGGACCGGTCACGAGGGAGAGGGGCCAGTCATGGCATCACGGACCAAGACCAGCGCAGCGGACAAAGCCGAAGCACGCCGCGAGCTGGCGGCATCGCTGCACACCTCGATCACCGAGAAGGTAGCCGAGCTGACCAGCTCCGACACCTGGCGCGCGTACCTCGACCACGTGGCCTCGTTCCACTCCTACAGCACTGGCAGGGTTGCCGTATTCGACCCTGCGAATAGCGAGACTCAGGAGTGGCGGTCGGCGGCGTAGTTCGCCCATTGGCCGCTGGCTCGGAGCGTGTGCTGCGCGACGGTGTGTGCGTTCAGACCCAGCATCGCGGCGAGTGCGCTCGGTGGGAGCTCTCGGGTGAGGTGGGCGATGGCGGACAGTCTCAGGGCCTGCGGACTGATACCGATGCGACGCAACCGGTTACCGAGCGCCGTCGCCGTGAGTGGTATGTCAGCACGGTGACCGGGGAAGAGCCATGTCTGAGGTATCTGCTCGGCGGTTCCTGCGCGTCGTGGTCGGGGTAGTTGCAGTGCGATCTGGGCGAACGGATCCGGTAGCAGAAGCGTGTCGGCGCTGCCGAGCCGCAGTTCCACCCCGGCGTCGGTTTCGGTGACGTGGGCAGTGGTGAGTCCGGCGATACGGGTCAGTGGTTGGGCGAACAGCGCGATCAAGGCGCCGGCGAGCCGGTCGGCGGGGTCCAGAGACTCGTCGTGGACGAGGCGTCGGCAGATCTGCCACCTCTCGTCGTCGTCGGTGGGGACTTCCGCTCGGCCTCGGTAGCTCGAGGGGAGGGTGAGTGTGCGGGGTAGGTGCCGGTTGCGTCGTGCCCACGTCAGGAAGGACCGCACGCGCCAGTGGGCGGCTCCAGGCGCGCTGAACCAGGTGTCGATGTCGTGTTGTGTGCACTCGCCGAGCTCTGTCGAGCGCTGCTGCAGCAAGTCGAGGAACAGTGCCGATTGGCGAATCTGTGAGCGAGCGTTCTGGGCGCCGACATGGCCTTCCCGCTTCTCGGTCGCCGCGCGCAATCTGGGGAGTACGGCCCACTGTGTCCACCGGGTCAGGAGTGCGCGGTGGTTCGGGGTCAGGCTGCTCAGTAGTTGGGGGAGTTGGGCTTCGAGGCGGCGCAGGCTGCGGTCGAGGTCCGGGCCGAGGATGCCGGTGGCGACGAGGAGTGAGCGCAGGTGCTCGACCGACTTCGGGTGCGGGAGGGTGTCGAACGAGGTGTGTGTGAGGGCTGTGCTGCCGTCCTGGATGGAGAGCAGCAGGGGTGTGGTGCGGATCAGCCACCGGCGGGTGGTGACGGGTTCGGCGTGCAGGAGCGGCTGCCGCAGCGGTGCGAGGGGGCCGTCGGCATGAGGAGGGATTATCGCGTCGAGGCGGCGGGTCAGTGTGCACCGGTGACAGAGGGTGTCGCCTTCGGCGCCGGTGAGAGCTGATCCTGTTGCATCGCAACAGGTGCAGGTGCGACGCGCCTTCTGGCGGCACCACCGGCAGGTGTCGGCGTCGTCCAACAGTTTGTCCGGCTTTCTGCAGCCGGCGCACGTACCGCGGTGCTGCGTGGCTCGTTTTCTGCAGCGGTCGCACACCGTCATGCCGCGAACCTCGGCGGTGGTGCAGATGCGACACCGTCCTGCGATCACTGTCGCCGGATGTCGGCGCGTCGTGGTGTGCGGGTCTTGGCGCGGGTGGTCGCGGCAGCGGTGTCGGGGCGGTGTGTCGATGTTCCGGTCGCGGTCCCTGTGGCGGGTTCGGCGATCGGTTCGATGAGGTCGTTGGGTGTGCAGGTGAGGATGTCGCACAGTGCCATCAGCGTGCGCAGGCTCAGACGTTCGGGTGTCCCGGTGACCAGGCGATACACCTGTGCTTCGGAGAGTGTGATGCCCCGTTCGGCGAGGAGGGGTCCGAGTCCGGTGGTCGCGAAGATGCCCTGGTCGGCCAGGAGGCGGCGCAGATGCCACTGGTAGTTCAGCTGCGGGTGCGGCATCAGTTCTCCTCGTCGGTGCTCGCGGTGGTGAACGCCCGACTCAGTGCTCGTCGGAGGGCGTTGTTCTTGTAATCGGTGCCGACGCTGGTGTAGATCGCGGTGGTCGATCCCCAGGAGTGTCCGAGTTGTTGTTGGACGAAGAGGTGATCGAACCCGTCCTCGAGCAGATGTGTCGCATACGAGTGGCGCAGACAGTGCGGGCCGAGGTGCTTCTCGAGCCCGACGGCGTCGCGGTACTCGGCGAACCGTTGGGAGATCGACACCGCTCCCACCCGTGCGCTGCGCTCGGTGGGCCAGAGGGCGAGTTGGTCGGAGTCGTAGAGGGGCCGGATCTCGGTGACCCACTCGTCGACGGCCTCGGCGGCCCATTCCATGGTGGTCAGGACCGTGCGGCGCCGCGGCGGTCCGCCGGAGAGGGCTTTGCCGTGGCGCACCGACAGCGCCCCGTAGCGGCCGAACTCGGTGGCCGCGGGGTTGGCGGTCCAGTCGACGGTGTCGAGCATCGAGGCCTCCCGGCGGCGTAGGCCCCAGGCGTAGATCACCTTGAACAGCGTGGCGTCGCGATAGCTCGCCAGCCATCCTTTGCGGCCGGAGGCGCCGACCCGGTTCACCCGGGTGTCGCAGTAGTCGAAGAACGCCTGCAGCTCGTCGCGGGTCAGCGGCCGATTGCCGGGTCGCCCTTCATAGTCGCTGCGGTGCACGACCATGTTCCACTCGTGGAAGATCTGCACCGGGTGCACCCCGAAGTGCCGCTCACAGACCTCGTGCCACCGGTAGCGGACGTCGGAGATGTAGCTGCAGAAAAGCGATGCCGCCATCTGATACAGCCGCACCGTCGAATGCGCGGCTCCCGACTCCACCAGATGCGTCGTCCACTCCTCGACGTCCGCCGACGACCACTGCCACGGGTAGTCGTTGGTGAAGACCACCAACCGGCGCACGATCTGTGTCCGCCGCTCGATGGTCAGGTTCGCGAGCATCCGCGAGCGCTGCTGTTGCTCCCACCCTTCGATCATCGCCGCGAGCACGGTCTCCTCGGGCGCGAGCAGCGACAGACCGTCTCGCATCAGGTGATCTGCCGACCCCCCGGCGCGAGAAGCGCCGGACCCGACGGTATCCATGGCCGACATCGCATGAACGTATCATGCATCCAATGCAAGTTTCGTGATGACGCCGATGGATGCGTGGTGATCAACGGCTCCGCCGGTCAGGAAGTGGTGACAGCGTCACCGTCACCGTCGACGACCGGGCTTTCGGTCCGAATAGTGTTCGTGGAGAACGTGAGCAGGTTCCCATCGCCGTCGACGGTCGCGAATTCCGTCGTCCCCCAGTCCGTCGCGACGGGGTGGCCGGCGTCTGCCGGGTGCAGAACGCCCGCGCGCGAGAGTTCGTCGTACAGTTCCGTGATCTCGTCGACGGTGATGCGGCAACTGGCCGTTCCGGCGAGGAAGGTCTCCGCTCCGCTGCACACCGGCCACGGCGCAGGGTCGGTGCGGGTGGTCCAGCTGTCGTCGTCGGAGGCCCACAGGTGGATCTCGACGTCGTCTCGAGTGAGCTTGGCGAAGGTGGGATCGGAGTACTGCGCCGTGAAGCCGAAGGCGCGGGTGTAGACGGCGATCGCGGTCTCGATGTGCCGTACCGGCAGCGCGGGGACCGCTCTGGACATAGCCATGGGCAACACTAACGCCGGCGAACGCCACGAGGGAGTGAACGCTGCCGTGCCTTAGGGGAGTGCGTGCAGGTCGAGGTTCACTGGTCGCCGCGCGGGCGCTACCGCTCAGTGTTCGACCGGGGCGGCGGGACGCGACCCTTCGCTGCGTTCATCGTTGCAGCGCTTCGCCTTTCGATTGCAGCGACGCGGCGAGTTGGTCGACGGTCGGCAGACCCGCCAGGCCGCGGTCGGTCGAGTAGACGCGGCAGGCGAGTTCGGTCAGTTGCACGGCATCGTCGAAGGCATCGACGCCGTCGACAAGGATGGTCGGTGAGCCGGCGAAGGCCGACGCCGCTGCCTCGGCGTCGGACGAGATCAGCCGGTGACCGATCTCGATGTCCGACTGTCCGATCAGGCTGGCCGCAGCGCGAACCCGGTCCGCAGCTTCCTGCCAGTTCGGGCACCCGTCGAAGTACAAGATTTCCACCTTCATACGAGCGAGTCTGCCCTCGAATCGGATGGCGTGCCGGTGCGGCCACAACGGGCGTCGGTTCATGGTGAGATCGTGTCGGCTGCAACGGGCGGGGCGGCGATCGTGCATCTGATGCTATTCCGCATCCTTTTTCAATAATGTCCTGTTGATCCTCAGTCAGAAACCAGAGGCAACGCAGGTCGCCGGATTCCGCGCGTGGCAACAGCGCGGACGGCAGGTTCGTAAGGGCGAGAGAGCAATCCGGATCTACGGCTACAGCTCCCGCACCGTCACCGAGACCGACCCCGACACCGGCGACGAAGAGACCCGCAAGGTGCCCACCTTCCCGATTCTGTCGGTGTTCGACCACTCCCAAACCGACCCGATCGAGGGACACCCGCAGCCCGAGGAAATCGCCCAGCTGCTCACCGGCGCCGATCCGGATGCGATCTACGACCGCGTCGCCGCGATCATGACCGGGCGTGGATGGACCGTCACCCGCGAGGCGATCGCCAGCAGCGCGAACGGCTACACCACCACCGACGGCTCCCACCGGATCGTCGTCGACGCAGCGTTAGAACCCGCAGCGGCCGCGAAAACGATGATCCACGAGGCAGCGCACGCAATCATGCACGCACCCGACCTCATCGGCCCCGAAGCCCGCAAAGACCTGCACCGGGGCCGGATGGAAGTCGAAGCCGAATCCGTCGCCTACGTCCTGGCCGGGATGCTCGGACTCGACACCAGCGCCTACAGCGTCGGCTACATCGCCGGATGGGCAGCAGGAGACCCCGAGCAGGTCACCGCCACCGCGAAAGCAGTACTGACCGCTGTCCACGATCTGGCCGACGCCCTCGACCCTGCCGACGCCGAGTCGGACGACGGCGAGGACACCGGGACCGGGGCAGCCGCCTCATATGGAGGTCGGCCTGTCAACGACGGCATGGTGAAGCGGTGGCACGCACCGTCGTGTGTGCCACCGCTTCCTGTTGCCGGGATGGTGATCGATGCGAGTGGGAGGTGAGCGTGTCGTAGTGTTCGACGCGTCGTCAACTCTCATATACGCGGGTTGGTTACCGCAGGACGGACTGTTTCGGCTGGAGTGGATCGCAAGTCTATGAGTCGAGCGTGATCCCAACGCGCAGTTGAGGATTGCTCATAGGCGGCTAGCGGGTCACTCCCAGACGCTCGGCCACATCCCACATCGTCGTCGACCGTTCATTCCGGACATCTATCCCGACGCAGATCGCTACTTCGGCGTCGGAGCTTCAGTCATTCCTCGAGCGTGGCCAACGACCAGCACCAGCCGGCCAGCTCTCGTGCGATCCCGGCATTGGCGACCACCGCACGTTTACCGCGTTCGTCGAAATGTTCCCACCGTGCGTGCAGCCGCCGGTTCGCTTGATGTCCTCGCGCTTTGGCTTTGGGAGTCGACGCCTTCCACCGTGCCACCAGTTCACGCCCCGGCCGATACGGCTTGCGATGATGCCAGGCAGCCTCGACCAGCAGTCGGCGTACGTGAGCATTGCCGGTTTTGCTGACACCGCCCTGCGACCGGGATTCACCGGAAGAATGCTCGGTCGGGATCAACCCGACGAACGCACCGATCGAGCGGCCGGTCAACCGGTCCCACTCACCGATCTCCGTCGCCAAACCGAACGCTGTCAACGTCGCCACCCCACGAAGGCACCCCAGCCGGGTCACCACCGGAGTGAACGACGAATGCGCAGCCATGTCCGCGATGGCGGTATCGAGACGATTCCGGCGTTCGGTGGTGGCGATGACGGTCTCGTAGGCGGTGTCGTAGGTGATCTGCAGTGCACGTGAATCGAACCGCTGGCGACGTAACCACAGATCGTGGGCTGCGGTCCAGGGTTTGCCGCCGCTGTAGATGATCCCTTGACGCAGCAGCACATGTGTCAGGCGATGCTGTGCGGACACCAGATCGCCGCGGCAGTCCTCCCTTGCTCGCGCCAGATCACGAGCGGACTCCTGCTCGGTACTCGGAATCAGAACCGGCACAATAGAACTCAAATGAAGCAACCGAGCCAAATGCCGGGCATCACGGGCATCGGTCTTGATGCGGTCACCAGGGGGACGCTGAATTTTCGACGGTGCCGCCACCACACAATCGACACCGGCGGCCAACAGAAAACGGGCCAGACCGAAACCGGTCGGGCCCGCCTCGTAGACGACATGCACCAGTCCTGGCAGCGAACGAATCCACTCCAGGATTTCTTTGTGATCAGGCGACATGCGACGCTCGAACAACTCGCCCGTCTCGCCATCCAAACCGCACGCCACCACCGATCGTGCGTGCACATCCAAACCAACACTCGTACGATGATTCTTCACTGGGGCCTCCCACATCTGTGGCTCTACCGGCCAGGACCCACTCCTGTCGGCAACCCACGCTTACATGCGGAGGGGCCCCAGCCAAGACCTCCATACCGTCTAGGTGCACCGGGAGATTCGCCGGCCGAAATGTTCCGGCCGGCGGATCAGGCCACCTACGGTGTCCACCGAATCGAGCTCCGCTTCGCTCCGCACCGTGGAAAGAGCACAGACGTTTTTTCACAGCGGTTCTGGCTACCGGCGAGCATTCATCACCCGTGCCCGCCGCCTCAACCCCTCGCTCCGCTGCGCTACGACCGAAGGCTCCGAACACTTTTCGTCCCGTGCTCGCTCCGCTCCCACGAAAACTGTCCGGCCGAAGGGTTGCCCCGTCGGCCCCGTGCGCTGCCTTCTCTCCTCACGCCAGAAACGGCGAAAAAACGGGGGGAGGACGCAAGACCGACCCGGCACCAGTTCCGAAGGGCAGCAACAGTTATGACCGAGACCACGAACACCGAGACCGCTACCTGCATCGCGGACGGACCCGACTGCACCGGCGACGTCGAATACCGGGACGCACTGTCCGGAACCGGAGTAGCGCACCCGAGATGCGACAAGCACTGGCAAGACCGCCTCGACCTCGAGGACGACCTCCGACGCCGCTACCCGGCCCACGCACCCGCCGACTTCGACCCCACCTACGCAGGAGAGCGGTGGGACGAGGACTACTGACCCGCCACGCCCACCACCGATCGACCAGACAGAGGAGCAAGTCATGACCGCCAACGACAACGACGACTACTGGACCACCTACGACAAGGCCCTCGACGCGGCCGCCGAATGTCGGAGCGTCGAATCGCTGATCGACACCCTGGGCCGCTACTACCCGCCCTCGTCCGGAGTCGCGTTCTTCCCCAACGGAGCCGACCGCGACCTACTCGGCACCCTCACCGGCGCCGGACACTTCGATACCGTCTGGATCCAAGCGGACTACCACTTCGCGCTCCGTGACGGCCGAGGAGACGGATTCACCTACATCGAAGGCGACATCGTCCGCGGAACCGCACGCCTGTGACCACCCGCCCCGGTGCCTGACGGCACCGGGGCAACCAACCTCGCACCACCTGGAAGGAACGCCCCTGATGCCCGCTCAAGCAGTGAACACTGGACACAGGGTCGCTAGGCACCACGATTGACCTACCGCACAAGTGACCGGTGTGTCTTTCCCAAGACGCGTCGTCGCGGTGTCGAGCGGCCCGCTCGTCGGTGGTCGGGCCTGGCGGCGTGACTTCATAGGACCTTGAAGCGACTCTGCCCCATCACTGTTTTGTCCACCGCCAGCGTCCGCCCACCCAGCGCGAAACTCGGTCGGAAGGCCCGCCGAGTCCGTCGAACGGGAAGGCTCGGATCACATGGACGGTGACATCGTCGTCGGCATCGATTCACACAAAGACACTCACTACGCAGCTGTGCTCACACGGGGTGGAAGGAGGCTAGGAGCGCGCCAGTTCGGAGCCACAGCGCAGGGCTACAACGAGCTGTCGGAATGGGTGGAGACGTTCGGAACTCCGGCGAGCTTCGGTGTCGAGTGCACCGGTTCGTACGCTGCGGGACTGACGCGTCACCTGCTCGAACGTGGCATGTCGGTCGCGGAGATCAACACGACCAACAAACATGCGCGGGCTCGCCGTGGGAAGGACGATGCCCTCGATGCGGAGATGGCTGCTCGGCACGTCCTCACCGGAGCCGACGCCATCGTTCCGAAGTCGAGTACCGGAGCGGTGGAATCGATCAGAATGCTGCTTCTCACGCGGGAGTCGGCAGTGAACGCTCGTACCGTTGCGCTGCAACAGATTCAAGATGTTCTGATCACCGCCCCGGTGGCTCTGCGTGAGTCGATCACCTACAAGCGGGGGAAAGGAGCCGTCGAAGCGTGCTCCCGGTTGCGTCCGGACTTGTCGCGCCTGTCCGATCCGGAACAAGCTGCGAAGTTGACATTGCGGACTCTCGGTCGTCGGGCCAGCGATCTGGCCGAGGAGATCGCCGTTCTGGAGCGCGAGCTCGACACTTTGGTGACCGCGACGGCTCCGACGATGCGCGCAGCGTGCGGGGTAGGACCGGTCAACGGGGCGCAGTTGTTGGTGACCGCGGGGCAGAACATCGGCCGGCTTCATTCCGAGGCCGCGTTCGCCCGGTTGTGCGGTGTCGCCCCTGTTCCTGCCTCGTCGGGCAAGACGACGAGGATGAGGCTGCACCGAGGCGGTGATCGCGCCGCGAACAGAGCGCTCTACTTGATCACCGTGTGTCGGCTGCGGTACGACCAACGCACGATCGACTACATGCAACGCCGGCGCGGTGACGGGTTGTCGAAGAAGGACGTCATCAGGTGCCTCAAGCGGTTCGTGGCGCGGGAGGTTTTCAACGATCTCGTCGCTGATCTCGCAGGATGTGGCAGCATGTCAGCAGAGGTTGACGTACCTGCCGCTCGCGCCCCGTCCGGGGTTCGGTGAACACGTTGCTCTGAGGGTCCACCATCGGAATCCGTCAGGAAGCAGCTGACCGCCGGTAATGCGAGCATCCGGACTCGGTTGTGCTTCCAACGAAGGATCCCTGATGCCCGTTCACATGACCATCGATGAGTTGAAGTCCGCTGCACGAACGTTGCGAAAGTTCC
This sequence comes from Rhodococcus sp. 14-2470-1a, assembly GCF_002259425.1. Classification (NCBI taxonomy): domain Bacteria; kingdom Bacillati; phylum Actinomycetota; class Actinomycetes; order Mycobacteriales; family Nocardiaceae; genus Rhodococcus; species Rhodococcus sp. 14-2470-1a. The sequence goes on from NZ_NPFZ01000045.1 coordinate 10,729, forward strand.
TGGCCGAATCAGGTGCTGCACAATTGACCCACGCCCAGTCACTCGAGGCCGTCGCTCACACTGCCGGATTTCGAGACTGGAACAGCTGCAGCGCCGCTCTTCTCGCTCCCCGTCCGCTGGCGGCTGTTCCGATCCTGCGGGTGTATGACGAGGTCGCGACACGAAACTTCTATTGCGACTACCTCGGATTCGAGGTCGACTTCGAGCATCGCTTCGCCGCCGATCTACCGCTCTACATGCGGGTCACCCGTGGCGGTGTTCACCTGGACCTGAGTCAACACCACGGGGATGGAACACCAGGGGCCGCTGTGTGGCTGCCGACGGTCGACATCGCGGCGTTCCACCGGGAGCTGCGTCGGCGAGACCATCTGGTGACTCTGCGACCCGGTATCGATCGCTCCGCACCTGGTGGACCGACCGTCGAGCTACTGGATCCGTTCCAGAACGCCCTGCGCTTCTGCGAACTCGACGACTGACACATGCTCGACTGACAGACGATTCACTGCTCCCGCCCACGGATCGCTTGACATGTATAGGACCGTCCTGGGTCACCCTGATCGTCGGTGTCCTCGCCGTCGTCGGCGTCGCCCTGACCGTCCGCCAACGCACCGTGGCCGACAAACGCGCCCAAGCCTGGCAACGGATCACCTGGTGCCTCGAACGCACCACCAGCGACAACGAAGCCGAAGCCGCCCTGGGCTGGGACATCTACACACCGGTGACCGACTCACCGCTCATCACCCGAACCGAACGAGACGTCCTGCGCGCTGTCGCAACCCGGGCATTGTGGCGAGCACTGGCGTCACCGGCACAAACCGAGGACACTGACAACCAGAACGAGCAGGAGGACCCACGATGACCACCACCGAGAAGCGCACCACCGCAGCCCGACCACAGGTCGCGCGGGCCGCAGCACGGGCATCGGTCGCGTTGTACGAACGCGACGGCCTCGAGGTACCCCAGTGGATCCGTGACGCCGCCGAAGGGCGCCCGACCACCCCACCAGCCGAACAGCCCTGACACCGGCTCACAGCCCGTAGACCGAAAGGCCCGCACCCCACACCGGGTGCGGGCCTTCTCCATTGCCTGGGATCGGGAAAGCGTGAGGGAGCAGGGTCGGGCCACCCTGCGGGCGTCCGCCGAATCGAACTCCGCTGCGCTCCGCACTGCTACACCCCGACCACAGCGCAGACGGGCCGCTCGTGCACGCGCGGTTCAGGCTTCAACCCGTTGCAGCGCAACACAATCTGTCGGTACCCGATGCCACACTCGAGGCCATGCGAATCCGAACCATCGACGGACCACCACTACCCGCCGAAATCGCCGAGATGACCGCCCGCGCAATCGCTCTGACGCAGCTACACCACGCCGCCAGACGCCTCGTTTATCGACGGCACCTGAACCTCCACCGGAGCGGAGTCGCCCCCCGAGGGGCTGGGCTCGACTGGTTGCGCGCTGGCGGTGACGCTAGGTGCCGCGATGACGACCAAGCAGGTAAGACCAGTAGCCAACAACCTTGCGAACGAGCGAACTGCTGGCTTCTTCACGACTTTCTTCCGCACTGATTCCTCGTAAGGTCCGTCTGCCCAGACGCCATTACGCTTAAAAGCAGCGTCAGGCAGAATTCGGGCAGGAGAGTGGAACGTCCGAAAAAGACGTGGAGGCCGCCCCGACTACTACAAGGTGCGTGCCACAGGCGCTCGGTGAGCGTAGGCAAACGCTACCAACAGCTGGCTTGTCTTGGCAACGGAAACAGAAATTACGGAACCTGTGGCCGGAGCGTCACCAGGATTGCTCTGGAGCGGTCATCGAGGTCGATAGCTCTCGCAGACACCGACACCGCGACATAATCCGAATAGGGTGTCAGAAAACGAAATTCGGCCGATTCCACAGCCCCGGCTTGCGCAACTTTCAAGGATTGTCCGATTCGGATTGCATCAGGAATGTCACCGGGGTGTAGAACCGGTTTAGCGCCGGGTAAGTGGCTTGTTTGCCATGCAATGCCAGTCGGAGCGTCGCCATACCAGTACAAAAGCTGAAGTGAATCGGGGTCAGGGTCAGCGATCGCGCGATACTCCGAGGGATCGGACAGCGACCGTGCAACCAGCGTATCCAGACCCGCGTTACGTCGATCGATGTGTTCAGTACCCTCCGAAGGACCAATATCCACAGACACTCCCCGAACAACCCGATGAGGTGACGGCGCTCATCGAAATTCAGCAGTGACGCTCACAAAAATTCATCACCCGTGTGGCACCGCCAACGAGGGCGGGTCTCCAACGAAGCTGGTGGTCTC
>NZ_NPFZ01000067.1:0-12034 GCF_002259425.1 Rhodococcus sp. 14-2470-1a
CAAAGCCACCACCGGAACCCGCCAACCACTACAGTGAAGACCGCTCACGGGTGACGAGTTTCGCCGAGCACAACTGCTGAAATTCGCTGAGCCTCGTCACCCGCTCACGAGTCTCGGCATCGAACTTCCTTGGTGCACCCATACCTGCATTCTCCTGGTGAGATCACAGTCTCCACCAGTCCCAGGACAGTTCACAAAGCCGGAATCCCACCGCAGCGCCGCAGGGTGACGGCCGAACAGGAAGATCGGGTTCGGGAGCTGTGGGCGGAAGGATTGAAGCCGGAGGCGATTGCGGCGGAAGTGGGATGGGGCATGCGGATGTGCGATTGATTGTCGCAGGCATGCTCAACCAGTGATTTGGATCACGACCGGTCGACCGGCGCACGATACTGATGCACATCCGCTACCTTATTGGGTCCGTCGTCAATCGGTCAGACCGACCGCTACCCGGGCTCGCACGAGAGCAGAAGGGTGGTTGGCGAGAGATCGCAGCAATGCATCCCTAGCCTCGCTCCTGGGCATGCCGAGCAAACATCTACTCACCTGCGTGGCTGTGAGTGGGCCGCCACGTCGGACTAGTACTGTCACTACCGCCGCGGTCGCGGGTACGTAGTTCTCACTTGCAAACCACTTCGCCAATCCCACGATCGCTGCTACCCGTACCTGCGGGTGTACATCCCTAGCTAAGGAGCTAAGCAGATTGCGGTCTCCATTCGCCCTCCTCGTTCCTGCGACAGTGGCGGCTACCTCGCGGTCACTGTCCGAACCTGCAAGAAGGTCCTGAATTGTCGAGTCGGCTACCTCATCCGGGAAAATGCGAAGCAATGCAAGCCTAGCTGCCGATTGGGGGGACGAATTGAGCGGAATGAAGGCCGTGTCACGTTCGTACGCCGGCCTTTGAGTGATCTCTTCAAGGAGAGGCTTGAGAAGCACCTTCTCGGAAAATGGAATCTGTTCTGCAACCTTGCCGAGAGAGTCCAGCGTATCAATGATGTGGCTTGGGTGAGACATGTGCTCAGAAAGTAGCATCTCCACTACGTCCCATCGCGCGACCTCGCGATGCCAAGCATTCAATACAACTATCGCTTGTCCGAGTTCGGGTCCGCCCAGGCCGTAGCTTCCTTTTCGAGCTTGTTCTACTTGGGTTTCGATACGAGTCACCAAATGCTGGATCGCTGCCTCCGCTACATCCCTGGGTAGATCTGTGACCTTTCCGAAGTTGCCCAACGCGATTAGATCTCCGTTCCTGATCTTCTCCTGAAGTCCGTCCCTAAAATCCGGATCGTTCGCTGCGAGGACGCCGTGAACGTCGTCTTCGAGCTCCCAGTTATCATCGGTTCTGGCGGATAGCCGTGCGCGGTCGTCTTCGGACCACTGGTCACCTCCTACAAGAGCGACGAGTCGTCCATAGCCGCTCGCTAGACTCTGGTCCTCAATCGCCGGAAGCCTGAGGATGTGGTCCATGACCCGACGTTTCATCGTCGGAGAAATACTTCGCATCAAACCGCCGAGTGATTCCAGTAGGGCGGTTTCGACCAAAAAGAGTGGCTTCAATCGATCACGAATCTGGGCGGGGTTCTCAAGTGTGAGGAGCAGCCATTCTGCATGTCGATCAGCGTTCGCAACTTCAGCGAAGTCTCCTGCGTAGCGCAAGAACGCAAGGGCAGACCCGAGGGATGATCTTGGAGCCGATTCCAGTCGCAGGCTCCCAGTCAGGATGACGAGTGGCTCGACAGGGCCATCGTCACCGAGTTTGCGAACTGCAAGCACTAACTGACTCTTGGCACCCGCCCTCAGCAAGTCCGTCAATGCCTCCAGAATAATCTCAGTATCCGCCGAGGTTGCTTTCATTAGCTCACGGCGTGCCAGTAACGACATAGCGTTACGCCAGCCCCCGTGATCTGCGCTCAAGCCGGCTAGAAGCGTTGCCGAGCGGAGGCTTGTCCACACGGTATCGCTCGCAGCCCATATGACACTCGAATCACGGCCCCAATTGTCAAATTGCTTATCGAAGTATCTTTCGAGCCCGTTGGCGATGGTCTGTGAACGCCACCAGCGAGTTGAGGTGTCGATAGACTGAATGAGTTCACCTACGTCTCGCGCGCCAAAACCGCTCGTGTCGAATACAAGTGCAGTGGTAACCGCGACAAGCGCATTGGCGGTAGGATCATTAGGTGCTATCGCTCGGAGTTTCTGCACCTCGAGAGCGAGGTCGCGAGCTTCCTCCAACTGGCCCAACTCAACCAAACAGCGCGACTCGTGGCTCTTCAGCCACGCAAGATCGATTGTGCTTAGTCCTTCTTGAGATCGCACCGCCTGCACGGCAGTGAGAGCCTCTCCTGGTTGACCGTGCTCGATCAAGGCTGCGGCTCGCAAGGCCGTCACTCCGGCAATGTAGCGATGGTCCGTCGTCTCACCTAGATCTCGGAGCCCGGACAGGTCGCCCGATACCACCCATTTCCAGGCGGCGTCGAATAGCTTCCAAACGTAAGATTCGGGATCAGCGACTTCTTTTGCTTCCGCGCGCTTGCCGGGTGATGCTACATCCCGCAGATCACCAAATCGCCCCTGTGTCAGCATTGCTATGGCTTCCGTGGCATCCGGCAGCACTTGGCCCTTGTTCGGGTGGGGCGCAACCAGCCTGGGGGCCATCAAGGCATATCTGAGTCGGTCAGACTGCGGGACCTTCCAACTGGCTCCCCAGACGCTGCCATCGAGGCTGGCCGCTTTGGAAGGGCTAGTCGCTACAGCCGTGAGCGCCTCGCGACTGCTTTCATCGACCGTCTGCGAAGCAGGTACAAGGATCTTGTTTCCTTTACCAGTTGACTGAAGAACCTCAGAGGTGACATGAACCCAATATGAAGTTTTCGTCTTTGCGTCGCGCAGTACCAGAATATGTGGCGTAGTGTGCTCACTCCAGTAGTCGAAGTGACTGTCATCCCCTTCTGCGTACCACCAGCCGACAATCTCACCAGACCCCTCATCCTTCTTCGGGGACTTAAAGTAGGATTCTCCGGTTTTAACCTGAGCGCCAACGAGAGCACCCAAGTCAAATCGGTTCTCATCTCTAGCCATCAGCCACAGATCTGTACCGAGGTCGTGCTCAGGATTAGGTACGGCACCCCAGCCAAGCTCTTCAAACTCTCCCTTCACAAAAGATTGACCTGAAGTTCCGGTAGCTTCGCTCTTGGGTGCACGCATATTCATACCTATGACCGCCACTCTTCAGCACCTAGAGGCGCTGCATTGAGTTGGTCTCGCCGGCTGCGCCAATCGGGCAAGTATTGATCCATCAGGCTCGTGAACCTCTCGCCGTGGTTGCGTTCGAAGAAATGCGTCATCTCATGGACGACTATGTACTCCAGGCAGTCGGGGTGCTTCTTGGTGAGTTCGGCATTAAACCAGATGTGCCGGGTCTCGCGGTTGCAGGAGCCCCATTTGGTCTTCATCCGCCGGATCGTCCACTTCGGCACAGTCACACCGAGCGCCTGCTCCCACTTCGCAATGAGGTCGGGGATCTCTTGGCGAAGCTGGTCGCGGTACCATTTGTCGAGGTAGGCGCGTCGTTTCTCGGCCGAGGTGTCAGCGGGCACGTAGAACACCAGCCGCTCGCCGTCGATCTCGAAGTGCGCCCGACCGGGCCGTTCGACGACCTTGAGCCGGCGACGAACGCCCCACACGTAGTGCGACTCGCCGGTCACCATCTCGCGCTCGGACTGCCGCTCGGCGGACCGCAGCTTATCGCGTTGCCGCTTGATCCACGGCAGACGCTGGATCACGGCAAGGCGCACAGCATCGTCGTCGAGTCGTGCTGGTGCGGCCACCCGCACGCGGCCCAGCGGCGGGTAGACCCCGATGTGCAGGTTCTTGATGTCCTTGTAAATGACGTCGATGTCGATGCCACGGATAGTGAGGTAGGCGTTAGCGGTACTCATCGCGCGCCTTCACTAGTTCAAATAGTTCGTCGAGGCGGTCGAAATCATCTGGCAACGTGCGACTAATCGCCCGCTTGACCACCTTCTCCTTCATCGCGTTGCCCACCCAGTCGTGCGGCTTGCTCGTCAAGATCGCGGTATCCACCTGGATCGGTGTTGCCGGATCGGGCCAGCCGAAGTCGATCAGCGCCCGCCGCGCGCCGTTGTCTGCCCAGTCGGGATACTTCGTGTCCGACTCTTTGGTGCCGAGCTGCTTCGCCGCATCGAGCAGCTTCGCCAGGTACTCCTGGTAGTCGACGGCCTGTTGGCGGCGCTGTTCGATGATGGCGTCGAGCAGTTCGCTCATCTTGTCGTAGTACTTCGGGTTCAGCGCGTGCTCGTCGATGATCACCTTGCGCATGTTGTTGGTGATGGTCTCGGCGACCGCTTCGGGGTCCTTCTTGATCCCGGCGGGCAGCTTGTCGATCGCACCAGCGCCGAGCTTGACGATCAGGTCGATCAGACCCGTATCTTCGAAGTTGGAGACGACTTCGGAAGCGCCAGCCTGGATGTAGGTGTCGAGCAGGAACCGCATGCCGGCCTCGTACTGCTTGAAGTCGACGTCCTCACCAGCACCGAGCTTCACCTCGGCACGCACGTCGACGTAGTGTGCGATCTCGGACTTGATCGCCTCGGCGTCGGCTTGGCTGTAACCGGCAGCAATCATGTCGTTCGCCAAGTTGGCGTAGGCACGGGTGACGGCCGCGACCGCCTTGTACAGCTCGACACGCTTCGGCTCGTTGGCCTTGAGCTGTTCGGCGTTGCCCTGCTCCACCGCGCAGAAATACTGCTGGTACTGCAGCGTGTTCTTCGGTGGCACAACAGGTTCGACGAGGGCGCGGATGCGTTCGAGAGCTTCGTCGAGATTCTCGCGGGCCTTCTCGATGCGATCAGACAGCAGTCCCTCGATGTCCTTCTTCTCGTAGCCGTCCAGTGCACCGGAGGTGTAGTCGTCGACTGCATTCTCGATGGAGTTGAACAGGTCCTGGTAGTCGACGATGTAGCCGTAGTCCTTGTCGTCACCGTCGAGGCGGTTGACGCGGCAGATGGCCTGGAACAGACCGTGGTCGCGCATCTTCTTGTCGATGTACAGGTACGTGGCCGAAGGCGCGTCGAAGCCGGTCAGTAGCTTGTCGACCACGATCAGCAGCCGCATCTGGCCGGGGTTCTCGATGAACTGGCGCTTGACGGCTTGCTCGAACTCCTCGACCTTGTTCACGGCGGCGTCTTCGGGTTCGTCGAAGTAGTCGGCCAGCATCTTGCGGTAGATGTCGTACTGGCGGATCTTCTCGGTCTTGCCCGCGCCGGAGTCTTCCTTGGCGATGTCGCTGGCATTCGGGGTGTAACTGGTGACGATGGCGCACTTGCCCTTGAAGCCAGCCGCGACGAACATCTCGTAGAACTTGCAGGCCTGGTAGATGCTCGAGCCGACGAGCATTGCATTGCCGCGCCCGTCCATCAGGCGGGGCTTGGTCTCCATATCGAGCTGGATGTCGTTGACGATCTGTTTGGCGCGCGGCTCGGAGGAGACGACCTTCTGCATGGTGCCCCAGCGCTTCTTGAGCTCGGCCTTGCTGAGGTCGGTCATGCCCTTGGTTTTGACCTCGAACCACTTGTCGACCTGTGCCGGGCTGGTCAGTTCCTGGTCGATGTTGCGAGCTTCGTACTGCAGGTCCAGGACCACACCGTCAGCCACCGCTTCGTCGAACTTGTAGGTGTGGATGAACGAGCCGAAGGTTTCGATGCTGGTGGCTTTGTCGGCCTTCAGTAGCGGAGTGCCGGTGAAGCCAATGAACATAGCCTCGGGCAGCAGCGCCTTCATGGCGGTGTGCATCTTGCCGGACTGGGTGCGGTGGGCTTCGTCGACGAAGACGAAGATGTTGCCCTTGGCCTTGAAGTCCTTCGGGATGGTGGCGTGCAGTTCTTTGATGAAGTCGGCGGTCGTCTCGTCGTCTTCACCGTCGCTGTCGGCAGTGCGGAACTTGTGGACTAGGGAGCAGATCAGCCACTGCTCGCTGGCGTTGAGTGAGCTGATGAGATCGGCGCCGCTCTTGGTACGGTAGATCTGCTCGTTGACGCCGTTGAAGACCTTCTCGATCTGGTCGTCGAGTTCGGTGCGGTCAGTGATCAGGAGCACGCGGGCGCCGGGCTGGTTCTCGCGAATCCACTTGGCAAGCCACACCATCGTCAGAGATTTGCCCGAGCCTTGGGTGTGCCAGATGATGCCGCCCTCACGCTTAGCGATGCGCTCCTGGGCAGCCTTGATGCCGAAGTACTGGTTGTGGCGCGGGCCCTTCTTGACGCCAGCATCGAAGACGATGAAGTTGTGGATCAGTTCAAGGAGGCGCGGCTTGCTGCACATCTGCAGCAGCGCTCGATCAAGCGGATCGGCGACGTCGGAGGGTTCCTTCCACTCCAACCAGTATTTTTCGGGAGTGTCGATGACGCCGTAGCGCAGGCCTTCGACGTCGTTACCGGCGAAGACGAACTGCACTGTCGGGAAGAAGGAGCGAATAAACTCGGGCTGCTGGTTGCCGATGGTCTGCCGGATGCCTTCCGAGACAGCGACTTTGGATCGTTTGAGTTCCAACGTGGCAAGCGCCAAGCCGTTGACGTACAGCACCACGTCGGGGCGCTTGGTGTGCTGCCCGGCGACGGTGACCTCCTCGACGACAACGAAGTGGTTGGCGTCGGGGATCTTCCAGTCGATCAGCCAGACGGTCTCGGTCTGCTCACCGACTCCAGGCTTGACCTTCACGCCGTAACGCAGCAGTCCGTAGACGTCCCTGTTCGCCTCGTAGAGGTCGTGGCCGGCACCGACCGAGGCGGCTTTGCCGAGCTGGTCGAGGGCACGGTTGATGAGGTTGTCGTCGTAGCCGCGAGCGCGCAGGTTCTGCGTCAGTAGCTCGGTCTCGACGTTGGCGTTGCCCTCGCGGTACTCCCAGTTGCCGAGGTACTCGTAGCCGAGCTGGTCTCGAAACAGCGCCACCACCCGGTTTTGCGCCTTTCGTTCAATCTGTCCTACATCACTCATTGGTCACCTCCTGCTTCATCGCCTCCTCAACTCCTTCGGTTTCCCACTGTCCATATGTTCTTCGTGCACCTTGTATCAGCCATTCGGTGCGGCCGTTAGCACTGCGGCCGGCCACAATGGCGGCGGCTGCGCTCGGGCTGGCAAATACGTGGTTGCGGGTGAAGCGCATCGCCGATCCGTCGGGTGTGGGCACGAGTGTGCCGTCCTGCTCCAGCTTCGCCCGCAGGCTGGTGTAGCTGTGTCCCTCGCCGCCCGTCCACTTCGGCCGGGCGCTGGAGCCTTCGATCACGGTGAACTCGCCGTCGACTTCTTGTGCGGTTGCGGTGATGCCGGACTTCTTCAGCGCCATTTCGAACAGCGGCGAATCCGTCGCGCTTTCGGCAGTTTCGGAGTTCGATCCCACCAACGTCGTTCGCGGTGATCGAAAGAGGCTCACCCCGAGCACCGGCAGCACGATCTTGGCCTGCTCGATGAAATACTCCATGTCCGACACATCAGCTTCAGGCAGGACGATCGGCGGTGGCGTCGTGCCATTGGTGAGTCGCGCTCGGCTAGCTTGGAGCGCAAGCATAATAAACCGACTTTCCAGGTAGTGAGCATGCGCCTTCGTCAGGTTGGTGTCTTTGCTGGTCAGCACGATGGCTCGATCCCAGAAGTCTTTGCCGTTCTGGTCTTCCGAGCGAGCATGCTGATACAGGCGCTTGCTGACATCGTCACCTTCACCGATGTAGGCCATCTGCCCGCCCAGGCTGCTCGGATCGTCGCCAAGCAGGATGTAGATGCCAGTACGGGGTCGCCTCGGGACGCTTCAACAGTGCAGCCAAGTCTGAGCGCGGGGCAGCCACTACATGACCGGTCCAGTTCATAAATTCGGCCGTCAGCAATCCACCCGGCGTGCCATCAGCCAGGAATAGGCGGACCGATTTACCGGCACTCATGTGGCCACCTCCACTGGCAGCCGAGTCCGGCCGGTGAGGAGTTGCTGCATCATGCCGGTCTTGATGGCGCGAGCCTTGGCTCTGCGCTTTTGCAGAGCCGCCACTTCACGATCTGTATCCCGAAGGACAGCAGCAATTGCCAGTTGCTCGTCGAATGACGGATGAGGAATCCAGCGTTCCGTGAAAAAGCCTGGCAGAAGGTTGGGATAGGCGCTCGTAGCTGTGTTCGAATCAAGCACGTCGCGAGCTGCTGAAGTACGCATGAGTTGAGCCAAGAACAAGCCCGAAACTCCTCTCCGAGGTCGCAAGATGCGAACGAAGTTCGATGCCGCAAGTCTTCCAGGTTCGTCAATGTAGGCCGTCTTGCCAAGACCATTGCCGCTGCTCGTCACCACTAGGTCGTCCCGAATGCATCGTGCCTTAGCTAACTGGGCGCTTGAAAAGAAGCGCGTCGCAGCGCCCTTGAGGTGACCTTTAGGTGAAATGTCTCCGGCCGTTATAACCTGGACTCGATGGGGCGCCTTCGCGATCGCACGAGACTCCCCCCAGAAGCCAGTTAGTCGGGTACAAAGCTCGTCGAAGCAAGACGGTTCCCCCCATGGTTCAGTAAATCCTGGCAGGCGGGTGCGGCCGGTCAGGAGCTGCTGCATCATGCCCTGCTTGATCGCCTGCTTCTTGGTGATGAGGCGTTCGAGGGTGGCGATTAGGTCGTCGAGATCACCCATCGTGTCCGCAATTGCGTTCTGAACGGTAATGTTCGGCAGCGGCACAGGGAGTTGCGCGTATTCCTGACCATTCACGCCGGGCTGGCCACTTCGTACCGACGTACGCGCGATCCAGTCCCAATATTCCTTGGTCTGTACGTAAAGCGAAAGGAATTTGGGATTCAGTAGCTTTGAATCGGGAGCAACGTTGATAAGGAATCCGGCATACACAAGTTGGCCGGCATCAGGATTGTAGAGATACGACTTTCCAACACTCGCTCCTGTCCTTGCAAATACAAGCTCGCCGGAACTAAGTATGTAGTTTCCAGATGCTGGATGCGCTACGCCAACCTTTGGGCTGGGTGCGAACCTTCCATCATCGTCGATATCTGTGATCCTGATGTACGTCGGGACATTTGGCTTCAGCGGCACAGCAGCCGCGTTGATGCCATACCGAGGTGCCCGACGAAGAAGTTGACCCAACGGCACCCGCTCAACCGCAGTCACGAGTTGACCCCCATAGCTGTCAGGTGCGAGGCAACTTTGGCTTCGAGCTCCTCTAGCTCGACGTCCAGGCGAGCGACTGTCTCGGCGTATCGTTCACCGAGCTGCTGAATGCGCGCAACCAGGTCGAGTGTGAGTGCTTCGACTTCACTAGCAACGCGGTGCACGACGGTCGCTCGCCACTTGTCGTCGAGCACGAGCGTCTTGATGTCCTCCTCGGTCAGGTCGCCGTACTTCTTGAGCGTGGCGAGATCGAGCTCGGCCTGTGCGTCCTTGACGGCCTTCTTAGCGAGCGCTTCGGCGCTATACAGCCTGATAGCGTGCTGCATAGCCTTGATCTCGTCGGGATCGCCACCGGTCTTGATCGCCTTCAGCCGTGCGGCGACGAGCGCCTTGGAGATTTTGTCGTCGTCCATGGCGTCGGCAAGCAGTCCGACTTCGACGGCATGTTCTTCGACGTACTCCTCGACAGCGCGGGTGGCTTCTTCGGCGGTAGCGGTGAGGTCTTCAATAGCGGCCTGTTCGTCAGCGAAGTAGCGCGCCACGATTAGAGCCGGCGGCATGAGGTCCGTCTTGTACTTGGTGGCGCTACGGCCCGATCCGACAACCAGATCGGGTGCCTCAGTGAGCTTGCGTTCCTTGTCCTCGATGGTCTTGCGCGGCTTGGCGGCGGTCAGCCAGCCGTCCGCCATAACCAGGTAGACATCGTCGTGCATGATGTCGTGCCAGTAGCTCATCAGTTGCTCGTAGACGTCGTACTCGTCGAGCAGCGGCATCGGCTTGAAGCGCGCCAGCAGGTCGTCGCCGATGGTCGCGATGAGCTCGTTCGGCTTGGTGTCGGCGGTGATGCCGGCCAGTGCGTCGCAGTGCGATGCGAACCAGTCTTCGACGATGCCGGTCGCTTCGTCGCGGAGCTTATGGAAGCCGGGCGCGTCGAAGATCGCCTGCTGCACTGCGCTGACGTCGATCGCCAGGTCACTGTAGCCCGGACGATTCGGCGCGAAGATCTGGCTGCGCAGCTGCGGGAAGGCGTCCCAATAGCTCTGGAGTGCGTCGAGGTCACGGTCGGGGATACCGCCGTGCAGGTGGGCGCTGAGGTCTTGCAGGTCCTCGGGTTCTGAGGAGTCGATGTAGCGCGGGATGTTGAGGTTGTAGTCGTTCTCGGTCTCGGCGATCTCGCTCACCGGCACCATGCGCGAGTAGCGGTCGATCTCGATCTGCTTGTTGAAGGTGTCGACGATTTTGTGGATGTCCTGGCTGCGTAGACGGTTCTTGTTGCCGTCCTTCATGAAGCCCTTGGAGGCGTCGATCATGAAGACGCCGGTGCGAGCCTGGGCGTTTTCCTTGTCGAGGATGACCACGCAGGCCGGAATGCCGGTGCCATAGAACAGGTTTGCCGGCAGGCCGATGATGCCCTTGATGAATCCCTGCTTGAGCAGGCGGGTGCGGATGGTGGCCTCGGCGTTGCCGCGGAACAGGACGCCGTGCGGCAGGATGATCGCGGCCTTGCCGGTGCTCTTGAGTGAGGTGAGCGCGTGCAGGAGGAAAGCGTAGTCGCCGTTCTTCTCCGGCGGGCGGCCGTACTCGAAGCGGCCGTAGTCGTTCTCGAGGCCGTTGTTCCAGGACTTCACCGAGAACGGCGGGTTCATGACGATGTAGTCAAAGGTCCGCAGGTGGTCACCCTTGGTGAACTGCGGGCTGGTGATGGTGTCGCCCTTTTCGATCTCGGCGATCTCGTTGCCGTGCAGGATCATGTTCATCTTGGACAGCGCCCAGGTGGCGTTGTCCTTCTCCTGGCCGTAGATCGTCATGCCGCGGGGCGCCTCGGCTGCAGCCTTGAGCAGCAGCGAACCGGAGCCACAGGCCGGGTCGAAAACGGTCTGGTCCTGGCGGGTATTCGAACCAATTCCAACCACCTTGGCAAGAATGCGGGAGACCTCGGCCGGGGTGTAGAACTGCCCCTTGCTCTTGCCGGACTCGGTGGCGAAATGGCGCATCAGATACTCGTAGGCGTCGCCAAGCAGGTCGTCGCCCTCAGCGCGCGAGCCACGAAAATCGAGGTCATCGAAGATGGAGATGAGCTTCGACAGCCGATCGACCATCTCCTTGCCCTTGCCTAACTTCTCTTCATCGAGAAAGTCAGCCTGGTCGATGACGTTGCGCAAGCCATTGGCCTCAGCGAGCTTGGCGATAGTCTTGTTAAAGCGGTCGCCGATCTCCTTGTCGCCCTTGGCGGCGAGCATGTCGTCGAACGAGCCACCCACGGGTACCTCGATGAGGCTGCTGTCCGCGGTGGTCGCGGCCTTATCGGAGACGTATTTCACGAACAACAATGTGAGGATGTAGTCCTTGTACTGGCTGGCATCCATACCGCCGCGAAGCTGGTCACAACTTGCCCATAGCGAGCTGTAGAGGTCCGATTTCTTCAACGCCATTGCTGAACTTTCCTCTGATCTGCCCGGAGGCAACGGTTCCATGCCAAGCGCGTTGCGCCCAACGTCCTTATTTTAGAGCCACGTGCACCTGCCAAGGACATTTCAATTGAACTGTCCTGGATCTGATGGAGACCTGGTTCAAGCCACTTCGCGGTCGGAAGTGGCGATCGAGCATTGCTGACGGTACTCGTTTTCATAGGTGACGGGCGAAATGTAGCCGATCGAGGAGTGCAAGCGGCTGGTGTTGAACCAATGCACCCACGACGCGGTTTCCCGTTCGATCTCGGCCCGACCAGTCCACGACTTCTGGCGGTCGATCAGCTCGGTTTTGTACAGGCCGATCGTTGATTCCATCAACGCATTATCGAGCGCATCGCCGACGCTTCCGATCGATCCGGCCAGCCCCGATTCGATCAACGCTTCGGTGAAGGCAAGCGAAGTATAT